>JAQGMZ010000134.1 GCA_028292045.1 Polaromonas sp. | reverse complement strand
GTGCATGCGGCCACCGCCACGCAAAAAACCGTGGATGGCCCCAGCAACAAGGACTGGCGCGGCGGACGCGGCAACCTGGAAAACATCATTCCGTCCAGCACGGGCGCTGCCAAGGCCGTCGGCGTGGTGATCCCGGAGCTGAACAAGAAGCTCACCGGCATGTCGTTCCGCGTGCCGACCAGCGACGTGTCGGTGGTCGACCTGACCTGCGAGCTGAACAGCGAAGCGACCTTGAAGGAAATCTGCGCCGAGATGAAGCTGCAGAGCGAAGGCGCCCTGAAAGGCGTGCTGGGCTACACCGAGGACAAGGTGGTCGCCACCGATTTCCGCGGCGATACCCGCACCTCGATCTTCGACGCCGACGCCAGCATTGCCCTGGACGGCACCTTCATCAAGATCGTCGCCTGGTACGACAACGAATGGGGCTACTCGAACAAGTGCCTGGAGATGGCCCGGGTCGTGTCGAAGTAAGCCTGGCCTGTCCACGTCAAACGCGCCCCCGGGCGCGTTTTTTTGTGGGCAGACTTCCTGCAAAGCCACAGCGCAATCTATTCAATTTTCCATGGGGACTGTGAAACTTCCCTATGATTCACGTGAAAAGTATCTATTCACAAATTTATCCAATGAACTCCCATGGCAAGCCGGACACCTAGTTCGCACCTGTCCCGCCAGCTGTGCGATGCGATGCGCAAGCAGGGCGGCGTGGCCACCAGCGCCGAGCTGCAGGCCTGGCTGGGGGTGAGCCAGGCGACCGTGTCGCGCGCGCTGGCGCCGCTGCTGCTGGCGGGCGAAGTGCTGACCTCGGGCGCTGCCCGGCGGCGGCGCTACCTGCTGGTGCGGCCCATCGCGGGCGCGGGCAGCGCCCTGCCGGTCGTGCGGGTCGATGCCCGGGGGCAGGTCACGCCGTTCGGCCGCATCGTGCCCCTGCAAGGCGGCCGCTTCTGGGTCGATGAAGCCGACGGCCTGAGCGAGCTGCACGAGGGGCTTCCGTGGTTTCTGGACGACATGCGGCCGCAGGGCTTCATGGGCCGCACCTTTGCCCAGGCGCATCCGGAACTGGAGCTGGCGGCCGACCCGCGGCACTGGAGCGCCGATGACGCGCTCAAGGCGCTGGCCTGGTTCGGCGACGACCTGCCGGGCAACCTCATCGTGGGCGAGATGGCCTTCGAGCGCTTCCGCACGCTGGGCGAACGGGCGTCGCGGGTGGCGTCCACCCGCGACTATCCGCGCCTGGCCGAGCGCGCCATGCTGGGCACGCTGCCCGGCTCGTCGGCGGGCGGCGAGCAGCCCAAGTTCTGCACGCTGGTCGATGGCCGCCCGGTGATTGTGAAATTTTCACCCGCAGGCGACTCCGAGGCCGACCAGCGCAGCCGCGATCTGCTGGTGTGCGAGCACCTGGCCTTGCACACGCTGGAACAGGCCGGCCTGCCCGCTGCCAGGACGCAGGCGTTTCTCATCGGCAACCGCATGTATCTGGAGTCTGAGCGTTTTGACCGAACGCGCGCCGGCCGCATCGGCATGGTGTCGCTGGAGGTGTACGACGCGCAATATGTCGGCAAGGTGGACAACTGGGCCGCGACCGCCCGGCGCATGGAAGACCAGGGGCTGCTCACGCCGCAGGACGCCGCGCACCTGCGACTGCTGGAGGCCTATGGCGTGCTGATCGCCAACACCGACCGCCACTACGGCAACATCTCGCTGCTGCTCGACGGCGACGACTGGCGGCTGTCGCCGACCTACGACATGCTGCCGATGCTGTATGCGCCGGTCAATGGCGAGCTGGTGGCGCGCAATTTCAGCGAGCGCCCGCTGCGCCCCACCGCGGCCACCTTGCCGGAATGGCAGAAAGCCCGGGCGCTGGCGCTGGTTTTCTGGGGCGCGGCGACGAAGGACGAGCGCCTGTCTGTCGGTTTCACAAGCATTGCGCGGGAAAATCTGCGGATTCTTGAAGGCGTGTGACGGCGGTGGATGGCGGCCCTGGGTCGATCCGGCATCTACCTGCTGGCTGCTTTGTCGCCGCGGCAGGGCGCTTTCGCCCTACCGGGCACCGAAGCGGGTGAACAAGAGCACCAGGAGCATGACGGCCAGGATGGCGGAAATGCCTTTCCAGAAAGCGACCGGGTGCCGCTCCGCCAGCGGCGGGCGGCTCCTGCTCAGGAACGCCCGGTTGGGGCGGCGCAGGTCGTGCACGTACTCTGACAGGGTGTCGTAGCGCTTGAGCGGGCTGGGATGCACGGCTTTTTCCAGCACGCCGTCGATCCAGGCCGGGATTTCGCGGTCGTCGTCCAGCACCGGGTCGTAGCGCAGCCTGCGCTGCGCCGCCTGGGTCCGGGCCTGGGCCACCTGCGTGCCGTAGGGCAGGCGGCCGGAGAGCATCTGGTAGGTGATGACGCCCAGCGAAAACAAATCCGAACGCGGGCTGCCGGCCTCGCCCAGAAAATATTCAGGCGCGGTGTACTGCGCCGTGCCCAGGATGGGCTGATCGGCGGGCGCGGTCATTTCCTGCAGGCCGGCCACGCGGGTCGCGCCGAAATCGATGATTTTCACCGTGCCCAGCGTGTCGATCATGATATTGGCCGGCCGCAGGTCCTGGTGCAGCATCTCCAGCCGGTGAAAGGCCTGCAGCCCGTTGGCGATCTGCTCGACGATGCCGCGCACCGTTTCCAGGCTCGGGCGCGGGTTGTCGGTCATCCACTGCGCCAGGGTCTGGCCGTCGATGAATTCGGTGGCGACGTAGACGAAGCGGCGTTCCCGCGTCTGCGGATGCGGCTTGAGCACATGGGCGTTGTTGATGCGCCGGGCGATCCACTCCTCCATCAGGAAGCGCTCCAGGTAGGCGGCATCGCCCTGCAGGTCGATCGACGGCGTCTTGATGATCACCGGCGCATGCGTCTCGCCGTCGACCGCGAGGTAGATGTGGCTGCGGCTGCTGCCATGCACTTCCCGCACGATGGTGTAGCCGTCGAGCGTCATCCGGGCGTCCAGGATCGGCGGCAGCGCCAGCCCCGACAGCTGCTCCTGGAGCTGGCGCGTTCCCGGGTCCGGCAGTTCGTCGATGAGGACGATCTGCACCGTCAGGTTGTCATCGCTGCCGCGCTCCAAGGCCTCCTCGACGATGGCGCGGGCGGCCTGGTCGAGATCGGGCTGCCGCAGCGGCCCCGCCTGCGCCGATGTGCGCACCGCCAGCGCGGCCGCCGCCAGGAACGCGGCGTCCAGATGCTCATGTACCCCGTCGGAGGCCAGCAAAAACACGTCGTGCTGGTTCACCTGCAGCGCCTGGTAGTCGATGTCGATCTGCGGGTTGAAGCCCATCGCCCGGCTGAGGTAGCTTTGCCCTTCGGCCACCCGCACCCGGTGGTCCACCGTCAGCTGCTCCAGCGCCGTGCCCAGCAGGCGGTAGATGCGGGTGTCGCCGACATGGAACACATGGGCCGTGGTCGACTTGATGACCAGCGCGCTCAGGGTGCAGACATAGCCCCGGTCCTTGTCATGGCGCCACTGGCTCTGCTGGGTACGCGAATGCAGCCACGAGTTGGTGGCGGTCAGCACCCGCTCGACCGACTTCCTGACCGACCAGGCCGGCGAGGTGCAGTAGTAGTCGTCCAGAAACCCCATCACGGCAAATTCGCTGGCGACCTGGCTGACGTCGCTGCTGCCGATGCCGTCGGCCAGCGCAATGGCGATGCCCTTGGACGTCAGCAGCGGCTCGACAGGCGCCGAGACGCCGTAGAAGTCCTGGTTGACCTCCTTGCGGCCCTTGTCGGAATGCTGGCCGACGGAAATTTTCAGGGGCATGGGTGGTCGGGTAAAAAAGCGCCCCGGGCCTTGGGCGGGCCGGGGCAGCTGTGTGGTGGCGCTGGCGGCGGCGAAAAAGGCCGCTTACTTGAAGGTGCGCTTCGGCGCCGTTTTCACATGAGTGGTGTAGAGCGTCAGGCCGGTGAAGGCCAGCCCGCCGACCAGGTTGCCCAGCACCGTGGGAATCTCGTTCCAGATCAGGTAGTCCATCAGCGAGAAATGCGCGCCGGTCAGCAGGCCGAAGGGGAACAGGAACATGTTCACCACCGAATGCTCGAACGTCATGTAGAAAAACACCATGATCGGCATCCACATGGCAATCACCTTGCCGCTGACCGTGGTGGAGATCATGGCCCCCACGACGCCCAGGGACACCATCCAGTTGCACAGCATGCCGCGGATGAACAGGGTCAGCATGCCGGAAGCGCCGTACTGCGCATAGCCCAGCGTGCGGTTCTCGCCGATGACCGAGATGGCGGCGCCCACCTTGTTCACCTCGGTGGCAAAGCCGTTGGTGAAGACAATGGCCATCAGCACGGCAACGGTGAAGGCGCCCGCGAAGTTGCCGAGGAAGACCACGCCCCAGTGCTTGAGGATGCCCTTGATGGTCACGCCGGGGCGCTTGTCCAGCCAGGCCAGCGGGGTGAGCACGAACACGCCAGTCAGCAGGTCGAAGCCCAGCAGGTAGAGCATGCAAAAGCCCACGGGAAACAGCACGGCGCCCAGCAGCGGGTTGCCGGTCTGTACGCTGATCGAGACGGCGAAGACCGCCGCCAGCGCCAGGATGGCGCCCGCCATGAAGGCGCGGATCAGCGCGTCCCGGGTGGCCATGTAGATCTTGGATTCGCCGGCATCCACCATCTTGGTTACAAACTCCGAGGGCACAAGGTAGGCCATGAAATATCCTGAAAAGTAGTGGTTGACGCGAAAGAAGGATCTCTGCCCGTCTGGCAGAAAGCACTTGGCATCAAGCATGATTCAGGCCACTGCGCCGTGAAGCTGCGCTGTATTGGTGCTTGCAGGGGAGAACATGGCGCAGCCTGACCGGCCCTGGAGAGCCGGTCACCTGCACGGCCATGCAGCAAAAAGCGCTAACTTGGGGCGCTTGTGTGCCCGTTGGCGCCAGGCGCGTCCGTTTTAGTGCGGCCCTGGTCCGCCGTGACCGCTGACTCCGCGCCATCCATCAACCCGGCCAGGATGCGCCAATGCTGCGCAAGCACCGGCGTGATGGACAGCCGGTTTCCCTTGCGCAGGATGATCAGGTCCTGCAGGCCGGCGTGGGCGCGCAGGGCCGGCAGACCGAGATGGCGGGTCTTGCGCAGCACCTGCACATTCACCAGCTGCCAGCGCGGCGCTTGCGGCCGGGACTTGGCGTCGAAGTAGGGCGACGCCGGGTCGAACTGGGTCGGGTCCGCGTAGGGGCCCGAGGCTACCTGCGCCAGGCCCACGATGCCCGGCTCGGCGCAGCTGGAATGGTAGAACAGCACGCCGTCGCCCAGCTTCATCGCATTGCCCATGAAGTTGCGCGCCTGGTAGTTGCGTACGCCGACCCAGGCCACGGTGGCGCCGGGCGCGGCCAGCGCGTCGTCCACCGAGCAGTCGGCGGGTTCGGATTTCATCAGCCAGTAGTTCATGGGCGCTGATCTTACGGCGCCCCGGCCGCCACCGGTCAGCCGGTGCGGCGCTGCGCGGCCTGCATGACTTCGGGCGGCAGGCGGTTGAGCAGCCAGCGTATCGCCAGCGGCACCAGCACCAGGTCATCGACCATGCCGATCACGGGCAGCACGTCGGGTATCAGGTCGATCGGTGAAAACAGGTAGAGCGCGATCAGCGCCGTGCCCCATTTCAGCCAGCCGGGCGACGCCGGGTGGCGCAATGCAAACCACAGCAGCCGCGCATCGCCGCGCACCACGGTCCACAGCAGCGTCAAACGTTTCCACATGGCCATTTCCTTCTTGATGTGTATCGAACGCCCTAAATGGTGACGCCTGCGCGGCTTGCAAGGCCTATTGTTCAGGCGCGCTCAAAGTCGATGAAGCTTTTTCCCGCATCCACCGCCAGCAAGCGCACGCGCACCGCATCGCCCACGTCCAGCCCTTCAAAGCCGCGCACCACCCGGCCTTCCAGCATCGGGCGGCTGATGCGAACGAAGGTGCCCTTGGCAGCGGCGCCGGTCACCAGCGCGTCGAACACCTCGCCGATGCGCCCGTGCAGCAGGTAGGCGCCTGCCGCTTTCAGCACCTGGCGCTCGACCTTGCTGGCGTTGTCTTCCTGCAGCGTGCAGTGCCGGGCGATGGCGGTGAGCTGTTCGGCTGAATAGGGCGGCGGCTCGCCGGCGACGGCGGCCTTCAGCAGGCGCTGGGTGACCAGGTCGGGAAAGCGCCGGTTGGGCGCGGTGGAATGGGCGTAGTCGTTCACCGCCAGGCCAAAGTGCCCCGATTGCGGGGCGGTGCCCGCTGCAACCGCAGGCGCGGCCGCGTATTCGCCCGAGCCGAGCAGCTTGACCACCGCCAGCGACAGGTCGGCAAAGCCGGCCGGGTCGGCCAGGCGGCGGGCTTTCAGGAAGCCGTCCAGCGCCAGCGCATCGGGCTGCGCGGGCAACTGTGCGCCGTGGCTGGCCGCCAGCAGCGCAATGCGGTCCCAGCGGCGCGGCGCCTGCAGAAAACGGCGCAGCGACGGAAAGCCCTTGTCCACCAGAAACCGCGCCGTCGCGCCGTTGGTCGCGATCATGATGTCGGCGATCAGGTCCTTGGCGCGGTTTTTTTGATCCGGGCGCAGGTCCGTCAGCTGCCCGCCCGCATCAAACACCGGCCGGGCAGACACGGTGCCCACATTCAGCGCGCCGCGCGCCTGCCGCCATTGCCGCAACTGGCCGGCCAGGGTGTCGTGCAGGCGCACTTGCGCCTCCAGCCCCGGCACGCTGGCGAATTGCGCAGGCGCCGGCGCCTGTCCGTCGAGCCAGGCCGACACGCCGTGGTAGGTCAGCTTGGCGTGGTTGACGACCAGTGCCCGGTACACGCTGGAGGCGGGCACGGTGCCGTTCGCCTCGACCCGCATGTCCACCACCACCGCCAGGCGGTGCCGGCCTTCGTGCAGCGAGGTGAGACCGGTGGACAGCGCTTCGGGCAGCATCGGGAACACGCCGGCCGCCGTGTACACCGAGGTGGTGTTGGCGGCCGCATGGCCATCGACCGCGCCGCCCGGCCTGACCAGGGCGTCCACATCGGCCACCGCCACCCGCAGGCGCATCGCGCCGTCGGGCAATGCCTCGGCCACGCTCAGCTGGTCCAGGTCCAGCGTGTCGTCGTTGTCGATGGAAAACCAGGCCAGGTGGCGCAGGTCAGCGATGGCGCCGCTGCGCTCAGGGCTCGCCGGCCGGGCGGCTTCGGCCTCTTGCAGCGCCTGCGGCGTGAAGGCGGGCAGCAGCCCCCGGGTGCGCATGGCGTCGATCGCGATCTGGTGGAGGTTGATGGGGTTCATGGGGTGCCAGAGTTGCGTTTGCCCGACTTTACCTGCTGGCCCGACATCCGGCCTGCAATGGGCAGGCGGCACGGCGGCATGACCCCGCCGGTGAGTCAGGAACAGGCGGCGCCCTAGAATTTATTGACCGCAACCTTGTGTCATTTCCGGGGAGGCCAGCCATGAATGCCCGTTCAATCGCCTGTCAATTGCTGCTGGCCCTGACCGCGCCGCTTTTGCTGAGTTGCGGAGGTGGAGGTGGAAGTGCCGAAGGCGGCGTCGGCGGAAATGAAAGCCCGGCGGTTCCGGTTGCGGCCCCTAGCGACACGGCCGCGCCGCAGGTGACGCTTTCCGCGCCTGTCAACCTGGCCACCGACCTGACGGGCGTTGTGGCGCTGGGCGCGACCGCCAGCGACAACATTGCCGTGACCCGGGTCGAGTTTCAAGTCGACGGCCTGGCGGCAGGCGCCGATGACACCGCGCCCTTCACCGCCAGCGTCAACACCGCCGACCATGCGGCCGGCCAGCATGTGGTTCGCGCCCGCGCCCTGGATTCCGCCGGCAATGTCTCGGCCTGGGCGACGGCGACGGTGAAGTTTGGCGGTGGCGCTGCGGTGCCGGCCGGCTTCACCAAAAACGACCGCTTCATCACCGGTTTGAGCCAGGCCACCGCAGCGGCGCAAGCGACCGACGGGCGCTTGTTCATAGCCGAGCAGGGTGGCGCTGTGCGCGTGTTCAAGGCGGGCGGGCTGTTGCCGCAGCCGTTCGTGCGCCTCGCGGTCGATGCCTCCGGCGAGCGTGGGCTGATCGGCATTGCGCTGCACCCTGATTTCCCCGCAACCCCCTATGTCTACCTGCACCACACGACCACGCCCCAGGCGGCCGGCGGCATCCACAACCGCATCAGCCGCTTCACCGCGCAGGGCGATACGGCGCTGCCTTCGAGCGAACTGGTGCTGGTCGACCTGCCGCCCTTGTCCGCCGCCACCAACCACAACGGCGGCGCCCTGCACTTTGGCACCGATGGCAAGCTGTACGTCGGCGTGGGTGAAAACGCCGACCCCGCCCAATCGCAGAACCTGGGCAGCCCGCTGGGCAAGCTGCTGCGCTTCAACGACGATGGCAGCATTCCGGCCGACAACCCGTTTTTTTCCGGCCAGCAGGGGCTGGCGCGCGCCATCTGGGCTTACGGGCTGCGCAACCCGTTCAGCTTTGCGGTGCAGCCGGGCACCGGGCGCATCTACATCAACGACGCCGGCGCCAACACCTGGGAAGAGATCAACGCAGGCGCGGCCGGGGCCAATTTCGGCTGGCCCGGCTCGGAAGGGCCCGACAACGCGGGCGCCGGCGTGACAGCGCCACTGTTTGCCTACAAGCACAGCGATGCCGTGCCGCCCGGCTCCGGTCCCGGCGGGTTTTTTACCGGCTTTGCGATTGCGGGCGGCACGTTCTATCCGGCGTCCGGGCCGTTTGCGGCGCCCTACCGCAACAACTATTTCTTTGCCGACTTCGTGCGCAGGTTCGTCGGGCGGCTCGATGCGGCCAACGGCAATGCGGCCTACGCGTTTGCCAGCCTCGCCGATGCGCCGGTGGACATGCTGGTCGGCACTGACGGCGCCCTGCTCGTGCTGGGGCGGACCAGCGTGACGCGCATCAGTTCACCCTGAAGCCGACTTGCCACGGTCGGCAGGACAAACAGGCCTGCATGGGGTGCTTCTGGCCCGGCCTTGTCCTACGCGCAGTCCGGCATTTAAGGTCACACGCGACGGCACTGCGGGGTCACTATTTGAGGCAGCACACGCCAAAGCCGCTTTCAATCCAATCACTGCAAGGCCTGGATGCCGCGCGCTTCGCCTGTCAAGCGTTCCAGGTTTTATCCTTCGGAGGTCCATCATGCAATTGACTTGTTCCCTGCCTTTCATGCGCCTGCGCCCATGGTCGAAATGGTCGCTGGCTGCCGCGCTGTTGCTGGGGTTGTCTGCCTGCGGCTCGGGCGATGACGATGATCCGGTCGCGCCAACGCCGACCACCGTGCAGCTCAAGGCCACCTTGTCCGGTGACCAGGAAGTGCCGCCTACCTTGACCAGCGCATTGGGTACCGGCTTGCTGAGCCTGCAGTCGCCCTCGCGAACGGTCAGCGGCAGCATCACGATCGAAGGCATGACAGCCAATGCCGCCCATGTGCACCAAGGGGAAGTGGGCGCCAATGGCCCCGTCATCGTCCCGCTCAGCGAAACGGCACCAGGCACCTGGTCGGTGCCCGCCGGGACCGTGCTGACCGAGGCGCAGGCTGCAGCTTTTGCCAGCGGCGGCCTGTACTTCAACGCCCACAGCGCTGCCAACCCGAACGGCGAGATCCGCGGCCAGATCGGGCGCGACGTGTTTGCCGCGCAGATGTCGCCGTTGCAGGAGGTGCCCCCCAATGCGTCAAGCGCCACCGGCAACGGGCTGCTGAGCCTGGACCCGGCGACTAAAAAGTTCACCGCGCGCGTCACGCTCACAGGCCTGGCGGCCACGGCGGCGCATATCCACGACGGCGCGCCCGGCGTCAACGGCCCGATCATCTTTCCTCTCAGCGAAACGGCTGCGGGCAGCGGCGTCTGGGTGGCCGCAGCCGATGCGCAATTGACCGATGCGCAACTTGCCCGGCTCAGTGCCGGCAACCTTTACTTCAATGCCCACAGCGCCGCCCTGCCGGGGGGAGAAGTTCGGGGCCAGATTGGCCGCAACGTTGGTGTTGCGCGCCTGAGCGCGGCAGAGGAAGTGCCGCCCACGCCTTCTGCCGCAACCGGAACGGGAACGCTGGTGATAGACCCCATCACCCGGGCAGCCAGCGGCGGCATCGCCTTGACGGGCATAACGGCCGTCGCGGCGCACATCCACCTGGCCGCACCCGGTAGCAACGGCCCGATCATCGTGCCCCTGACCAGCGCGGGCAGCGGTGTTTACAGCGTGCCGGCCGGCACCGTGCTTACCGCCGCGCAACTGCTGGCCTACAAACAGGGCAACCTGTACTTCAACGCGCACAGCGCCTCGTACCCAAACGGCGAAATTCGCGGGCAGATCCGCTGACGGGCCAAGCCTGCGATCAAGGCGAAAGAAAGAATCAAGCTACGTACTTATCCCAATGTATTGTTGTTTTGCGTGATATATCCTCGATTTTGCTGCGCAAATCAATGTGTCAACGTTAGCTCATTGAATTTTGCGTCATTGCCGCTGGCACGGCATTTACGGCATTTCACAGGATTCATCAATGAGACAACACAACTTTCCGCTGGGCGCCTGCGCCGCTGCGGTGGTCACCCTGGCCCTGTCGGCATGCGGCGGCGACAGCCCAAGTGCACCTGTCGCAGCGCCCAGCCTGCAGGTGCTTTCATCCAAACCAGAACTTGTCTCGGGCGGCAGCACGCTGGTGTCGCTTCGCACCGCCGCTGCCTTGACCGCCGCCGATCCGGTGGTGGTCACGCTCAATGGCGCGGACGTTTCCGCCCTGTTCAAGCCCGACCCGGCGAACTCGGGCACGCGCATCGCCTTGCTCACCGGCTTGAAAGACGGCGCCAACGTGCTGTCGGCCAGCGTCGGTGGCCCGGCCACGCAGATCAGCCTCACCAACTACCCGCGCACCGGCCCCATGATCTCGGGCCCGCACCAGTCGCCCTACATCTGCCAGACCCAGTCGTTCACCCTGCCTGACGGCACCAAACTGGGCGACAGCACCGACGCCAACTGTTCGGCGCCGACCAAGATCGTCTACGTGTACCGCACCACCTCGGGCGGTGCACTCAAGCCAATGACCAGCCTCACTGCGCTGCCGGCGGACGTGGCAAGCACCACCACCGCGACAGGCGCCACGGTTCCATTCGTCGTTCGCGTCGAGACCGGCACCATGAACCGCGGCATCTACCAGAACGCCGTGCTGCACGACCCGACCAAGGACGCTGCGCCATCGCCGACTACGCCGCCTGCCGGCTGGAACAAGCGCCTGCTGGCCGTTCACGGCTCGGGCTGCACCGGCGGCTGGTACATCCAGGGCGCCGCGCTGGGCGTGAGCCTGCTGACGCTCGACAACCTGACGCGCCTGGGCGAAGGCTACGGCATCTTCAACAACTCGCTCAACCACCCGACCAACAGCTGCAATGCAACTCTGGCGGCTGAAAGTGCCCTCATGGGCAAAGAAAATTTCATCAAGACGTTTGGCGTGCCGGCATTCACCGTGTCCACCGGCGGATCGGGCGGCGCGTACACCAGCCTGCAGCTCGCCGACGCCTACCCGGGCCTGTTTGACGGCGTATTCATCAGTTCGACCTTCCCGGACGCGCTGTCGATCTCCATGGCCGGCCTCGACTCCAGGCTGCTCAGCCGCTACTACCTGGCCGCCAACACCGGCGCGCTGACCGAAGGGCAGATGGTGGCTGTTTCCGGCCACAAGAATGCGCGCGCCTGGTACGACCTGGCCTTGCAGTCGGGTCGCACGGACCCGGTCCCCGGACGGATCGACCCGCTTCCGCCGAGCACGCTGCCCGTGTTGGGTGGTGCGCCCTACCAGTCGGCGGTCTGGAACCCGGTGGTCCCGACCACGCTTCGCTACAACCCCGCCACCAATCCGACGGGCGCCCGGCCCACGGTGTTTGACGTGGCGCGCAACATCTACGGCGTCGACAAGGCCACCGGCTTTGCCCTGCGTCCGTTCGACAACGTGGGTGTGCAATACGGCCTGCAGGCTCTGAACGCGGGCACGATCACGATGACGCAGTTCCTGGACCTGAATGAAAAGGTCGGCGGCTACGACCAGAACGCCAACTACGTGGCCGGCCGCGTCACCGGCGATGCCGGCGCGATCCGCCGTGCGCACCAGAGCGGCATGCAGCTCAACGGCAACGGCGGGCTGGCCGCCATTCCGGTGTTCGACACCACGGGCCTGTACGACGAGGACAACTTCTACCACTACCAGTGGTTCCACTTCGCGGTGCGCGAGCGCATGGCGCAGGCCAATGGCGACACGCGCAACCACGTCATGTGGCGCGGCGGCGTGCCGATTTTGGCGGCGGTGGGCGCGGGCGGCACGCCGGAAGAACTGGCCGTAGGCGCTGCAGTGGCAACCCAGGGCTGGAAATCGTTCATCGACTGGGTCGTGGCGTACAAGGCAGACGCCTCTGGCGCCACGCAGCGCGACAAGGTCATCGCCCGCAAGCCTGCTTCCGCGGTCGACGGCTGCTTCACCAAAAGCACGGCTCCGCAGTTCATTGCCGAGACGCAGACCTGGAGCAGCAAGGCCGATTCGCAGTGCAACACGATCTGGCCGTCGTACTCTGCGCCGCGCATTGAAGCGGGCGGGCCCCTGGCGGCCAACAAGCTCAAGTGCGACCTCAAGCCCGTGGCGGCAGGCGACTACAAGATAGCGCCGCTGGCTGGCGAACTGGCCCGCTTGCAGGCGGTGTTTCCAAGCGGCGTGTGCGACTGGTCCAAGGCCGGTGTCGGCCAGACGGGAGTCGTTCCCTACGCTTCGTTCGGCCCTTCGTCCGCCAACCTGGTGTTCGACGTCACGAAGTAAGCAGCCATCGCTGACAAAAAAGGGTGCTTGCGGGCACCCTTTTTTGCGGGCGGACGCACGGCGCTAAGATGGCCGTTCCCCAGCTGCACCCTGCCGTCAAAGGTTTTTCCTTGCGCACACTCGACGACACCGACCGCCAGATCATCGCCCTTTTGCGGGTCGACCTGCGCCAGCCCAACACCGAACTGGCCGCAGCCCTGGGCATGGCCGAGGCCACCGTGGCAGCGCGCATCCGTTCGCTCGAGGCCGATGGCGCCATCCGGATTGCCGCGCAGCGCGACTTCCGGTCCGCCGGTTTTGAAATTCTGGCCAGCGTCGACCTGGGCGTGCGAGGGCGTGCCCTGGCGGATGTGGCCCGGGACGTGGCGGCCGTGGAGCGCGTCGCCATCGTGACCCTGGTCATGGGTGACAAGCCGCTGATGCTGCTGGTCCTTGCAAAATCCCTGCAGGACCTGCACGACACGGTGACCCACCGGCTTGCGCGCATCGAAGGCGTGGTCAGCAGCGAGACGATGATCATTTCAAACATCGTCAAATACCGCACCGAGTTTGCAGCGCTGTCCCCGCTGGCGCAGGCCTCATGAAGCTCGACGCCACCGACATCGTCATCCTCGACCTGCTCAAGGACAATGCGCGCGTGAGCAACCGCGAGGTGGCGCGTCTGCTCGGCCTGACCGAAAGCAGGGTGCGCCTTCGCCTGAAGAAAATGGCCGACAACCAGGTCATGCGCCTGGGCCTGGTGGCCGATGCAGCCACCATGGGCTACACGGCGGCCGTCATCGTGCGGCTGCGCACGGTGCCGGGCCAGGCCCCGGGCATTGCGCAGGCCATCGCAGAACTGGAATGCTGCGCATTTTCAGGGGTGACCCTGGGCCGCTTCGACGTTCTGGTGTATTTGATCGGGCAAACCCGGGAACAACTTGCGCTGGTCATCGACAACAGCGTGGCCTCCTTGCCTGGCGTGGCCGAAGTGGACGTGCGCGAACCCGTGGGTTCGGCCAAGCAGCGGTTCGATCTGGTGTTCATCGGCTGACGAGGTTGCCGCGTCCTGGGCCGAGCAACTGCGCCACCCGCGCCAAGTCTTCAAGCGTGTCAATGTCGGTGACGGCACCGGCGTCACCGACTGGTAATTTCAGTGCTGAATGCGCAGCGACGACGTGCGCCGCGCCCTGATTTCCCTGTAAAGCCAGCAATGCGTCGCGGCAGGCCACGGAAAATCCGACAGGGTGGCCGCGCCGGCCTTCAAAGCTGGGAAGCACGACGGCATGGCGTTGCAAGGCGTCGGCCACTGTGCGCAGCGTGTGCGGCTGAATCAGCGGCAGATCGCCGGGCAGCACCAGCCAGCCGTTAGCGTCCTGCGTGGCCAGAACCGCCGCAGCAATCGAGTCGCCCATGCCGGGATGCGGCGCAATTTCGAGGTGGTGGGGCAGGCCGCTGGCCCGCACCGCGTCCAGGGTGTGCCGCAGCACGGTTTTGCCAATCAGCATCGCCTGCAATTTGCTGCCCTGGCCGCCGGAAGCGGTGAAGCGCTCGCCGCGCCCGCTGGCCAGGATCAGGACGGTGGGTGGTCTGGCAAGCAAAGGGCATGCGCCGGCACAGGTTGAACAGCAGGCGCTGCGTTCTTGACCTGGATGATCTGCGCCATCACCGACACCGCGATTTCGGCGGGTGTCTTGGCGCCAATGGACAAACCGACCGGTCCATGCAGCCGCGCCAACATACCGGGCGTCAGGTCGAAATGCTCGGCCAGGCGTTTTTTGCGGGTTTCCTGGTTGCGCCGGGAGCCCAGCGCGCCGACATAAAACGCCCCGGACACCAGCGCCTCGAGCAAAGCCATGTCGTCGAGCTTGGGGTCGTGCGTGAGCGCCACGATGGCGGTGTGCGCATCGGGCACCAGGGCCTTGACCACATCGTCGGGCATGCCCATGACCCGTTGCACGCCAGGCATGCGCAATGCGGCGGCGTATTCCTCGCGCGGGTCGCACACCAGCACCTCAAAATCAAGCATCTGCGCGATCTGCGCCACCGCCTGCGACAACTGCCCCGCGCCGATCAGCAGCAGCCGCCACCGGGGACCGAACATGCACGACAGCACGCTGCCGTCGAAATGCATCGCCTGCCCGCGCGTGGCAGTCGTCAAGCGCACCGCGCCGGTGGCCAGGGTCAGCTGCCGCGCCACCAGTTCGTGCCGGGCGGTGCGGTCCAGCACCGCTTCCACCCAGTCCGTGTCCACCAGCGGCTCGCGCACCAGGCGCAGGGTGCCGCCGCAGGGCAGGCCGAAGCGGGCGGCTTCTTCCTTGCTGACGCCGTAGGCCAGCATGGACGGCCGCTCCGGCAACTGCGCCTGGCTTGCGCCGCGCTCGTGAAAAGCGGCTTTGGTTTGCGCAATCAGGTCGTCCTCGATGCAACCGCCCGACACCGAGCCGCTCACCACGCCGTCGGCGCGCACGGCCAGCAGCGCGCCGGGTGGGCGCGGGGCGCTGCCCCAGGTTTCGACCACGGTCACCAGCGTCACCGCGTGACCGGCGCGCCGCCACGCCAGGGCATCGGCCAGCACGCGCAGGTCAAGGCTTTCCATGCGTCAAGCCAGCTTGAACGGCAAGGCCCGGAGCGGCTGGCCGGTCAGCTGGGCCAGCGCATTGGCAAACGCAGGCGCCAGCGGCGGCAGCCCCGGCTCGCCCATGCCCGTGGGCGCATCGGCGCTGGGCACCAGGTGAACCGCGATGCGCGGCATGTCCGTTATGCGCGCCACCACGTAGTCGCCAAAGTTGCTTTGCTCGACCACGCCGTCCTTCAGGGTGATGGCCGCGCCGGGCAGGCAGGTGCTAAGGCCCATCAGCGCGGCGCCCTGCACCTGGGCTTCGATGGTCTTGGGGTTGACCGCCAAGTTGCAGTGCACGCCCGCCGTGACCGCATGCAGCTTGGGAACGCCCTTGGTGACCGACGCTTCGGCCACGTAGGCCACCACGGTGTTGAACGATTCATGCACCGCCACGCCCCAGGCCTGCCCGGCAGGCAGCTTGCGCTTGCCGTACCCCGACTGCGCGACCGCCAGCAGCAAGGCCGCCTTGTGGCGCGGATGCTTGTCGCCCAGCAGCTGCAGCCGGTAGGCCACGGGGTCCTGCTGGGTGGCGCGGGCAATCTCGTCGATCAATGTTTCCATCACGAACGCCGTGTGGGTCGAGCCCACGCTGCGCCACCACAGCACCGGCACGTTGACCTTGGGGTGGTGCACCGACAGGCGCATGGGCACATCGTAGGGGTCGCGCATGCCTTCGAGCGCGGTGTTGTCGATGCCGTCCTTGACCATGAAGCTTTCGAAAGGCGTGCCTTGGGCAATCGACTGGCCCACCACCACATGGTCCCAGGCCAGCACCTTGCCCTTGGCGTCAAAGCCGATCTCGGCGCGGTGAACGTGCATGGGCCGGTAGTAGCCGCCCTTGATGTCGTCCTCGCGGCTCCACATCACGCGCACCGGCACGTCCAGGCCGGCGGCGCGGGCGGCCTTGGCCACCGTGCAGGCTTCAACCACATAGTCCGCCGTGGGCACGCCGCGCCGCCCGAAACCGCCGCCGGCCATCTGCACGTTGACCTTGACGTTCTGCAGCGCCACGCCCAGCACCTTGGCTGCGGCCACCGCGTCAAAACCCGGCATCTGCGTGCCCAGCCACAAACTGGCCTTGGCCTCGGCTCCCTGGCCTGTGACCTGGACGGTGCAGTTGAGCGGCTCCATGGGTGCATGGGCCAGGTACGGAAAGCTGAATTCCGCGCTGATTTTCTTCGGCGCGCCGGCCAAGGCGCCCATGTCGGCATCGAACTTCACCAAACCGGTCTTTTTGGCCAGGGCCTGGTAGCTGGCCAGCTGCGCGGCGCTGTCAACCTTTTCGACGGCCGAAGCGTCCCATTCCAGCTTCAGCGCATCGCGGCCCTGCTTGGCGGCCCAGTAGCCGGTCGCCACCACGGCCACGCCTTCGCCGCCCCGGTCGGTGGGCATGCGCAGCACCGCCTTGACGCCCTTGACGGCTTTGGCCGCGCTGTCGTCAACGGTTTTGAGCCGGGCGCCAAACACCGGCGCGTGCGCCACCACGGCCGTGAGCATGCCGGGCAGTTGCACATCGATGCCGAAATTCTGTGCGCCGCTGGATTTGGCGCGTGCATCGAGCCGGGGGGTGGCCTTGCCGATAATGCGGAAATCCTTGGGGTCCTTGAGCACGACCTTTTGCGGCACGGGCATCTGCATCGCCGCCTCGGCCAGATCGCCATAGGCCAGCGCCTTGCCGCCGGGGCCGATCACCTTGCCGTTTTCGGTGCGCAGGCTACCGGCGCCGATGTCCCATTGGGCGGACGCCGCCGCCACCAGCATGGCGCGCGCCCGTGCGCCCAGCTCGCGGTACTGCGTGTAGGAATTCTTGATCGCGCCCGACCCGCCGGTCAGGTGCATGCCGAAAGCCGGGTCCACGTAGGCGGCATCGGCGCTGCCGTGCACGGCCCGCACCTTGCTCCAGTCGGCGTCCAGCTCTTCGGCCAGGATCATGGGCAGCGCGGTCAGCACGCCCTGGCCAAACTCAAGCCGGTTGACGGTCACCGTGACCGTGCCGTCCTTGTCAATTTTCACGAAGGAGGCGGGTTGCTCGAACGGCTTGAGCCCGGCCGGTGCCGCAATGGGCGCAGCGCCTTGCGCGCTGGCGCCCATCGGGTAGGCCCCCAGCGCAAAGCCCGAAGCCACGCTCATTTTCAGGAATGCGCGCCGTGGCAGCGCATCAGTTGCCATGCGCTCGGAAGCGCCTTGCGCCTGTTGCATGCGGGCCAGCAGGCCTTTGGGCAGTTGATGGGCCAGGCCGTTGAATGCGGAGTCGAAATGCATGATGGGTTGCTCGCTTGTAGGTTAGGCCAGGGTCGCGGCGGCGGCATGGATGGCGCTGCGCACGCGTGCATAGGTGCCGCAGCGGCAGATGTTGCCCGCCATGGCCGCGTCAATGTCGGCATCGCTGGGCTTTTTGTTGCCCTTGAGCAAGGCCGTCGCGCTCATGACCTGCCCGCTCTGGCAGTAGCCGCACTGCGCCACATCGTGCGCAACCCAGGCGTTTTGCACGGCCAGGCCCACTTTGTCGGCCGCAACGCCTTCGATGGTGGTGAGCTTTTTGCCCGCCGCCACGGAAATCGGCGTGACGCAGGAACGCGTCGCCACGCCGTCTACATGCACGGTGCAGGCGCCGCACAGGGCCGCGCCGCAGCCAAATTTGGTGCCCGTCATGCCCAGCGTGTCGCGCAGGACCCACAGGATGGGTGTGGTCGAATCGGCATCGACCGTCATGGCTTTGCCATTGATGTTCAGAGAGGGCATGGGGACTTTCAGGTCAGCGGCCAGGGTGGCCGAGGTTTCACAATGTAGTTCAATTGGGAACGGGACGTTGCCTGGCGGTGCGCTGTGAAAAGCCGCAAGGATTTGTCGGGTTGAGGCGATGCCTCTGCCAATGCGGAATTTCAGCCATGTGTTTGCACAACCCTAGGTTTCGCAGGGCTGCTGCGCTGATCGCATTTTCAAGCGCCGCCTTGTTTCTGTTTGGGTTTTGCCGTCGCCGCCAATTTTTTATGGCAACGGATGAGTTCATGCAACAACTTGGCAGCAGCAAAAGTGATTGGCTTTTGTTTTTGGCTGTCAGCGGCGCGGCCCTACCAACGGGTCAGGAACCTGGTCGACAGGCCGCAGGCACAACTCAGGTCGCAGCGCTGACTTTCACCAAGCCGGTGGCCTGGACGCACAACTGGCCACCTTCGTCATACAAGCCACCACGCAGTTCCACTTGTTGCGCGGCATCGCCTTTCATGGACGTGGCAACCACTTCCCACTCGATGCGCACGGCGGCGCTTGCCAAGACCGCTTTTCGAAACTCAACCGAAAATGACATTCCCACCACGGAGAAGTTTTTCGAGAAGTGGGCCGCGGTGAGACCCAGGAGCAGCGCCGAGGTGTGCGTGCCACTGACGATCAGCCTTCCATATCGGCTGCGTGCAGCAACAGCGGCGTCATGGTGAAGCGGGTTGGTGTCGCCCGCTTCAGTGGCAAAGGCACGAACCTGGTCCTCATTGAAGACATGGTGTTTTGAAAATTTCTCGCCAACATAGGCCCAAGCCGTTGCAGTTTGATTTGTCATTTATGTTGGCGCGCCAAGCGCGTATTTTTTCAAGCCGTCGAGATCCAGGACCTCGATCGATCCGTATTGGACCCGGATCAGGCCCGCTTTTTCCAATTCGTGCAGGGCGCGGTAGGCCGTCTGCCTCACCATCCCCGTCAGCCGGCCAATTTCTTCCTGGGAAATTTCGATGCGCAACTGCGTGTTCGGGTAGAGCTGCGGGTTGAAGAGCTCAGCCAGGCAGTACGCCACCCGTGTGTTCACATCGCCCAGGCGCAGGCCCTCGACCAGCGCGACGTAGTAGGCCAGACGGGCATTGAGCTGGTCGATCAGCCAGCGACTGAAGGCATGGCTGTTGTCGACCAGCCAGAGAAATGTTGCCCGTGGCACAAAAGCTATGGTGCTGTCACGAATGGCGACGACGGCATAGGGGCGCGGTTCGCCTTTGAGCACGGCGCCTTCGCCAAACCATGCGCCACCTGGAACGCCGGCAAAGGTCGTCGCCCGTCCATCGGCCGCCACCGTGTCAACCTTGACCAGGCCATCGACCACCGCCAGCCAGTGCTCGGAGGGTGATTCGCGAAGGCATATCGTCGCGCCAGCCACGAACGTGCGGGTCACGGCATCGGCACAGACACGGTCAAACTGCTCGTCGGTCAGCCCTTCGCGCCATGGAGAAGATGCGAGGAATTCGAGCAATGGATTGCAGAGTGTGGCCTGGCGAACATTCATTTCCTCATCCCTTTGCAACACGTTTGCCGACCCATGACGAGCAACGCTGGCCAGAGCAGCATGTCATGGTTGATTTTTTCCGCGAATGTCATTTGAAGAACATTCATTGCGGCCCACTTCCCAGACAATTTTCATTCGACTGGCCCCAGGCAGGGTTTCCATGCCATTTTGGCAGGGACTTGCGCACCGCACTGACTGAATTTTCTTTGAAAAACGAACCATGAGCCTTCGATTTGCCGCACCGCCCAGCATCCCGTCCGACATGCTGCGAAGCACTGTCGATTGGGCGCTTGTCACGCGCCGCTCCGCGCGCGCGTTTTTGCCCACGCCCGTGCCACGCCCGGCCGTGGAGGCGATCCTGGACGTGGCGCGGCATTGCGCCTCTGGGGTCAATACACAGCCATGGCATGTGCATGTCCTCATGGGTGCTGTCAAGGAAAGGTTGAGCGATGCGATCCTGCGCATCCATGACGATCCATCGTTGATGGCCGAGCTCGACGAACCGTACGACTACTACCCGCAAGCGTGGATTTCTCCGTACATCAACCGCAGGCGCAAAGTCGGCTGGGATCTGTATGGATTGCTGGGCATTCAGAAAAGCGACAAGGCGCGCATGCATGAGCAGCACGGACGCAATTACCGCTTCTTTGGCGCTCCGGTTGGGCTCATGTTCACCATTGACCGGAGCATGGGTCGGGGCAGCTTGATCGACTACGGCATGTTCCTGCAAAGCATCATGGTCGCTGCGCGGGCGAGGGGGCTTGACACCTGCCCCCAGGCGGCGTTCACCCCATTTCACCGCGTCATTGCCGAGCAATTGGGTATTGCCGACCAGCAAATGCTGGTCTGCGGCATGAGCCTGGGCTATGTGGACCCCAGCCGCATCGAGAACTCGCTCATTACCGACCGCGAGCCGGTGGGCAGTTTCACGACCTTTCACAACACTGCCATTAAGGAGACAAAGCAATGAGTGCAAAAGCCTACGCGGAAGGCCTCGACAAGACGGCGGCCAACCATGTCCCCCTGACGCCCCTGAACTTCCTGGGCCGCACGGCTGACGTTTACCCGGAGCGGACAGCCATCATCCATGGCGATTTTCGGCAAACCTGGGCTGAAACACGCGAGCGTTGCCATCGCCTTGCGTCCGCGCTTGTTCAGCTCGGCATAGAAACCGGCGACACGGTGTCGATCATCGCGCCCAACACCCCCGCCATGCTGGAGGCGCATTTCGGCGTGCCTTTGTCGGGCGCCGTGCTCAATGCCATCAATTGCCGCCTTGACGCCGAGGCCATTGCTTTTATCTTGCGCCACGGCGAGTGCAAGCTGCTGCTGGTCGACCGTGAATTCGCCCCGCTGGTCGCCAAGGCGTTGCGGGATGTTCCCCATCCACCCCATGTGATCGACATCAACGACCTTGAGGCGCCCGCCGGTGCGGCCATCGGCAGGACCGATTACGAATCGTTTTTGGCCAGCGGCGATCCGGCGTTCCCCGGTCGATGGCCGACTGACGAGTGGACACCGATCGCGCTGAACTACACCTCAGGCACGACTGGCGACCCGAAGGGCGTGGTGCCCAGCCACCGGGGGACCTACATCATGAGTCTCTTGCAGATGACCGACTGGGCGCTGCCGCGAGCGCCCGTTTATCTGTGGACGCTGCCGATGTTCCATGCCAATGGCTGGTGTTTCACCTGGGCCATCACGGCAGCGGCAGGCACGCATGTGTGTTTGCGCAAGGTCACGCCGGCCCATGTGTTCAGCGCGATCTCGCAATACGGCGTTGACCACTTTTGCGCCGCGCCCATCGTGATGGCGGGCATTGCCGGTACACCCGAGGCGCAGCGCCCAAAGCTGCCGCGCCGCGTGCGTGTCTTGACGGCCGGCTCCCCTCCGCCCGCGGCGGTGCTGGAGGCGGTCAGTGCGATGGGGTTTGAGGTGGACCATGTCTTTGGCATCACCGAAATTTCCGGCACGCCGGTCAGTTGCGCCTGGCAAAGCGACTGGGACGAACTGCCCGCTGACCAGCAAGGGCGCCTGAAGGCGCGCCAGGGCGTGCGCGCTGCCGCCTTGGAGCGGCTGCAGGTGGCCGACCCGGAGACGCTCGAGGCGGTGCCGAATGACGGCACCTCGACGGGCGAAATCCTGGTGCGCGGCAACACGGTGATGATGGGTTACCTGAAAAACCCGAGCGGCACCGACAAGGCTTTTGCGGGCGGCTGGTTCCACACGGGCGACGTGGCCGTTGTGCACCCGGACGGCTACATGCAGATCACAGACCGCTCCAAGGACATCATCATTTCCGGCGGGGAGAACATATCGTCGGTCGAAGTGGAGGAGGTGCTGTACCGCATTGCCGGCGTGCTCAATGCCGCGGTCGTTGCGCAGCCTGACGAGAAATGGGGAGAGGTGCCCTGTGCCTTCGTCGAGCTGAAAGCGGATGCGCCGGTGCTCACCGAAGCCGAGGTGATTGCGTTCTGCCGCGAACGGCTGGCGCACTTCAAGTGCCCGCGTCGCGTGGTGTTTTCAGAACTCCCGAAAACTGCGACGGGCAAGATTCAGAAGTTCCGGTTGCGTGAGCTGGCCGGCAGCCGCGGTGCAATCACACAGTTGGCGGGATGATGAAGGTACGGTTGCTGATCATCCAGGCAGGGCCAACCTGTGGCCCTTGAACTGACTTGGAACATGCAGCTGGAATCATCAGGAAAGCATGAAGCCGGTGGCCGAAGTCCGCTCCGGCAGCAGCAACTTCGCCACCACCTCCGGCGTCTCCGCCACCAGCACGCCCTTGCGCCAGACCTTCAGCCGGTTCGCCCTTAACCGGATCGCCTCGACCGCATCCCGCGCCTGCAGCAGCACAAAGCTCGCGTCGCCGCCCGCCGCCAGGCCGTAGCCTTGCAGGTGCATCACCTTTGCCGCATTCACCGTCACCGCGTCGAAGCAGGCGCGCATGCCTGGCTGGCTGGTCATCTGCGCCACGTGCAGGCCCATGTGCGCGACGTCGAGCATGTCGCCCGAGCCCAGGCCGTACCACGGGTCCATCACGCAGTCGTGGCCGAAGGCGACGTTGACGCCGGCGGCCAGCAGCTCGGGCACGCGGGTCATGCCGCGCCGCTTGGGGTAGCTGTCGTGGCGGCCCTGCAAGGTGATGTTGATGAGCGGGTTGGCGATGACGCTGACGCCGCTCTCGGCGATCAGGGGCAGCAGCTTGCTCACGTAGTAGTTGTCCATGCTGTGCATCGACGTGCAGTGCGAGCCGTTGACGCGGCCCTGCAGGCCAAGCCGCTGGGCCTCGAAGGCCAGGGTTTCGATGTGGCGCGACAGCGGGTCGTCGGATTCGTCGCAGTGCATGTCCACCAGCAGGCCGCGCCCGGCCGCCAGTTCGCACAGCAGCCGCACGCTGGCCGCGCCGTCGGCCATGGTGCGCTCGAAATGCGGAATGCCGCCGACCACGTCCACGCCCAGATCGAGTGCGCGTTTCAGGTTGTCCAGGCCGCCCTTGGCGCGCAGCACGCCGTCCTGCGGAAAGGCGACCAGCTGCAGGTCGAGGTAAGGCGCAACGCGGCGCCTGACTTCAAGCATTGCCTCGACCGGCAGCAGGCTGGGGTCGCTGGTGTCCACATGGCTGCGGATGGCCAGCAGGCCCTTGGCGACGGCCCAGTCGCAATAGGCCAGGGCGCGTTCGATGAGGGCGTCGGCCTTCAGCAGGGGTTTGAGTTCGCCCCACACGGCAATGCCTTCGAGCAGCGTGCCGCTGGCGTTGACGCGCGGCAGGCCGTAGCTCAAACAGGCGTCCATGTGGAAATGCGCGTCGACAAACGGCGGGCTCAGCAAAAAGCCCTGCGCATCGATGACTTCGTGCGCCAGGGCATCCAGGCCGGGCGCGACCTCGACGATGAGGCCGGCCCGCACGGCCACCGACATGCCGGTGCGGCCATCGGGCAGCGCGGCGTTGTTGACGAGTAGGTCCAGCATCTTTCGACCTTTCAAAAAGGATTTATCAAGACTCGCAAGGTTAACTGGCCTGTATTTTCACGGGCGCGTGCGTGGAACGGCTGCAGCCTGTTGATGCTGATTGGCGGATTACGCTTTTGCTGCGGGGTTTTGGTGTTTGGATTTTGTTTGCTGCCTTCGGCTTGGGTTGTTCTGCTTTGGCTTAAGTTTGGAGCGCCTGCCCAGCCGGGGAGGCGCTCCACCCGCACACAAAAAACAGCACCCGCCAAACCGAAGGCGCAAAGCAAAAACCAATACCAGACCGGCTTTAAACTCTCCTCCCAGCCCATGAACAACACTTTCACAAGACCCACCGCCTTGACCCCGCTGACCTTGCACCGCATCAACGACCAGGTAGTTCGCGTGCTCGACAGCCAGGGCCACTGCGTGGGCAACCTCAAGCTGATAGGCGCGGTGTGGAAGTTCAAGGCGCTGGGCCAGGACGCGGACGGCCGGGTGGTGCCAGGCGGCGGCCCGCTCACCGGGCGGCACAACATGGCGTTTGCCACGCTCGATGACACCATGGTCAGCGCCGCGTTGCTGGCTTGAAGCGTCAAGGCGCTGCATCCGTTGGATTCCCTCCCCCATTGGGGCAAGGAGTCAAAATAATGCGGGCTCGCTGGGCGTTGAAAACAGCATCAAAATATGCTTTTCACGCACTATTCACATGCATGGACAGCCATGATTTCAAGAGCCATCAAGCTCTGTAACGGCCAGCTCGTTCAGCGCGCCACCGTAAAGGCCAGCGGCCCGCCGTCGCACAGGCCGTCCGACAGCACCAGCAGCCTGTAGGCGGCCGGGGTTTCCTCCAGCACCGTCATGGCCTCGGGCTTGATTTCCTGGTCGCATTTGCGAAGCTTGGCGCCGCCCAGGTCCAGTGCGGCCAAGACCTTGGGCTGCACCACGCGGCCTTCGGCGCTCTGGCCGTCCCACCAGGCCACCACCCAGCCCGCGCCCTGGCTGGCGGGGCTGTCGTCGGGACCGGCCAGCAGCAAAAAACCGCTCTTGGCCGCGACCATGTCGCGGATTCCCCGGTTCGGGCCCAACGCCAGGCGGGCCAGCGTCGCCTGCGGGCCGCGCGTGGCCTGGGCGTCGAACAGCGCATCGGCATCGACGGCCAGCACCTGCGCCACACCGTTCAAGGACGGGCCGCGAAAGCCAAAATACAGCCGCCCGCCCTGCACCGCCAGCCCTTCGATGTTCACGCCCTGCCGGCCGGCCAGCTGGGGCGCTTTGCCGGGCGGCCCGGCGCCCAGACATTTGCGCTCGCCAACATAGGCGGCCAGGCCGGGCTGCGCCTGCATGAGGGCCCACAGCCTGCCGGTGTCGCCATAGCCCGCCAACGTGCCGCTGCCGTCCGCGGACCGGGCGGCGCGGCCCGTGGCCGGGTCCACCCTGAAGCGAAGCACATGGCGGCTGCCGGGGTTGCTGGCGCAGTCGTTGCGCTTGGCGGAATGCGAGCCGGCGATGTAGAAATACTGGCCGTCCGTCGCCGCGCCTTCGGCATCGAGTTCTTCTTCGGTATTTCGCAAAACGACGGCTTCAGCATCGGCTGCCAGGGTCTTGTCGCCGATGTAGGCATAGCGCGCCTGGGCGCCTTCGTCAAAAGCAATCAGGCAGATGCGCCGCTGGCGGGCGTCGAGGTTGCACGCCATGCCGCTGACCGATTGGCGGGTTTTCTTCAAATTTTTCTTGCCCAGGTCAAAGTCGAAACCCGCGCCGCTGTCCCAGGGCGGGCCGTCGGGCTGGACGCGGGGCGGCAGGGGCTGCGCCGATGCGCCGTTGCCCAGGGCAAGGGCGGCGGCCAGCAGCGGCAAGACCAGGAAAAGGCGGGCGCAAGGCGTCATCAACATGGCAACACTGTAAGCCAGCGGCGCCTGGCCAGCCTTTAGTGCTGGAAAGGAATGCGCCGTCAGGCTTCAGCCGGCACCAGTTGCCGCCCCGCGCCGCCTGTGAGCCGGTAAGCGGCCAGCACGGCCTGCGCCACGCTGGCCAGCGCGTCCGCTTCGCACAGCGCCACGCAGGCGCCGCCAAAACCGGCACCGGTGAGTCGGGCGCCGAACACGCCGGGCTGCGCCTGCAGCAGCGCCACCAGCGTGTCCAGCCCGGCGGTGGAGACTTCATAGTCGTCCCGCAGGCTGGCATGCGAAGCATTCATCAGTGCGCCAAAAGCGGCGGCCGTGGTGCAGTCGACGGCTTGCAGCACCCGCGCGTTTTCCGTCACCACATGGCGCGCCCGGCGTCGTAAAAGCTCAGGCAATGCGCCCAGTTGCGCCACCTCGGCAACGTCGCGCAGCGACGCCACCCCCAGCAGCGCTGCCGCCTGCTCGCACTCGGCGCGGCGCTGGTTGTAGCCGCTGGCGGCCAGAGAACGCGCAATGCCCGAATCGAGCACCAGCACGGCGCTGCCCGGCGCCAAGGAAACAAAGCGCCGTTCAAGGCTGCGCGTGTCCAGCAGCAGGGCCCTGGAGGTGTCGGCCAGGCTCGACGCCATCTGGTCCATGATGCCGCAACGCACGCCGGCGTACTCGATCTCGGCGCGCTGGGCCAGCTGGGCGATCAGCACGTCGTCCAGTGGCAAGCCCAGGAGTTCACGCAGGCAGCGCAGCGTGGACACTTCCAGCGCGGCGCTGGACGACAGGCCGACGCCGATGGGCACCTCGGACGCCACATGGATGTCCAGAGGGGGTATCTGCGCGCCGTGCTCGCGGGCCAGCGCCAGGCAGCCGAAGACATAGCTGGCGAAATGTTCGGCGGGCGGCTGCGCCAGCGTGAACCGCACGCTCTGGCCGAGTTCAGCCGCGTGCAGGGAAAACTGCGCCTGGCCGTTGCGCCGCATCGCCACCCGCGTTTGCTGCGCAATGGCGATGGGCAGCACAAAGCCGCCGTTGTAGTCGGTGTGCTCGCCCAGCAGGTTGACGCGGCCCGGCGCGCTGGCCTCGGCCTCGGGCGCGTGGCCGTAAATGTCTTCAAAACGGCTCATGGCAAATGGACCTCGACTTGCTGCAACTCCAGCGCCTTTTCTTCCGGCAAGGCATCCATGGCGAAAAATCCGGCGCCGATTTCGGTGCCCGCCAGGTACTTCAGCCGGTCGCGGGTGCGAAAGGGCGGGTACAGCTGCGCATGCAGGTGCGACTCGGGGTGCGGCAGGCCGTCGGTCGGCGCCTGATACCAGGCCATCAGGTAGGGCAGCGGCCTTTCCCACAGGCCGTCGTACTTCAGCAGCACGGTTTTGAGCGCCCTGGCCAGGTCGGCGCGCTGGGCGTCGTCCAGCTGCGCAAACCCCTCGACCGGCGCAATCGGCGCAATCCAGACCTCGTACGGGTAGCGGGCGCACACCGGCACGAAGGCCACGGCATGCGGGCCTTCGTACAGCATGCGCCGGCCGTCGCGGCGCTCGTTTTCAATCAGCACTTCCAGCACGCCCCGGCCGTGGCTGCGCAGGTGCTCGCTGGCCACCGTCTGCATGCGCGCGGGCACCGGCGGCACCAGCGGGTACGCATAGATCTGGCCGTGCGGGTGGTGCAGCGTCACGCCGACCTCGGCGCCCCGGTTCTCGAACGGCAGCACGTAGCCGATGCCCGGACGCGCGCCGACCTGCGCGGTGCGCTCGCCCCAGACCTGCAGCAGCAGCTCGATATGGCCGAGCGCCAGCGCGCCCAGCGAGGAGGTCGGGTCCTGGGTGAACACCACCACCTCGCAATGCCCGTGCGCCGGCGCCGTCGGCACGATCATCCCGGGCGGCGGCGCGGCGCCTTCATGCTTGTCGGCCAGCGATGGAAAGCGGTTGTCGAACACCGCCACGTCCCAGTCGCCGGCGGGCACTTCGGTCGGGTGCGCCGCATCCCGGGTCACGGCCAGGGGGTTGTACTCGGGCGGCGGCAAAAACGTGCGGCCCTGCCGGTAGGCGGCGTAGGTCACCCATTCGCCGCGCAGCGGGTGCCAGCGCAGGTGAGGTCTAGCATTGAGCGGCTCGGCGAACGGGCTGGGCGCCGTCAGCGCCGGGTCGATCGGCCGGCGCGAATACAGCGTCAGGCGGCGCCCGTCGGGCTTGGTCAGTTCCAGCCGGTGCATCAGACGCCCCCCGGGATCCAGGAGCGCGCCACATTGCTGGCCGCTGCCAGCCGCTCAAGCGGTATTTTCGGGGTGCGGTCGGCGTTCAGCAGGCCATTGGCTTCCTGGAACGTGTCGGCGAACTGGGTGTAGCAAAAGCCGCTGAACAGCGCCGTGTGAATCACCGTGTGCAGCAGTTTTTCATACTGCTGGGCAAATTCTTCCTGCGTCTTGGCGTTGCTGTAGCCCCAGATCGATTTCACGCCCGGTTCGGCCCGGGTCTGGAAGGCGATGCCGCCGAACTCGGTCAGCATGACCGGCTGGCCGCGGTGCGGAAAACCGTCCAGCGTCAGCACGCGCCCGCCCGGGCGGCGCCGGTCGAACAGCTCGGCCGGCACGATCTCGGCGCCGTAGCGCTGGCGCAGGTGGTCGATGTTGTTGTCGTAGTCGTGGATGCCGATGATGTCGGTGGCGCCCGATTCCCAGCCGTCGTTGCCGATCACCGGGCGTGTTGCGTCCAGCGTCTTGGTCAGGTGGTACAGCGCCTGGACCGCATGGCGCTGCGTGCCTTGCGAGGTCAGCTCGGGCACGCCCCAGGATTCATTGAACGGCACCCAGACAATCACGCACGGGTGGCTGTAGTCGCGTTCGATCACGTCGCCCCACTCGCGCACCGTGCGCTTGATGGCCGTTCGGGTGAAACGGTAGGCCGACGGCATTTCCTCCCACACCAGCAGGCCCAGCCGGTCGGCCCAGTAGAGGTAGCGGGGGTCCTCGATCTTCTGGTGCTTGCGCACGCCGTTGAAGCCCATCGCCTTGGCCAGTTCCACATCGCGCCGCAGGGCTGCGTCGCTGGGCGCGGCCATCAGCGATTCGGGCCAGTAGCCCTGGTCCAGCACCAGGCGCAGCAGGTAGGGCCGGCCGTTGAGCATGAAGCGATCGCGCATGATGTCCACCGAGCGCAAGGCGGTGTAGGAGCTGAATTCATCCAGCACGACGCCGCCGCGCAGCAGCCGCACCGTGGCTTCCAGCAGCGTCGGCCGTTCCGGGCTCCACAGCAGTTCGTTGCGAAAGTCGTCAATGCCCGGGTCCGACAGCGCGATGGAGCGGTCCACCTCGCCGTCCATGACCTGGTAGCGGTCGCAGGCCAGCAGGCGTTCGCCCAGGCGCAGCGTGACCTCGACCAGCAGGTTGTCCAGCGGGTCGCCGCTGATGCGGGTGTAAAAGCCGATCGAATAGCCCTCGACCTTCGGCGTCCAGCGCAGCTTGTCGATGTAGGTGCGGCCGACTCTTTCAAACCACACCGTCTGCCAGATGCCGCTGGTGCGCGGGTACCAGATGGCGTGCGGCTCCAGCTGCCAGTCCTGCTTGCCGCGCGGCTTGGTCAGGTCGGCCGGATCGTCCTCGGCGCGCAGCGTCACGGTCTGCGGTCCGGTTTCATTGAGCAGGTGCGTGATGTCGGCCCAGAAAGGCGTGTAGCCGCCCTCATGCGTCATGGCCAGCTGGCCGTTGACCCAGACCTTCGCCGAATAGTCGACCGCGCCGAAGCGCAGGATCACGCGGTCGTCGCCCGGGTCGCAGTCGAACTCGCGCTGGTACCAGCAGGCTTTGTGAAAGCCGGTGTCGCCGATGCCGCTGGCCTGCGATTCGGGTGGAAAAGGAACCCGGATCTGCAGGGGCCAGTCCTGGATGTCGCCGGGTGTTGTCAGCGCGCGGTCATCGTCGTAACAAAATCGCCAGGTGCCGTTCAAGGTCGTCCACTGCGCGCGCTGCAGCTGGGGTCGCGGGTATGCCAGGTCCAATCAATACTCCTCTAAATAGGTGTCGCATTGTGTTCGGCGGCCGGCGATGCAGCAAGCGCGACAATAAGCTTTTGTCGCGGTGGCGGCCTGGCGTCTGGCGTGTTTATGCCGCCAGCGACCCTGGCTTAACTGTTTTTCACCATCACCCTTTTGGGAAGGGGCCGGGGGGTAGCGCCCTCAGCGCCGCAGGCGCATCTGGTTGGGCAGCGGCACCGAGCGGCGCAGCACGTCCTCGCCCAGCCACTGGGCCGACCGCCAGGCGCGCTGGGCCACGGCGTCCAGCGGCATCTGGCGGTAGTCGTCGTTGAAGACCTCGAAGCTGTAGTCGCCCCGGTAGCCCAGCGCATGCAGCCGGCCCACCAGGGTGGCCAGCGCCTGGCTGTGCACACCTTCGCCGGGAAACACCCGGAAATGGCGCGCCGTGTCCATGCGCTCCTGGACCGAAGCCAGCTCGGCCCACATGAAGTCGGCCAGCTGCACCAGAAAGATCTTGTGCGGCTCCAGCATTTCCAGGTCGTCCAGCGGCGTGTTGGCGGCAAACAGGTGGAACGAGTCCAGGCCCAGCCCCAGGTTGGGCATGTCGGCTTCGCACACCAGCTCCCAGGCCTGGGTGAATTCGTTGACGGTGCGGCCCCACGACAGCGCTTCGTAGGCAATCCTGATGTCCAGCGAAATCGCCAGCATCGCCAGCTTGCGCAGGTCTTTGGCCAGCGCGGCGGTGTCGCCGCTGGCGTGCACCGAGGTGGACGAACACACCAGCAGCAGGCGGCAGCCCAGCGCATGGCACATCTCTAGCATGGACTTGGCGATGTCGATCTTGTAGTCGTGCAGGTGGCCGGACAGGCCCTCGAAATCGCGCAGCACCTGGAAACCGGTGACCCGCAGGCCGCTCTGCTTCACGGCCGCCACGGCCGCCTGCCAGCCGCCGGGGTGGCCGACCAGGTCCCGGGCCGCAAGCATGATCTGGCCAAAGCCGGCCGCGCGCACCGCCTGGAGCTTGGCTTCCAGCGGGCCGGCCAGCGAAATCGTGTCCATGCCGAAGTCGCCGAGGTTGCCGCTGTAGTGGTTCATGGCCGAGGGGTTCATGCTTGCCTTTTTGTCGTGATGCCCGCCGGTTCAGCGCGGGTCGTGCACCAGCTCGAAGCTTACGCTGCCCAGGGACGTGCGGCTCAGCGCGCCGCGCCCTTCGCTGTGCACGCCCCGGGACTCGATGAACTCCACGCCGCGCGCGCCCAGCGCGGCCACGGCGGCCAGCACGTCCGGGCAGCCCAGCCCGATGCGCTGCAGGCGCTCCTCGCCCTTGACCTCGAGCACGCTGGCATCGGGCTCGATCAGCTGCAGGTAAAAGCGCGACGCCGGCGGGCATGGGCTTTGCAGGATGCGGCCCTTGGGCAAGATGCCGAAACGCTGGCCGGCGGGCAGTTCGGCAAAGCCCAGCAGTTCGCGGTAGAACTCGCACCAGTCGTCGCTGCGGTCGTTGCCGATGTACTGCACCAGGCCAAAAAAATGCAGCCCGCCAACGGCAGGCGGGTGCTGTTCGGCGCCGGGAATGGGCACGAAGTCCACGTCGTAGATGGAAAACTTGTCATGCCGGTCGACAAAGTACAGCCGGCTGGCGCCCACGCCGTGGATGGCGGGTATGTTCAGCTCCATCACCTCGACCCGCGTGGGCACGGCCCAGGCGCCCTTGTCCAGCGCATGGGCGTAGGCGGCCGCGGCGTCCCGGACGCGCAGGGCGACGGCGGCCAGCACCGGCCGGTCGGTGGGGGCAATGCTGTGGGGCAAGGCCGCAATGTGGGCATTGACGATCACGTTCATGCCGCCCTGGCGGTACAGCATCACCTCGCGCGAGCGGTGCCGCGCAATCGGGCGAAAGCCCATGGTTTCCAGCACCTGGCCCAGCGCCTGCGGCTTGGACGTGGCGTACTCGATGAATTCGATGCCGTCCAGCCCCAGGGGATTGGGCGCGGGCGCGATCGCTTCGCGGTCTGGAGCCGGCGTCTTAGGCAGTTGGATCGGGTCGGTCATGGGGGTCCTGTTCAATGGATGAAACCGCTGGCGACGCCAGGCGCAGCAGGCCGCCGGCCGCCTGCCGCCCGAGGGGAAACCGGGCAGCCACATCGTAGCGCAGACCGGCCCGCCAGCGCTACTGCGCCGCAGGCCGCGCATGGCGCCGGCGCCCGGTCAGTAACTGAGTTGGGCCAGCGAGCGCAGCACGTCCGGCGTCGTGGCCGGATAGCCAAAAAACTCCAGGTAGGCCGGAATCTGCTCGAACAGCATGTCCGAGCCGACCTGCACCGGGCAGCCGCGCGCCTGGGCGGCCGTGAGGAACGCGGTCATCTCGGTGCGCATGACCACCTCGCCGACAAACGTGTCCGGCGCAATGCGCGCAATGTCCATCGGCAGCGCGTCGCCCTCGTTCATGCCCATCGGCGTGGCGTTGACCACCAGGCCGTGGCCCGCCGGGTCGTTGGAGCCGGTGCGCACGTCGAGCAGCGGGTAGTGTTTTTTGAGCCGCCCGGCCAGGCCTTCGCAGGCGGCGGTGTGCCTGTCGAACAGGCTGATCGCGCCAATGCCGGCGGCGGCCAGCGAGGCGGCAATCGCCGACCCGACGCCGCCGCAGCCCACCACCAGCACCCGCGCGCCGGCCAGCTTCAGGCCCTTGCGCTGCACGCCGCGCACAAAGCCTTCGCCGTCGAACATGTCGCCTTCCAGCAAACCGTCGGCGCCGCGCCGCACCGCATTGCACGAGCCGGCCACTTCCACGGTCGGGGTGACGCGGTCCAGCAGGCCGAGCGTGGTGACCTTGTGCGGCATGGTGATCAGCGCGCCCCGGATGTTGGCCAGGGTGAACACGGCCCGCAGGAAGGCCGGGTAGTCGGCGCTCTGGCAGCCCATGGGCATCACCCGGGCGTTGACGCCGATGTGGTCGAAATACGGGTTGTAGATCATCGGCGCCTTGAAGGCATGGGTGGGAAAGCCGATGTGGGCGATGAGTTCGGTGTGGCCGTTGATCATGGTTTTTCTGAAGATGTGCGCCGCTGGGGCGTTGTGGTCTTGTTGGCTGGAGGCGGCTAGGGTTTCAGGACCGGCCCGCCGGTTCGCCGCGCGCCTGGCGCCACTGCTCCATGGCGGCCAGGCGAAATGGCGAGTTGGGCGCGCCGTAGCCGGCGTAGCCGCCTCGCCGCTCGAGCAGTTCGAAATGAAAGCGGTCGTCGAACGGCGTGAGGTAGAGCTGCAGCAGCTCGCCGCCATCGGGTTCGCGGTCGTACAGGACGCCCAGCTCGCGCAGGGCGGCCAAAAACTCCGCATCGAGGTCGTAGCGCGCCTGCAGGTCGTCGTAGTAATTGCCGGGAATGGGCAGCAGCGGCGCGCCCTGCGCCACCAGCTGCCGGGCCGTGGCCAGCAGGTCGTCCACCCCGATGGCGATTTGCTGCACGCCCGCGCCGTGGAAACTCGACACCGCCCTAGACACCGAGGTGTTGTCGCGTTCGGACACCACGATCGAGGCGCGCACCGCCCGGTCTTTGGACTCGATCTCGCGGCTCTTGATGATGCCGTAGGGGTCGTGCATCACCACGTTGCGTTCGGGCACCAGGCCCAGCACCGCGCGGTGAAACAGCACCCAGGGTTCGACCTGGCCGGCCGGAACCGCCTGCACCAGGTGGTCCAGGCGCGCGCCCTGGCCCAGCGGCCCGGCCTGCGCGGTGGCCGGCTCGATCACGAAGTCCGCCTCAAACGCATAGCGACCGTCCTGCGGGGCCTGGCAGAAATACACCAGGCTGGCGTCCGGGGCGCGCACCGCCGGTATGGCCAGCTCGTTCTGGCCGAGGCGTCCGCCGGCCACGCGCGGGCAGAGCAGGGCCTCGGCCCGGGCCAATGCGGTCGATGCCAAGCGCTCGCTGCTGTGGCTT
>JAQGMZ010000127.1 GCA_028292045.1 Polaromonas sp. | reverse complement strand
AAGGGCGTGACCAACCCGAGCGCCATGTTCCTGAGCCAGCACAGCGAGCCGGTGCCCGGCAGCTGCGTGATGGTCACGCTGGAGGGCACGCGGCCGCTGCTGGTCGAGATCCAAGCGCTGGTCGATGACGGCGGGCCGAACCCGCGCCGCCTGAGCGTGGGGCTGGACCGCGACCGGCTGGCCATGCTGCTGGCGGTGCTGCACCGCCATGCCGGCGTGGCCTGCATGGACCAGGACGTGTTTGTCAACGCGGTGGGCGGTGTGCGCATCAGCGAGCCGGCGGCCGACCTGGCGGTGATGCTGGCGATTGCGTCGAGCCTGCGCGGCAAGGCGCTGCCCAAGGGCTTTTTGGCGTTTGGCGAGGTTGGTCTGGCCGGAGAAGTGCGGCCGGCGCCGCGCGGCCAGGAGCGGCTGCGCGAGGCGGCCAAGCTGGGCTTCAGCGTGGCGGTGGTGCCCAAGGCGAATGCGCCGAAAAAGCCCATCGAAGGGCTGACGATTCACCCGGTCGAGCGGATCGAGGAAGCGCTGGACCTGGTGCGCAGCCTGCAATAAACCCGCTTTCACGGCATCTGGGGAAACACCATGAAACTCGCCGTCATTTCGGACATCCACGGCAACCTCCTTGCGCTGCAGGCGGTGCTGGCCGACATTGCCCGGCAGTCGGTGGACCAGACCGTCAACCTGGGCGACCTCCTGAGCGGCCCGCTCCAGCCGGCGGAGACGGCCGATTTGCTGATGGCGCAGGGATTCGTCTCGATTCGCGGCAACCACGAGCGCCAGTTGCTGGCTTTGTTCGACCAGCCGGGCGGCGCCGCCGGCAGCGCCACCAGCGACGGCTATGCGGCCAGCCAGCTGCTGCCCGCGCACTGGGCCTGGCTGCGCAGCCTGCCAGCCTCCCGCGCGCTGAACGACGAGGTGCTGCTGTGCCACGGCACGCCGGCCAGCGACCTGCATTATTGGCTGGAGACCGTGGTGCCGGGTTGTGGGCAGGGCGGAAGTGCCGGCGTGCGCGCCGCCACGCCGGCCGAGGTGGCTGCCCGGCTGGGCCAGGCCACGCATCCGGTGGTGCTGTGCGGCCACACCCATGTCCCGCGGCGGGTAGCCTGCGGCGGCACGCTGGTCGTCAACCCCGGCAGCGTCGGCCTGCCGGCGTATGACGACGTTCATCCTTGGCCGCATGTCATCGAAACCGGCTCGCCGCAGGCCAGGTATGCGCTGCTGGAGAAAACCGCGCAAGGCTGGCAGGTCGATCTGCGCGCCGTGCCCTATGACCACCTGGCGCAGGCAGCCCTTGCCGCCCGGCGGGGCCGCGAAGACTGGGCGCATGCGCTGGCGACCGGTTTCGTCAAGCGCCCGGTTTTTGCCGATTTCTGACTTTGCTGTGAATAAATAGCTGGCTGCCCAGGTTTTACGGGGACTAAAGGCTTGAAATCCTTCTAGGCAGGCGCCTCGCCATGGCGCGCCATCGGCCCGGCTCAATTCCAGCGCGCATACAGCCAGGCGCACAGCACCGCGCCAACGAGCCACAGCAGCCAGGTCTGCGGCACCGCATACGGGTAGGCCATCAGCGCCACCCCGGTCCAGGTCAGCGCCGGGGCCGAGGTATTGCGGCCGCGCCGGTACGCCGCGTAGCCGATCAGGCCGAAAAGGCCGGCGCCCATGATATAGGCCGGGCTGGGCAGCGCCAGGCCCAAGGACTGCAGCGCCTTCAGCTCATCCATGCGGCATGGCCAGCCATGCCGCCAGCGCGCCGGACACCGCCTGCGGCTGCTCCAGCGTCACCATGTGGCCCGATTGCTCGATGATCTCCAGGCGCGCGCCGGTGATGGCGCGCTGCATTTCCTCGTGCCGGGCCGGCGGACTCCACAGGTCGTCGCTGCCGCACAGCAGCAGCGTCGGGCAGCGAATGCCGGGCAGCAGCGTACTGGCGTCGGGCCGGGTCAGCAGGGCGTTGATCTGCGACGCGAACTGCTCCGCCGTGTTGCGCTCGATCATGTCCAGGATCGCCTCGAACACCGGCGTGCCGACGCGGGACGGATGCACCATGCCGCGCGCCCATTGCGCGCCCATGGCCCGCATGCCGTCGCTGCGGGCCAGCGCCAGCAACTCGTGGCGGCCGGCGCGTTCTTTTTCACCGGCCTCGCCCGCCGCCAGGGGCTGGCAACCGGTGTCGAGCAGAGCCAGTCGCTCGACCCGTTCGGGCGCGCGCCGCAGCACTTCCAGCGCCACGCGGCCGCCCATCGAATGGCCGGCCAGGGCGAAGGGGCCGGGCGGCGCCGCGGCCAGCACCTGGTCGGCCATGGCGCCCAGGCTGACCAGATCCCGGTAGACCGGCACGCGGCAGTCGGCCAGCCCCGCCAGGTCGGCGCGCTGGCTGGCCCAGTTGGTTTCGTCGCACAACAGGCCGGGCAATAAAAGAAGAACGGGAGTTGTCATGGCGTAGATGGGTTGTGGGACGGCCCACTTTACTGTTTTTACGGTTGACCCGGGGCGCCCGGCCCGCCTATGCACGGCGGCTACGCATTTTCCGCAGCCCTGCGGGTGGCCGGGGCTGCGAAAATGAGGCCATGAACTTCCAGAAAATCTTTATTCCCGTGGCCGGCATTGCCGCCGTAGCGCTGGCTTACCGCCAATACGGCTGGATCGGGGTGGCGGCCGTGGCCACCGGGCTGGTGATGTGGATGCTGCTGCATTTCACCCGCATGATGACGGTCCTCAAGCGCGCGGCCAACCGGCCCATTGGCTATGTGGACAGCGCCGTCATGCTCAACGCCAAGCTGAAACCCGGGATGACGCTGATGCATGTGATCGCCATGACGCGCGCGCTGGGAAAGCTCCAGTCGGCCAAAGACGTGCAGCCCGAGCTGTTCCGCTGGACGGATGGCACGCATTCGCACGTCACCTGCACCTTTGTGGGCGGCAAGCTGGCGCAGCACACGCTGTTCAGGCCTGGTGAGGCCGCGCCGCCATGAGACGCCGCTCCCTCAAGGAGGGGCCAGCTTCATTTCCAGGTCCTGTCCGCTGATGAAGTCGCCTTCCGGCATTACCGTGATGGACCGCTCCAGGGTGGGAGACAGCGCCAGTTTGGCCGCTTGCAGGGGTGAAATACGCAGCGTGTAGCGGCCCGGCATGACTTGGCGCAACAAATAAAAACCGTCCGACGAACTGGTCGTGCTTGCCACCACGGCGCCCTGGCTGTTCACCAGATCCACCAGTGCATCGCCAATGCCGCGCCGGCCGGTGTGGTTCAGCAGGTACACCGTGCCGTCCACCTCGCTGGTCGACACGACCGGGAACTCCACCATCTGCGCCAGCCCGGGCCGGGGCAGGACGCGCACGCCTTCAGTTGCGGACTTCCATAGCGGGTCTTCGAGCGTAGATGCATCCAGCGCAATGTCTACGTATTGTCCTGGAGTCAGACGGCCCATGAAGGCCGTGCCGTCTTCGGCGGAAAGCGTCGGGTGGCGGCCGCCGCTATTGATGATGAAGCCGGCATTGGGCACAAGTTCCTCGTCCGGTTCGCGCTTGCCATTGAGGTTGCTGTCCACAAAGGCGCGTGCCGACACCGCGCCCATGCCAGCCATGGGTATTGCATCAGAAAACCACTGGCCGGTGCGCGGTTCGCGGCCCAGCGCCATGAAGAGTTGCAGGCCCAGGGCCAGTTCGCGACGGTTTGAATAGCTGGTGCTCACTGCCAGCGCAAAGCGGCCAAAATTTTTGCTCAACCCGCCGGCCAGCAGGGTCGTGCCGGCGGAAAAGGTGCGCAGAAAACCCGCATTCACCCGGTAGCCGCTGGCCAAGTTGCGGTCAGCCGTCAACGCCAGCGAATCCAAGCGTGCCTCGGGCTTGATCAAGTAAGCGAGTTGCCCGTTCAAGCCCATAGCGGCCATGCGTCGGCTCAATTGCAGGTTGCCGTAGCTTGTCGCCGCGCCGCCTGCACGCAGCCAGGTCAGCCCGTGCGTCATCGAGGTACCTGCCAGCATTACCGACATGCGGCCAGAAACCGCCTCGTTGGTCGCACCCGATTTCAGCATCTCGCGCTGGGCCTCGACAGCCACGGGCATGCGGGGCAGGCCGGTCAGCGCCAGCGTGCCAATCAGGCGCAGCTTGTCGCGCATCTTGATGGGGTCGCCACTGGCGCTGAACACATCGCTGCCAAAGTCGCCATGCACCTGGATGTGCAGGAAATCCACCGCATAGCTCCCAAGCCGGGTTTTCAAGCCTAGCTCGGCGAGCATGCCGCCCTCTTGAGCGAAGGTCAGCTCCGATGTCAGGATGGCCCACTCCGAGTAGGCCCGCAGCCCCAGCTGGGCATAGCCGCGTCCCTTGGCGCCGCTCTGACCGGCTGCCGGGCGGGGCATGTAAATCAGCCCGGCACTGCCGGCCAGCGCTTTGCTCAGTCCCATGTCAAGCCGGGCCACGCTGCGCATGTCGCCGTTGTCCGCGCGGTGGCCCGTCAGGGCGTAGAGGATTTCGCCGGGTTTGAGAATCGACTGGTCGAGCAAAAAGCTTTTGCGCTCGGTGCGCATCTGGCCCAGCGGCCCGTTGAACAACAGCAAGAATTCGTTGCGGCCAAACGACAGCGGCAAATCGTCAAACGCATACAGCCCGTCAGCGCGCGAAGCCTGAAAGCCCAGCAAGGCGTCGTTGTAGTACAGCGTCACATCCCAGCCCGGCGGCAAATCGCCGCGCAGACTCTGACGGTCAAAGCTGGTTGGCTGGTCCAGCGGCCGGTTGCTGATGGCCGCGCCCCGGCCCGTGCTACTGGTGAGCATCACGTTGGCCACGCTGGGCACCAAAATATTCCCCAACGCAAAGGAGCGCGCCCGCAGCGGCCCCAGCAAACCCGCATCCGGGTCGTTGCGGCTCAGCGTCATGCGCCAGTCGGGCGATGGCTTGCCGCGGCTGCCGCTGATGTAGGCCGCCCCTTCCATGCCCAGCATATCGGCGGTCAGGTAGGCCGTGTAGGCCGCATTGAACTGGCGCGAACCAGGCGCGGCCCGCGCATCGGCGCCAAACGTCTGGTCAATAAAAGGTCGGTCAATCCACTGGTAAGGCGCCAGTGCGCGCGGATAGCCGGGGTCGGCCAGCGGCTCGGGCCGGGCGCCACCCAGCTGCTTGGCCGCGCGTTCGCGCTCTAGCCGCTCTTGCAGCGGCAGTTTTTCTCGCGGCTTGACCTGCAGTTGCATGGCTGACAGGGTGATATCGAAGTCAATCGGCAGCCAGCGCGACAGCAGTTCGCTGCTCACATAGACGTCATCGCCAATGACGCGGGCGCCCTGCGCCTCGAATTTCCCCTCCTGGCCGGCCAGGCTGACCAGCGATTGCGCCACATTCAGCCCGAACGTGCGGTCTTCACGCAGCACGTAGCCGCTGGCGCTGCCCGCTGCGGGCTGCACCGTGATCGCCAGCGTCAACAGGCGGGCCAGTTCGCCCAACGGCAGCAAAATCCGGGCGCCGTCCTGATAGCCACTTAAGCCGTCGGACAGGATGAAGCTGTCGAGCCGCACATCCAGAACCAGCAGGTGGGCCTCGATGTCACGGCTTGACAATGCCGCCCCTGGCTTGGCGAACGGAGAGGGTGCCGCCCCTGGTTGAGCCCACGCCGGTGCCGACTGCGCCAGAAACAGCGCGGCCGCCAGGCAATGCGTCAACAAGGGGGGAAATGTTGGCGGCATGGCTCTGCAGCGGCGTCCGTCAGGCGCCCGGCAAAAAAGTCAGGGCAGGGCCAGGCTCGCTAGGGCCAACATCTTGGCGCCGGCTTCGGCGCGCTCTCGGTAGCTCAAGTCCAGGGTGCCGGCCGCCAGTGTGGTGCCCGGCGGCACCCGCAGCAGCATACGCGCTCGGCGAAAGGCGTTGGGCGCATACACCGCCAGCGCGCCGGCCTTGGCCAGCTCGACCGGTTGGCCGCCTTTGGGCGTGAAGGCAACGGTCAGGTCGCCATACACCGAACGGTTACCGCTGCGGTTGATCTGAAAACTCAGCGCCGGGTCAGTCGCCCCCGTGGCAGGCGTTAACGCCAAATCGGACAGCGCGGCACTGGCTTGCGTATCGCCATGGCGCACGATGACCGGAATTGAGGCGCCGACCAGCGCCGTGATGAGCACGCCAATCGCCTTGTCGCCGGATTTGCCGGCTTGCTCGACGCTGTTGTCCCCGACAGCCTCGGCGACCCGGTCGAATTGCAGGTGCGAGCGGTATTCGCCGGGCGCCAGGTCAGCCGGCTTGCGCAGCAAAATTCGCACCGTCTGCGAGCTGCCGGGCTGCACCGTGACCTGGCGCGGCGAAAAGCGCAGCAGCGGGTCGGCAAACAGCTCGCCCGGCTCAGGCGTCTCAATGGCAATGAACTCGCCGCTCTCGCCCATGCGGCGGTTTACCAAATTGATGCGGTAGGTCTCGGGCGCGGTGCCGTTGTTCATCAGTTCCACCTGTGCGGCGCGCTGGTTGTTTTCCAGCACGACGCGGGTCGGAAACAGCGCCAGGTCGGCCAGCGCCAGCGGCGCGGCCAGGCACAGCGCCAGCGCAGCCTGTGCGCTGCGGCCCGGCAGCAAGTAGAAAGGCAAGAAATGCAGCATGAAGATCCTGGGGTTTTTAAAGCTTGGGAAAGCGCCGTCTGGTTTGCAGCGGCCCTCAGTTGTAGTTGGCGGTGACGGGAAAGGTGCCGGTGTAGTTACCGGGCGGCTGGGCATTGCCCACCGTCAGCGTGGCTCCCACGCTCAGGCGCTGCGTGCCGACAAGTGACAGGGTGCCGGTGGGGCTGGGAAGGCTGACAAAACTTTTGATGGTCATGGTATGGCTTAGGCCGTTTGACAAAACCACCGTGTCGTTGGCCGGCAGGGAGATGACATAGCTGGCAAGGAGGATGCCGCTGACGGTGAACTGCGCCGCGGCGCTGCCGCCTTGCGGCAACAGCATCACGCCCCCCGTCTTGCTGCGCCCGCCGTTGCTAGTCACGACGATGGTGCCGCCGGTGCCGGCCACGAACGAACCGAAGGCCAGGCCAGTGGTACTGGCAATGCCTTGCGCCTGCGCCGGGGTGATGCTCGCCACACAGGCCGCCGCCGCCAGCCAGCGCAGCAGCGCAGGTCCGGAGCAAAGCAGAAAAAAGGCGCCAGGCATAGCCGTCTCTCGCTTGACTGGCGGCACGAGAACGCTGGTCAATTAAAAGCCACCATGATGTTTACGCTGTTGCCCTTGGCACTGCCAGCCGCAGGTCTCTGCAATGACAGCGTGCTCACGGTATCGCCTTGCACAGTGCCATCCGTAGCCAGCTGGCTGACGCTTTCGGACGTCAGGGAACTGCCGTCGAAAGTCAGTGAAGCGGCTGCCGTGCTACTGCTGCCACCGCCTGGCGTTGATGAGTTTGAGGCGAGGGATCGTGGCTGGGATGACGGCGTTGCCACCGTCACCCAACCGCCGAATCTGCTGACAGTTACCGCCAAGCTTCCTAGCGAGGTCGTCACGTTGACACCTTCTATGACTGTCGCGCTGGCCATGGCTGTTGTAGCTAGCGCAGGCGGGATGGCTGACAAGCCAAGGACAAGGACGGCGGCCATCGTAGTCACAGCTTCAGCCATGACACGCCCGGCGCTGGTTCTCATGCTTGTCACCGCCTGTTGATACCAACCTCGCCGGCCAACAATTTAAAACCCCTTGTTGCCTAGTTGTAGGCGACAGTGACAGGGAAGCTGCCTGTGTAGGTTCCGCTCACCTGCGAAGCAACCATATTCAATGTTGCGCCGACGTTCAGGTTTCCGGTTCCCCCAACCAGGTTGCCAGTGGTTCCAGTGACCGTGCCGACGGCACCCTGGCCTACCGTGAAGGCATTCGCAATCATGGAACTGTCAGTGGGGCCCGACAACGTCACATCGGTTGACGGCAGCGTGATGGTGTAGGCATACGTACTCTCACCGGTGACCGTGAACGTGGCTGCAGCTCCGGCTGTTCCACCTGCGGGTATCAAGGCCCCACCGGTTACAGAGCGAGCACCGGCTGGCGATACCACCACAGTTCCTGCCGTTCCATTGGTTTGGGAAACCGATCCAAAGATAAGCGCTGTGTTGTTGACAATATTAACGGGGGTTATTACGGTTGCCGTAGCCGACGAAGTGGCACTTTGCGCTGCCAAAGCCCCACCGCCCGTTGCCAAAATACCTATTGCCAGCGCAAATTTGTTGAATTTTGTGTTCATTTCAAAACCTTTTAAATTATAAATATCCAAAGCAATATTGCTTTATCCAACCCCGCCCTCTACCGCCTTCGCACTGTGGGTAGGCCTGCTTAGCTGGCTTCGTTTCCCGGCAATCGTGTGAAAACACCGTCTCAACTTAAAACTCAAATTCCCGGCAATTTAAATAATAAATACCAATACACGCAAAAAGTATTAAATTGTTTTAATTGCATTTTATTGCATCAATTATCATTTATTTGTTACTTTTATAAATTTCTTTTTTTAAAAATTCCAGGGATTTTCACCATCAGGAGTTAGTACAACGCGTGAAGGTTTTTTAAAACAAGGAGGGTGTGAAGCCATGGGAAAGTGCGTGCTGACAGCCGGCAAGTGCTACCAAGGGCAGAGGAATTCACGCCTTGCGCGGAGTTGGCTTCGCAGCCGCCCGTAAAATCGGTGCTTTGGGTTTTACAGGGCCTGTGCGGGCAATCCGCGCGGCTGCATCTTTGTTGGGTTGCCTAGCGGCCCTGGCGGAAAATCCATTTCACGACACCCACCACAGGATCTCTCATGTCCCCAGCAGCAACAGCACCTTCCATGGCAGACCGCGACGGCAAAATCTGGATGGACGGCCAGATGGTCGAGTGGCGCGACGCCAAGATTCATGTGCTGAGCCACACCCTGCACTACGGTTGCGGCGCCTTCGAAGGTGTGCGCGCCTACAAGCTGGACGGTGGCGGCACGGCGATTTTCAGGCTGGAAGAGCACACCGAGCGGCTGTTCAACAGCGCCAAGATTCTGCGCATGAAAATTCCTTTCAGCCCGCAGGAAGTCATGCAGGCCCAACTGGCCGTAGTGCGCGAAAACAAGCTGGAAAGCGGCTACATCCGGCCGCTGACCTGGATCGGCTCGGAAAAGATGGGCGTCAGCCCCAAGGGCAACACGATTCACCTGATGGTGGCTGCCTGGACCTGGGGCGCCTACCTGGGCGAAGACGGCATGAAGCGCGGCATCCGCGTCAAGACCAGCAGCTTCACGCGCCACCATGTCAACATCACCATGATTCACGCCAAGGCAGTGAGCAACTACACCAACTCGATCCTGGCCAACATGGAGGCCACCGACGAAGGGTATGACGAAGCGCTGCTGCTCGACCCGCAGGGCTTTGCCTCTGAAGGCGCGGGCGAGAATTTGTTCATCGTGCGCAAGGGCGTGGTCTACACCCCCGACTCCAGCGCCGGGGCGCTGAACGGCATCACCCGCAACACCATCTTCAGCATCTGCAAGGACCTGGGGATCGAGATTCGGGAAAAAGCCATCACCCGCGACGAAATCTACATTTCGGACGAAGCGTTTTTCTCGGGCACGGCGGCTGAAGTGACGCCGATCCGCGAACTCGACCGCATCGAAATCGGAGCAGGTTCGCGCGGCCCGGTCACTGAAAAAATACAGGCCGCGTTTTTCGACATCGTCAACGGCCGCAATCCCAAGTACGCCGAGTGGCTCACCCGCATCTAGGCTGACGGCAACGCACAGGAGAAACCCCATGAGCGAAAACCACCAAGAGCCCAAAGGCGCCGTCGTTGAAGTGCTGGCCAGCCAGCTGAACAGCCACGGCGGCATTTTCTGCCCCAACCCCGGCATGACGCTGTGGAGCAGCCATCCGCGCGTTTACCTGGGGCTGTCTGAAAGCGGACAAGTGCGCTGCCCCTACTGCAGCACCCAGTACAAGCTCAAGGACGGCGAGCATTTCAGCATTCACCATTAGGCCCCCACGGTCGCCCACTGCGTGTGGCTCCCTGCCCCCCGAGGGGGCTGCCGCGCCTGCGGTCTGGCAAAGCCAGTCCCGCGGCCCCTGCTGGCGGAGAGATGCCCCCTCGCTCTACATACCATGACCAATGCCCTCGTCATCGCGCCGCAGTGGATCGGCGACGCAGTCATGACCGAGCCGCTGCTGCGGCGCCTGCATGCCCGGGGTGAGCGCCTGACCGTGGGCGCCTTGCCGTGGGTGGCGCCGGTGTACCGCGCCATGCCGCAGGTGGCCGAGGTCATCGAATTTCCTTTTGCCCACGGCGGCTTGCAGTTCAAGGCGCGCCGCAGCATTGCCCAGCGCATCCAGGGCCAGTTCGCCAAAGCCTATGTGCTGCCCAATTCGCTAAAAAGCGCATTGCTGCCCTTTCTGGCCAGCATTCCCGAGCGCATCGGTTACCTGGGCGAGGTGCGGGTCGGCCTGCTCACGCACCGGCTGAAAAACCCGAACACCAAGCCGCCCATGGTGGCGTTCTATTCGGCGCTGAGCGGCGAAACCGGCGTCGAATCCGACCGGCCTGCCTTGCACATTGGCGCAGGAGACATCGCTTCGACGCTGCGCGAACTGGGCCTGGAACAAGGCGCTTATGTCGTCTTTGCGCCAGGCGCCGAGTTTGGAGTCGCCAAGCGCTGGCCGGCCCGTCATTTTGCAGAGCTGGCGGCCCGGCTGGCATTGCCGGTGGTGCTGCTGGGCTCCGGCAAGGAAGCGGCGCTGTGCGAAGAGATTGCTGCGCCGGCGAATGCAGCGCAAGCCGGCAAATGCATGAACCTGGCGGGCAAGACTTCCTTGCCGCAGGCGCTGGCCTTGATTGCGGGCTGCCACGCAGCGGTGAGCAACGATTCCGGCCTGATGCATGTTGCCGCAGCCCTCGGCGTACCGCAGGTGGCCATTTTCGGCTCGTCCAGCCCGCTGCATACGCCGCCATTGAGCGACAGGGCCAAGGTGCTCTGGCTGAAGGCCGATCCTGGCTACCTGCCGCCGTTGGACTGCGCGCCGTGCTTTGCACGGGAATGCCCTTTAGGCCATATGCGCTGCCTGAATGATATTGACCCAAAACAGGTGTTGTACGCACTGGATTGAAATCTTTCGCATCATGGCGCATAATCCAGGGTTGCGGGTGTAAATCCATCCGCAGAAGTTAGGTGACTGGTTCGTTTCGCACGCTACGGCGTCAATTTTAGATTTGTTGTGCTTTCGGGACCCCATCGCTTTTGTTTTTATATATGTTTTCAAGGAGTCCTCAATGGGCAACAAACTTTACGTAGGCAACCTGCCTTACACCGTTCGCGACGAAGACTTGCAACAGTCTTTCGGCGAATTTGGTTCGATCACCAGCGCTAAGGTCATGATGGAGCGCGACACCGGCCGTTCAAAGGGCTTTGGTTTTGTCGAAATGGGCAATGATGCAGAAGCTCAAGCCGCAATCGCCGGCATGAACGGCCAGTCGCTCGGCGGCCGCAGCATCACCGTGAACGAAGCCCGTCCGATGGAGGCACGTCCTCCACGTACCGGCGGCTTCGGCGGCGGTGGTGGCGGTTACGGCGGTGGCGGTGACCGCTCCGGCGGCGGCGGCTACGGTGGCGGCAATGACCGCTCCGGTGGCGGCGGCTACGGTGGTGGCGGCGGCGGCGGTCGCGGCGGCTACTAAGCCCTGCAACCCAGTCAACGGCAGAAATGCTGTTGTCCCCTTCGCCTGCTTAGCCCTGTGCTGAGTTTGGCATCAAAGGCCTCAAAACTTCGGTTTTGGGGCCTTTTTACGTTGGAAACTGCAGTTGGAGAATTCATGTCGGTGCGCGGTGCCTGTCTGAGGTTTCGGCGCATCTTCCCTGCGACAGGGAAGGCAATATTTGCAAATTAATCAGTTTTGCGGGACCGGCACTGTGTGGCTGCTATCCTGGACGGGCAAAAAAAAGGCCACCTTGCGGTGGCCTTGTAAAAGTCCTCTCAGAAAAATCGTTTAAAC
>JAQGMZ010000030.1 GCA_028292045.1 Polaromonas sp. | reverse complement strand
CCGCTCGGCATCACGATCCCGAAGCCATCGCTGTTCGGCCAGAAGCTTACCGAGCACGGCTTTTACTGGCTGACCTTCGGGCTGATGGTGGTGTCGCTGGTGGTGGTGCACCGCATACTGCGCTCGCAGCTGGGCCGCGCCTTTGAAGCCCTGCGGGGCAGCCCGGTCGCGTCCGACTGCATGGGCGTGTCGGTCTACCGCTACAAGGTCTATGCCTTCGTGATCAGCGCCGGCTTTGCCGGCCTGGCCGGCTGCCTGTATGCGTATTCGGAGCAGTACATCTCGCCGAACACCTACAACTTCGAACTGACCGTGCTGTTTTTGCTGGCCGTCATCATGGGCGGCCGCAAGACCCGCTCGGGCGCCTTGCTGGGCGCGGCCATCATCGTGATCTTGCCCAAGCTGCTGGACGACCTGGAAATGTTCCGCACCGTTGCCCTGGTGCTTGCCGTTTTGATGGCCGTCGGCGGTGCCATTGGCGTGATGCGCAAAATTACCACGGTGAAAGCCATGATGATTCCAGTCGTAGGCACCATTGCACTGGCCGGTTTCGCTTTCTGGCTCAAGTCGATCACCGATTGGCGGCTGAGCATCTTCGGCCTGATGATCCTGTTTGTGGTGTATTACCTGCAAAACGGCATCGTCGGCTTCGTGCGTGCCTTGTTTCACGTGCGCAAGCCCGTGACCGAAGGGCTCGACACGGTGGGGGCCGACCATGGCAAGGACGCCATTGCCGTGGCGGCCAGCGCGGGCGCGCTGGAAAAGGGCGGCGACCTGCTGATAGCCAAAGGTGTGCTGATGCAGTTCGGCGGCCTGAAAGCCATCAACCAGGTTGACCTGCACATCAAGCGCGGCACCATCCACGGCCTGATCGGCCCGAACGGTTCGGGCAAGAGCACCATGATGAACGTGCTGACCGGCATTTACGTGCCCACGGCCGGCAGCATCGATTTTGCCGGCCGGTCCGTGGTCGGCCGCACTTCGTCCGACATCGCGCTGTCCGGCATTGCCCGCACCTTCCAGAACGTGCAGCTGTTCGGTGAAATGACCGCGCTGCAGAACGTGCAGGTGGGCCTGCACCACACGTTCAACAGCAATTTCGTCGATGTGGCGCTGCACACGCCGCGCTACAAGCGCGAGGAAAGCTCGGCCATTGAACGCGGCATGGGCCTGCTGCGCTTTGTCGGCCTGGCCGACCTGGCGACGGAAGAAGCGCGCAACCTGCCATACGGCAAGCAGCGCCTGCTGGAAATCGCCCGGGCGCTGGCGCTGGACCCGCAGCTGCTGCTGCTCGACGAGCCCGCCGCCGGCCTGACGGCGCCCGACATCAAGGAGCTGATCGCCATCATCCGCAAGATCCGGGACCACGGCATCACCGTGATCCTGATCGAGCACCATATGGACGTGGTGATGAACCTGTGCGATACGGTGTCGGTGCTCGATTTCGGCCAGAAGATTGCCGAAGGCAGGCCTGCCGACGTGCAGGCGGATGAAAAGGTCATCGAGGCCTACCTCGGCGGCACGGCAGCATAAAAAGGACGAGCACACCATGTTGAGTATCAAAAATCTGGAAGCCGGCTACGGCAAGGTGCAGGTCCTGCACGGCATTTCGATGGAAGTCCCCAAGGGCAAGGTCGTCACCCTGATCGGCTCCAACGGCGCCGGCAAGACCACCACCATGCGCGCCATCTCGGGAATGATCCAGCCGACCGCCGGCGAGATCAACCTGCACGGCAAGCGCATCGATGGGCTGGAGTCGTATGCCATCGCCAAGCAGGGACTGGCCCATTCACCCGAAGGCCGGCGCGTGTTCGCCACCATGACGGTGACCGACAACCTGATTCTGGGCGCCTTCCCCCGCCTGACCGGCAGCCGCCCCAAGGGCGATGTGCAGGGCGACCTGGAAAAAGCGATGGAACTGTTTCCGCGCCTGAAGGAGCGGCGCCTGCAACTGGCCGGCACGCTGTCGGGCGGCGAGCAGCAAATGCTGGCCATGGCGCGCGCCGTGATGCTGAACCCGGAAATCGTACTGCTCGACGAGCCGTCGATGGGCCTGGCGCCCATTTTGGTGGAAGAGGTGTTCCGCATCATTGCCGACCTGAAGTCGCGCGGCGTCACCATGCTGCTGGTCGAGCAGTTCGCCGCGGCCGCGCTGAAGGTGGCCGACTACGGCTATGTACTCGAAAACGGCCGTATTTCAGTGCATGGCGAAGCATCGAAGCTTCGCGATGACCCGGCGGTCAAGGCTGCCTACCTGGGCGGGGGCCATTAAGATTCACCCGATTCACCCGGGAAAAGCTGGCTGAATCTGCACCGCCTTGTCGCGTGCCAGGTCAAAAAAGCGTGGGTCCGGTGGCATAAACCGGCCTATCAGCCATTGGCCATTCACACCACCTTGAGGCCTTCAAGCGCTGCGTTTTCGGCGGGGTATCGCAGATCAAGCTGCTCCAATTCCAGGCGAACCCGCAGGGCAATCATCAGGTTGCGATGGGTTTTTGAATCGGCCGGCACCACGGTCCACGGTGCCCAGGGCGTGCTGGTGGCGTTGAGCAGGTCTTCGTAAGCCTGCTGGTAGGGCTTCCACTGCTTGCGCGCATCCAGGTCGCCCATGGCGAACTTCCAGTGCTTGGTGACATCGTCAATCCGCTCCTGCAGCCGGCCGCGTTGTTCGTCAAAGCTGATGTGCAGCATGAACTTGAGAATCACGGTGCCGTTTTCGCTCAGCATGCGCTCAAAGTCGTTGATCTGCCGGTAGCGCTGGACGCATTGCGCCGGCGTGATCCATCCGTTGACCGGCGGCACCAGCACGTCTTCTTAGTGGCTGCGGTTGAAGATCATGATCTCGCCGTTGGCGGGCACCTTCTGGTGAATGCGCCACAGGTAGTCCCGGGCGCGCTCGTCTTCATTCGGCGCTTTCCAGGCGGCGGTGTGCACCCCCAGCGGGCTCATGCGGCTGAACACGCCGCGCAGCGTGCCGTCTTTTCCCGACGTGTCCGTGCCCTGCAGGATCACCAGCAGCTTGAAGCGCCTGTCGGCATAAAACAGGTTTTGCAAGGCATCGAGTTCCAGCGCCAGCGCTTCGACCGTTTCCTTGTCCTGCGCCTTGTCGCCACTGGAAAAAGGCTTGGCGCCGGGGTCGTATTCGGCTATTTTTCGGGCCTTGCTCATTTTTTTGCCAGTGTCTGCGCTGCCGGCAGGCGGCACCTGCCATTGCACAAGCCGGGCGGCGAGATCTTTGCGGTCAAGGTCCGGGGCGACCAATGAATCAACGGATTTCGGGGGCATGGGTTCTCCAGACATGAAGGGGTTGCTCGTGCCGATTTTGCATGCCCGTACTTGCGCGGCATGAAGGAATACACTTATTTTTACGCCTGAAGCACCGCCCGTGGTGCCGGGTTTGACCATGACAGGATGTGATATGGAAATTGATGCAACAGCGGGCCAGGGCGCTCAGGGCGCCAGCGGCTATGCCGGCGACATCGCGCCGCTGCTGGCCTGGCAGTGGGTGCAGTCGGGCGAAGCCGTGCTGGTCGATGTGCGGACCGATGCCGAACGCGAATGGGTCGGCTTTATTCCGGGCGCCGTGGCCGTGGCCTGGAAACAGTGGCCGGGCATGGCGCCGAATGACAGTTTTGACGCTGAGCTGAAGGCTGCCGCGCCTGCGGGCAAGAAGGTCTTGATGCTGTGCCGAAGCGGCATTCGTTCCATCGCAGCAGCCCGCCGCGCCGCTGAACTGGGTTTTGAGGCTTTTAACATTCTGGAAGGCTTTGAAGGCAAGGCCGACGAACAGGCCCAGCGCGGCCATCTTGAAGGCTGGCGCCTGCGCGGACTGCCCTGGATGCAAAAGTAAGTGAAATGAAAAACATTGCCAATCGGGGGCAATTCGGCAAATAAGCTTTATTTTCAAGGGTGAAATTACAGGCTACCTGTCAGTTGTAGCAGGGGTAAGGGTGTGAGTATTTGTTAGAAAGTTTTCAATGAGTCTGTTTTTTTACTCAGGAACAGTCTCATGCAAGTACTCGATCGCACCATCAGCCCCAGCCCCGCCACCCCGCGCAACCCACCTCTGCTGCCGCGCCTGCGCGAGCGGTTTGAGCAAAAATTCATGGCCCACTGGCAAAGCCAGTGGGGCGGCAAACCTATCTTGCATGGTAGCAAACCCGGCTCGGACTCAATCCGGCTTGACGGCAATGACTACCTGGGCATCGCGGGCCATCCGGACATCGTGCGGGCGCAGATAGCCAGCCTCCAGCACAGCAACGAAAGTGTGATCCAGTCCGGCGTGTTCCTGCTCGATGCCCATCCCTGCCGGACACTGGAAGCTTCCCTGGCCCAATGGGTGGGCAAGGAGGACGGTTTTATCTGCCAGTCGGGTTATTCGGCCAATGTCGGGCTGCTGCAGGCGATTGCCGACGAGCAAACGCCGGTCTACCTCGACAGCCTGGCCCATACCTCGCTCTGGGAGGGCGCCCGTGCCGCTCGCGCACCGGCCCATGCGTTTCGCCACAACGACCCGGAACACCTGTCTCGCATGATCGAGCGCCACGGGCCGGGCGTGGTGGTGGTGGATTCGGTCTACAGCACCACCGGCGCGCTGTGCCCGCTCGTCCGGATGGTTGAAGTGGTCGAGCAGCACGGCTGCACCATTCTGGTCGACGAGTCCCATTCGCTGGGCACCCACGGGCCGCAGGGCGCCGGCCTGTGCGCCGAGCTGGGCCTGACCGACCGGGTGCATTTCATCTCCGCCAGCCTGGCCAAGGCGTTTGCCGGCCGGGCCGGTTTCTTTACCATTCCGGCGGCCATGCGCTACTACGTGCTGCACAACAGCTACCCGAACATTTTCAGCTCCTGCCTGCTGCCGCACGAGATCGCCGGGCTGGCCGCCACGCTGGAAGTGGTGCGCCACTGCGACGCCGAGCGCCTGCGCCTGCATGCCAACACGCGCCGCCTGCGCGCCAGCTTGTCCGACCTGGGCTATCCGGTCCACCAAGGCAGCCAGCAGATCATTGCACTGGAAGCCGCCACCGAGCCGGCCACCATGGTGCTGCGCGACCAGCTGGAAGCGCATCAGGTTTTCGGCGCCATTTTCTGCGCCCCGGCCACCAGCCGCAACCGCGCCATGGTGCGGCTGACGCTCAACGCCGGATTGACAGGCGCCGAGATGGACCGCATCGAACTGACGGCGCGCAAGCTGGCGCCGGTGCTCAAGCCCTGGGACTGGCCCATTGCCCGGCGTCCGCAGACCGTCCAGGTCTGACGATGCGGCTAGTCTTCGGGAAGATGCCTTTCGCCCTGCAGGGCCATGAAACGGTCGAAGGTGCTCGTCAAGTCCGGGCTGAACGACCCATTGATGGGGAAAACAGCCGCATGCAGCCGCCCGGTCCCGCCTTCCATGACAAAAGCTTCGCAAGGCCGGGGCCGAAGGCCGGCACCCAGCGCCAGCTGCAGCTCCAGGTCGATGAGCTGGCTGCCGTTGCGGATGTTCTGGACGGTGCGCAGGTCCCATCCCTGGGACAAGGCCAGTTCGGCCAGCTCTTCCAGGTTCTCGGCGGGCTCCATCTGGAGCCAGCTGGCCTGGCCGCGAGCGTCCAGCGCCAGCATGCCGAAAGGCGCGCCGATGACCACATGTTCTATCCAGCCCTGCTGAAGAGCCAGGTCTTGCAAGGCCCCGGAAATGACCGGGTCGGTCAGCAGCGCATATTGGCCCGGTGACAAGGTGGCGTACCAGATCTGCTGGTGGCGCTCGTCCGGCCGATGCCGCCAGTCTTCAATGGTGCGGGTCAGGCGCAGGCGCAATTCTGGCGACTGCTTGGGAATGAACTGGTTGATCAGCCCCCGGTTGAACGCCGACACCGCAAGCTGCTCATCGGCCCGGCCGGTCAGGAGTATTCGCGCGCCTGGCCATTCCTGCAACTCGCCCAGCACCCGCAGCCCGCTCATCGCCGGCATGGCGTAGTCCACCACAGCCACCTGCACCAGCCCGAACCGCGCCCCTTCGTCCTCGCGCCAGTAGCGGAGTAACTGTGGAATGAGCTGAACGCCATCGCGCCAGTGGCGAATGATTTCCTGCTGGACCCAGGCATCCTTCTCACGGCGCACGGCATCTTGCTGCAACAGATCGATACAGGCGATGGGCCGCAACAGCAACTGGACCGGCCAGCCCGGCGGCATTACCTCGCCCAGCATTTCCAGGTAGTCCCGGTCATCGTCAAGAAACACAATGACGCCGGGTCGGCGATAAAGGGGAAAAGTCATAGGGGGGGCTTGGTCGAATGATTAAAACTCTGGCGAGGGCTGCGTTTCGCCCGGCGCAATCGGCAAGATCACCGTGAAGACGGCGCCGATGGCATAGCCTGACTTCACCTGGATGGTGCCCCCCGCGCTGCGCACCACCTGCTGGCAAAAAGCCAGGCCCAGGCCATGCCCGGTGCTCCGGTTGCTGGAAAAAAAAGGTTTGAAGATATGAGGCAGCAACACCGGGTCGATGCCGACGCCATCGTCCGCCACGGCGATACGCCCTTGCGTCGGGCTGCAGTCCACCTCGATCCGCAATGCGCCGGACGCGTAGGACGAGTCGGCCGCCGCCAGCGAGTGCAGGGCGTTTTTGATCAGGTTCATCAGCACCTGGGAAAATTGGCTGGTGGAGCCGAAAAAAATGAAGTCATTGCGAATCGCCAGCCTGACGCATTCCCGCTGGCGGGTGGAGCCGTAGGGATAGTTCAGCACAATGTCCCGGACCAGCGCCGCCACAGCCACCAGTTCGCTCGAGCGCGGCAGTTGCAACAGCTTGGCATTCACGATCTGGGTGTCGATCTGGTGGTTCATGGTGCGCACCAGCGCATGCAGGCGCTGGCCGAGCAGTTCCAGCTTTGCGGTACGGGGGTGTCCCGGTTCGCGCCTTGCCTCCATCTGCATGGCCTCGCCGATCAGCCCTGCAGTGGACAGCGGCGTGCGCAATTCGTGCGCCATGATGCCCATGGTAGCCAGCGTATGGGCCAGCTGGTCACGCCGCAGATTGGCCGACGACAAGCCCAGCAGCAGCGCGCAGCCCCAGCTGAAAAGGATCACCACGGCGTCAACCGCGCTGCCGTGCGGGGCACCCGGCACCAGTAGAACCTGCAAGGCCCAGGACACCAGCGCCGCGCTGACAATGCCCACCGTGGCAATGCGCCAGTCGGTCAGGTGGTAGTAGCACACAATCATGGTGCAGACAGTGGCCAGCCAGGCCGCGCTGCCGCCGTTGCGCAGGTACATCCAGCTGAAAAAAAGGGGCAACTCGATCCACATTACCAAGGTCAGAAAAAGCCGTACCCGGGGGTTTGAAAAGTCCCGGCTCAATGCCGGCAGCAGCAGCAGGGCGCCCAGCAGGCTCATCAGGCCGCGCAGCCACGGGTTTTCATAGGGCTGCACCAGCCATTGCGACCAGATCCACCCGAACAAAGGCTGGCCCAGCAGCGATGCCAGACCCAGCAGCCGCAGGCGCCAGGGCGAGGCATGCAAAATCGGCTCCAGGGGCGCAAGTGTCCAGCGGCCGGGGGCGTGCCTTGAGAACTGTGAAGTGCGGTAGATTTTTTCCATCGGGCGATTGGCCCGACCCTGCAAAGTGATGAATAGCTACTCTTACCCTTGGGATCATTGTCCTCGTTCTCATTGACAACTACCGATGCAACAACCTGCTAACTTTGACAGTGTTTCCCTGGACGGCATCATGAGCGACTGGCTGTCTTCCCTGCGCGAGTTCTCGGTCGAGGCCCTGGTGGTGCTGGGCCCCGACCCTTTTTCCGGCCCGGAAAACCGGCTGGTCCTGGCGCTGCATCCTCCGCGCCTGCTGGAGGCGGCGCAGGCCCTGGCCGCCAGCCAGGACTTTGGCACGCCCTGGCGGAACTCCGATGCGCCGCTGGTGGCCTGGCAGGACATCTGCCGGTCGGTGTACGGCGACATGAGCCGCTGGCGCCGCCTGTGGCTGGCGCATGGCTTTCAGAGCGTTGTCCGCATCGCCTTTCCGTTGACCGTGGGCCGGGCCTTTGAATGCTACCTGTTCAGCGCGCGGCAGTGGCCCGACCGGACCGAGCCGTCGCAGCTGGCCTGGTCGGCGCTCAACATCTGGCCCCTGCTCAAGCGGGCGCTGGCCGAAACACGCAATCCCCTGAGCCCGCGCGAACTCGAATGCCTGGACCTGGCGTTTCAGGGCATGACCGCGCGCAAGACGGGCGACATCCTGCTGTGCAGCGAGCGCACCGTGAATTTTCACCTGGCCAATGCCATGGCCAAGCTGAAGGTCGACAACAAGCTGGCCGCCGTCCAGCGGGCCTGCTGGTTCGGCCTGATCTGACGTCAGCGGCAGGGTGGCCGGTTAGGGGAAAACCTGCATCGATCAGGCCCCGGACGCCGGCCAAACGTGTTCATAATTCAGCCCAATGACTTTCCTAGCGCTTGATGTGGGCAACACCCGCCTGAAATGGGCCCAGTATGACGCCCCGGTGGTAGGCGCCAGGCTGCTGGCCCATGGCGCTGTATTTCTTGAAAATATTGACAAACTGGCCGACGGGGACTGGCAAGGCCTGGCCGAACCTTCGTCGATCCTGGGCTGCGTCGTTGCCGGCGACGCCATCAAGCGCCGACTGACCGAGCAGATGGAAATCTGGGACGTGCTGCCGCGCTGGGTGGTTTCCAGTCCGCAAGAAGCCGGGCTCACCAACGGCTACGACCATCCGACACGGCTGGGTTCCGACCGCTGGGTGGCCATGATTGGCGCGCACCACCGGCTGCAGGCGAGAGGAATCCACAGGCCTTGCCTGGTGGTCATGGTGGGTACGGCGGTCACGGTCGAGGCCATTGATGCATCGGGCAAATTTCTGGGCGGCATCATCCTGCCCGGGCACGGCATCATGCTGCGTGCCCTTGAATCAGGCACCGCCGGGCTGCATGTGCCAACCGGCGAAGTGCGCGATTTCCCCACCAACACCAGCGACGCACTGACCAGCGGCGGCACCTTTGCCATTGCCGGGGCGGTGCAGTGCATGGTCGACAACATCACCCGCCATTGCGGCCAGGCACCCGAATGCATCATGACCGGCGGCGCGGGCTGGAAAATGGCGCCCAGCATGACGGTGGGGTTCGAACTGGTCGAAAACCTGATTTTCGACGGCCTGCTCGAAATCGCTTCCCGGCGGTTCAAGCCTTGATGCGTTTAGAGGCAGGGTTGTCATGCCATGCGCCGCATGGACTGGCAGGCCGCTTCATCGATACCCACGGAGAATTCCCATGTCAGACCTGAAAGCCGCATTTGAAAAAGCCTTGCTGGACTCCAAAAATCTCAGCGAGCGGCCAGACAACGCCACGCTCCTGAAACTCTACGCTTTCTACAAGCAGGGCAGCATCGGCGACAACCTGGAAGCAAAACCCGGCTTCAGCGACATGGTGGCGCGGGCCAAATGGGACGCCTGGAGCCGGCTGAAGGGCACGCCGCAGGAAGCGGCCATGCAGCAGTACATCGACCTGATCAATGAACTAGGCTGATCCCGCCGGATGCGCTGAAAGGCGGGGATGGAAGGCTCGGCTCCGGCACCTGGCCGCCCGCCACTCCAGGCCGGCGGGGGCGGCAATGAATGCTTGACGGCCGCCTTGTCACACAGGGCGAAGTGCGGTGCCGGCTGAAGCTGAGGATGTCGGCCATGGCATTTCCCGGGTGGGTTGCCCAAAGCGGCCTTGCCTGCGTGACGGCTTGATCCGCGTTTGTATGCCCGCGGCAAATTTACATTAAAAATGCCAGACGGTCACGTAGAATTTGGCGAATATGAAATAAAGATGTTTTATTCAATCCTGAAAGAACACTGGCAATTTTGTCAGGTTGATGTGCAGGCGAATGGATTGACAACGAAGAACCGAAACCATGTCAACGCTTTCGACCTGTTTGCCCGAAAGATCGGACAATGCGAGGATGCCAGTGACACTTTGCCATCTGCGCATGAATTGCCATGAAACCTGAAGAAAAGCCCGTGGAGCTGTCCATCACCGCCTCGCTGCTGGCGGGGATTTTGGAGTCGGCTCTGGATGCCATCATCACCGTGAACCAGCAGCAGGAAATTGTCTTGTTCAACCGGGCGGCCGAATTCATGTTTGGCTGGCGCCGCGATGAAATCATGCGCCAGCCCCTGGAAAAGCTGATTCCCCAGCGCTTTCGCGATGGCCATGGCCACTCCATGGGGCAATATGCCGCAACGGGCACCACGGTGCGAAGCCTGGCAAACGCTTCCGTCATGACCTACGGACTGCGTGCCAATGGCGAAGAGTTTGCGATTGATGTGTCGATTTCCCAGGTGGACAGTGCCGGGGGCAGCCTGTTCACCGCCATCGTGCGGGACATTACCGAACGCAAGCTGGCCGAAAAGGCCCTGGTGGACAGCGAGCAGCGTTATGCCGCCCTGTTTGCGTCAGCGCCGGCGCCCATGTGGGTGTTCGACCAGGCCGGTCACAAGTTCCTGAAGGTCAACCAGGCGGCGGTTGAGGCGTATGGCTATTCGGCATCCGAGTTCCTGGCAATGGCGCTGCCGGACATTCACGCCGACCCGGAGCAGGTGTTTTCGCACCCCGATGAAACCAAGCCAGCCGTTGGCCGGCAGGGCGCCCTTCAGCATCGCCGCAAGGACGGCTCGCTTTTTTTTGTGGACGTGGTGGCCCGGCCCATTCAGTACGCGGGTCAGGCGGCCTGCTTTGTGGTGGCGTTGGACACGACCGCCCAGGTCAGGGCGGAAAAGGAGTTGCAGGACCACCTTTTCACCCTGCAGCGCGCTGGCGACGCAGCCCAGGCCATCACCCTGCACCTGACGCTAGAAGGCATGACCCAGGAACTGTCCGCTCAGGCGCGCGGCGTGATTGGCGCAAGCCAGGCGAGCGTCAGCCTGGCGATCGACGGCGACTGGGCCCAGGCGATCGAAGCGCTGTCGCTGTCAGACGAGTACGCCCCGTTTAGCCACCAGCTTGCACTGCCCCACGGCACCGGCATTTACCTGCGCGCTTCCAATTGCACGCGGCCGCAGCGCATGACGCAGGCCGAGGTGCAACTGCATCCGGGCTGGCAAGAAGTTGGCAACCGGGAAAGCAGGGACCAGTTGCTGCACGGCTGGCTGGCGGTTCCCCTGACCGGTCGCGATGGCAGGCACATCGGGCTGCTCCAGCTGACTTGCAAATACGAGGGCGAATTCAGCCAGCAGGATGAATATGTGGCCACGGAACTGGCGCAGCTGGCCTGCATTGCAGTAGAAAATGCCTGCCTCATGCAGGAGGTCAGCCAGCTCAACACCGGGCTGGAAAAGAAAGTGGCCGAGCGCACCCTGGCCCTGACGCGCCAGGAAGCCTTGTTTCGCGCACTGGCCCAGCAGGCGCCGCAGATCATCTGGACCGCCGACCCGAAAGGCGAGGTCACCTACCTGAACCATGCATGGTTTGAACTGATGGGCGGGCAGTTGCAGGACTGGACCGGGCGGCGGTCGGCGGCCGTCCTGCACCCTGAAGACATTCCCCAGCTAAAGGCGAACTGGGCGCTCGCCCGGAAAAACATGCAGCCTTTTTCCGGCCTTCGGCGCTGGCTGTGCAAGGACGGCAGCGTTCACACCATGGCCTACCGGGCATCGCCGGTGCTGGACGAGCAGGGCGGAGTGTCCTTCTGGGTCGGCATCGATGCCGATGTGACCGAGTTCAAATTGGCCGAGGCGGCCTTGCGCCGGTCCAACGAGGAGCTTGAGGCCTTTTCCTACTCGGTCTCGCATGACCTGCGCGCGCCGCTGAGCACGATCAACGGCTTCAGCAGCCTGCTGGCCAAGCAGCTCACGGGCGACGCCAATGAAAAAGTGCGCCACTACCTCGCCCGCATCCAGCACGGCGTGTCGCAAATGGGCAGCTTGATCGAAGACCTGCTGTCGCTGGCCAAGGTGAGCCGCACGCCCCTGCAGCACAGGGCGGTCGATCTGTCCCACATGGCCATCGGCATTCTGGACGAATGGAAGGCTCGCCAGCCCGAGCGCACCGTGCGCACGCAGATTGAACCCGGCCTGGTGGTTCAGGGCGACGAGCCCTTGCTCAAGGTGGCCATGGAAAACCTGCTGTCCAACGCCTGGAAGTTCAGCGCCCGGCAGGCCGATGCCCTGATCAGCGTTGGCCAGGAGCGCGATATTGCAGGATTGCCGGTGTATTTCGTGCGCGACAACGGCGCCGGATTTGACATGAACCATGCCGAAAAGCTGTTCATTCCGTTCGAGCGCCTGCACGACGCTTCCGAATATTCAGGAACGGGCATTGGCCTGGCCACGGTCGGCCGCGTGATTGGTCACCATGGCGGCCGTTTGTGGGCCGAGGCAGCCCGGGGGCAGGGCGCAACTTTTTACTTCACGCTGCCCCGGCAAACGATTACGGCCTGAGGGGCATGCGGCCGTGATCGACCGGAGCGCGGCGGGTTGGTGGCGCCGTGCCGGTCCTTAAAAAAGCATGCCGCTCGCTTTGGGGCAACCTGGCCAGGTGCTGCACGGCAGCGTAAAAGCGCTGCCAGTCGCGGCCTTCGCGTTCAAACAGGGATTCAAAACCCGGCACCAGGTCGTCATACGCCGCCTGGGCGGCAAAAGACGCGTTGTTAGCGCGCGCCACCCACGGGTCGTAGCCCGCGTAACCGTTCCAGGCGGCCCGAAGCTCGGCAAAGTTCTTCCTGAACCGCTGCATGGCCAGCTCCTTAAGGGCTGGTTTGGAGGGCGCGTCTTGCGAAAAAGCCTGCCTGGATGCATAAATATCGCTCAGTTCGCGGCGCGTCGCAGCTGTCAGCGCCCGGAACTGCCGGCGCCGTTCGTCAAAGCGCTGGTAGGCCAGGCCGGCTTCGCTGCTCTCCAGGCCGGGCTGGGCCGCCAGCCAGCGCCGCACCCCCAGGCGCTCGACCGCCGTGGCAAACGATTCGTTGAACACGGTGTCGTCCGGGGCATAGGCCACCTGGTGCGCCAGTTCATGAAACACCAGCCGCGCCAGCTCGCCTTCCGGGTAGCTGATGAAGGTGCTCAGCAGCGGGTCGCCTCCGGCCCAGTTCATCCAGCCCAGCGTGGAATAGGCGGGTATGCCGTAAACGCTGGTTTCCAGCCCCTGGGCAGCCAGCCGGTCCGCCTCGGCGCGCGCCTCGGACTCGCTGAAATAACCCCGGTAGCCGACGCAGCCCGCCACCGGGAAGCACCAGGTCTTGAGCGTCAGGGACAGCTCGGGCGCGGCCACCACGTTCCAGACCACGGCGCTGCGGTGCAGGTCGGCATAGCGCTGGTAGCTCGGGTTGTCGGGCAGGTTCAGTTCGGTCACGGCAAAGCTGCGAATGCGCTGCGCCAGGGCCAGCCGGGTTTTCAGCAGCGCCGGCGTCTGCGCATCGCCCAGCCAGTCGTTCACCGGCCGGGCGGCGTTGAGCATCGCCAGGTGCCCATTGACCGACTGCCAGTAGTAGCCCAGGTCGGCGCAGCCCGCCAGGCTGGCCACGGCCAGCGCGGCGGCCAGCCAGGCTGCGCGCCCGGTCCAGGCAATGTTGGGCCCTTGGCTTTTCAAGCCGCCTGCACTTCCACCAGGCAGTCGTAGAACACCGGCCCGCGTCCCAGGTCGGTCAGGTGCTGGCTGGTCAGCTGGTTGACGTTGGTGCCGCCCAGCCCCAGCTTTCGCCACCAGATGCCCAGGCCGTTGACCACGCCGGGCCGGGCGCGCAGCGACACCTCGGCCTTGACCTGGTAGTCGCCGCGATGGTTGTAGACCCGCACGATGCTGCCGGTGGCGATGCCGCGGGCCGCCGCGTCCAGCGGATGGATTTCCAGGGTGGGCTCGCCCTCCATGCTGCGCAGGGTCTTGACGTTGACGAAGGTTGAGTTCATGAAGCTGCGCGCCGGCGGCGAGATCATGGCCAGCGGAAATTCTGCGGACGATCCCGGCGTTTCGTAATTCGGGACATGGTCCGGCAGGCCGTCCAGCCCCTGCGCGGCCAGGCGTTCGCTGAAAAACTCGCAGTGGCCCGACGGTGTGGGAAACCCGCCATCGGCAAACGGCGCCTCCGCAAGCGCAAGGGTGGCAAAGCCCTGGTCCAGCAGGATCTGGAAATCGACCGCGTCGCCAAATGCGGCGCGGCACAGGGTTTCGTCGTCCTCTTGAAAGCACGGCTCGGTGAAGCCCATGCGCGCCGCCAGGTTGCGAAAAATCTGCGTGTTCGGCCTGCATTGCCCCAGCGGCGCAATGGCCGGCCGGTTGAGCAGCGCATCGGTGTGGCCGTAGGTGGCGTGAATGTCCCAGTGCTCCAGCTGCGTCGTGGCCGGCAAGATGAAGTCGGCCATGTCGGCCGTGTCGGTCTGGAACTGCTCGAGCACGACGGTGAACAGGTCATCGCGGGCAAAGCCCCGCACCACCTTGCTAGACTCGGGCGCCACCGCCACCGGGTTGCTGTTGTAGACAATCAGCGCCTCGATCCTGGGGCCGAAATCCGGCGAACTTTCACGCAGCAGGTCATTGCCCAGCGTGCTCATGTTGACGGTGCGCGGCGTCCGGCCGGCCAGCAGGTCGGGCCGCTGCAAGGCGGGCTTGTCCAGCGGGAAGAAGCTGGAACTGCTCATCAGCAAGCCGCCCGCCCGGTGTCGCCAGGCGCCCGTCAGCGCCGGCAGGCAGGCCACGGCGCGGGTGGCGTTGCCGCCGCCGCGCACCCGCTGCATGCCGTAGTTCAGGCGAATGGCCGCTGGCTGCCGGTCGGTGAAGCACTGGCCGTAGTCGCGCGCCAGCGAGCGGATTTGTTCGGCCGGAACCCCGCACACCGCCGCAGCGCGTTCCGGGCTCCATTGCAGCGCCCGTTCGCGCAGGGCCGGCCAACCCAGCGTGTGGCGGCTGATGTAGTCGTGGTCCAGCCAGTCGTGGGTGGCCAGCTCGTGCATGAGCGCCAGGGCCAGCGCCGCATCGGTGCCCGGCAGCAGGGCGATGTGTTCATGGCACTTTTCGGCGGTCTCGCTGCGGCGCGGATCGATGCAGATGAGTTTGGCGCCGTTGCGTTTGGCCAGCTGCGCGTAGCGCCAGAAGTGCAGGTTGCTGCCAATGGAATTACTGCCCCAGATGATGATGAGCCGGGATTCTGCAAAAAATTCGACCCGCATGCCCACCTTGCCGCCCAGCGTCTGGTTCAGGCCCTCGGCGCCGGCCGCCGCGCAGATCGTGCGGTCGAGCAGCGACGCGCCCAGCCGGTTGAAAAACCGCCCGGCCATGGCTTCGCCCTGCACCTGGCCCATGGTGCCGCAGTAGCTGTACGGAACGATGGCCTCCGGGTTGCGCGCGGCAATATCCTTTAGGCGTGCGGCAATCTCGCCCAGGGCGGTGTGCCAGCTGACGGGTTCGAACCGGCCGCTACCCTTGGGGCCGGTTCGCCTGAGCGGCTGCAGCAGGCGCTCGGCATGGTAGGTGCGCTCGGTGTAGCGAGACACCTTGTTGCACAGCACGCCGCCGGTCTGCGGATGGCCGGGGTTGCCCTGTACGCGCGTGGCCACGCCGTTTTCAACCGTCGTCAGCAGCGAGCAGGTGTCCGGGCAGTCGTGTGGGCAGGCGCCAATGACCTGAACCGGCAAAATGGAGGGCGTCAGCGTCGCTGCGCCTGCAAGCGGGGGGGAAATTGGAGTCGGGCTCATGGCACGACTTTATAGCCCATTGGGGCTACACTTGCGCGCCTGCGCTCAAACGTCTGTGTCCTTTGCGCCGCCTGCGAAGGCGCGGGCTTCAAAAGGCGGAAAAATCGTTTCGGCTGCGAATTTTTACTACATTACAAATTCTCAAAGTGTTGCCATGACCCTGACACGCAGAAAATTCTCCATCAGTTCCGGAGCCGCGCTGATGGCGGGCTTCACCACTGCCCGCGCCCAGCCTGAAGGCAAGATCATTCTGGGCCAGTCCGCCGCACTGACCGGGCCTGCGGCGCAGCTGGGCATCCAGTTCTACCAGGGCGCGAAACTTTACTTCGACCAGGTCAACGCGCAGGGCGGCATTGGCCGGCAGCAAATCGAGATCCGCGCGCTCGATGACGGCTACGAGCCTGCCCGCTGCGCAGAAAACACCCAGAAGTTCATCGCAGACGATGTGTTTGCCCTGTTCGGCTACATCGGCACCCCGACCAGCCTGGTGGCGCTGCCCATGGCGATCAAGGAAAAAATCCCCTTCATTGCCCCGTTCACCGGCGCCATGGCCCTGCGCGAACCCTTCAGCCGCTATGCCTTTCACATGCGCGCCTCCTACAACGACGAAACCGCCCTGATCGTCAAGCAACTGACCAACCTGGGCCTGAAGAAAATTGCGGTTTTCCACCAGAACGATGCCTACGGCAAGGCCGGCCTGGACGGCGTGAACCTGGCGCTGGGCCGGCTCAACCTCAAGCCCGTGGCCCAAGCCACGGTAGAGCGCAATTCGGTTGACGTGGCGCAGGCCGTCAAGACGCTGGTGGCCGCCGGACCCGATGCGGTGGTGCAGATTGGCGCCTATAAAGCCTGCGCCGCCTTCATTCGCGAAGCCCGCAAGTCCGGCTATGGCGGCACCTTCTACAACGTGTCATTTGTCGGCACGCAGGCGCTGGCCGACGAGTTGGGCAAGGACGGCGCGGGCGTGGTGGTGTCCCAGGTCATGCCGTCGCCCTACAACCCGGCGCGCGCCATTGCGCGGGAGTTTGCCGAAGCGGTAAAGGCCAAAGGAGGCAAGGACGTGCAGGCCAATTTTTCCAGCATGGAAGGCTACCTGGCGGCCAAACTGTTTGGCGAAGGCCTCAGGCGGGCAGGGAGCAAACCCACGCGGGAGTCGCTGCTGGGCGGGCTTGAAAGCCTAGGAAGCCAGTCATTCGGCGGATTTTCCATTGCGTTTTCGCCCAACAACCATGTGGCTTCCAGTTTCGTCGAGCTGTCGATGCTGACCGGCGACGGCCGCGTGCGAACCTGACCCGGCAGGGCAGCTGGCCCCGTCCGGCTGCATGCGCCGGTTTTTTTCATTGATGCCAACTTCTACCTCAAGCCTGTGGGCGCTGGCCCGCCTCATGCGGCCGCACCAGTGGGTTAAAAACGCGTTCGTGTTTGCCGGGCTGGTTTTCAGCCAGGGCTGGGGAAACATGCCGCTGGTGACGCTGGTCCTGCAGGCTTTTGCCGCGTATTGCTGCGCCTCCAGCCTGGTCTATATCCTGAACGACTGGCATGACCGCGACAGCGATGCCCTGCACCCGGTCAAATGCAGGCGGCCCCTGGCCAGCGGCGCCGTGACGGCGGTGCCCGCGCTGCTGCTGGCGGCAGCACTGCTGGCGGCCGTGCTGGTGCTGGCGGGGGGCAACCGCACGCTGCTCATGCTGCTGGCCTTGTATGTGGCCTTGAATGTTGCCTATTCCTGGCGGCTCAAGCAGGTGGCGGTGGTCGATGTGTCCATCATTGCCGCAGGCTTCATGCTCCGCCTGCTGGCCGGCACGGTGGCGGTCGGCATACCGCCATCGCGCTGGCTGCTGCTGACCGGGATTTTCATGACGCTGTTCCTGGGCTTTTGCAAGCGCAAGGCCGAAAGCTTCCAGGAGGAAGCCAGCCAGCGGACCGTCATGGCGCACTACCCCCCAGCACTGCTCGATACCTTCATCGCCACCACCATGACGGCCACGCTGACCACCTACAGCCTGTTTGCCACCAGTGCCGAGGCGCAGCTCCAGCACAGCGAACGCCTCATCTACACCGTGCCGGTCGTTGTTTTCGGTTTGCTGCGCTACACCTACCAGGTGCATCGCGGCCGGGGTGAAGACGTGGCGCGCGACTTGCTGCGCGATGCCTGGCTGCTGGGCGCCGGCATGCTGTGGCTGCTGATCTTTGTGAGCCACCGGTTTTGAAGCCCGGCAGCCAGGGCGCTTCAACAAGCCGCTCTTCGGTCAAGCGGCCCCTCAAGCAATTGCTGCTGGTGCTGGCGCTGGTGGCAACGCTGTATGCGGCGGCGTTGCTGGCCTGGGGCGACAGCCCGCGCAGTGCCCTGGCCAGGCTGGGCTTGCTTGCCGGCACGCAAGCCGCCCTTTTGTGCCTGCTGAGCTACGGCCTGCGCGGTTGGCGATGGCGCTTGTGGATGGCGCACCACGGCCGCAATTTCGGCCCGCTGCAGGGGCTGCGGCTGTATTTGTCCGGCTATGCCTTCACACCCACGCCCGGCAATGTCGGCGAGGCGATCAGGGGCCTGATGCTGGCGCATGAACCGCTGGGCACCCGGCAAAGCCTGGCCATCTTTGGCGCCGAGCGCCTGGCCGATCTGCTGTGCCTGCTGCTGCTGTGCCTGCCCGCCGCGTATTGGGCTTGGGAGCAGGGCGTGCTCCGGCAGGCGCCTGGCTGGGTGGCTGCGATGCTGCTGACCGGACTGGCGGTGGCGCTGGCGGGCGCTGCGGCGCTGATCAGCTACCGGCGCGGCCTGCTCCGGCGGTTTGGCTGGCTGCGGGATGCCTGGACATGCCTGAGCCTGCGGCCGCTGGTCTGGTTCAGCCTGACGCTGGCTGCCTGGGCGGCGCAGGGCCTGGCGGTCTGGCTGGTCTGCACCGGCATGGGCCTGCCGCTGGGCATGGCCACGGCGACTGGTTTTTACGCCGTGGCCATGGTGGGCGGCGCCTTGTCGGCCCTGCCGGCAGGCCTCGGAGGCACCGAGGCCGTGCTGACCGGCCTGCTGGTGGCCCATGGGGCCAATGCCGCAAGCGCCCTGGGCATGACCGTGATGGTCCGGCTGCTGACCCTGTGGCTGGCCGTGGCCCTGGGCTTGCTGGCCTTGCTTTATAGTGCGGCCATTGCCCGGGACGTCAGCTTTCGCTAGCTGCTTTCCCGCATAACCCCATCTGCTGACTGCGCCCTGCGCCCCTTCCGCCGCAGGCTGCCCGCTCGACCATTGCCCATTGCCCATTGCCCATGTCCCAAAGCCCTGTTGTTTCCGTTTCCCCGCAAGTCATTCCCGCAACGCTGATCCGCTGGCTGCTGGGGGCGGGGCTGGCCTCGCTGCTGCTGCGCTTCTGGATTGCGCTCACCTTCCCCATTTCCGGCGACGAGGCTTTTTTTTACTGGTGGGGCGTTTACCCGGACTGGGGCTATTCCGACCACCCGCCCATGGTGGGCTGGCTGATTGCGCTGATGCGCGCCAGCCTGGGTGACGGCATGGCATCCATCCGCCTGCCGGTGGTGCTTTTGCCCCTGGGGCTGGGCGCGGCCTTGTGGTGGGCATTCAAGCCGGTGGACCGGGTGCGCGCCGCCTGGGCGGTGCTGTTTTTCTGGCTCGCCCCGCTGAACTGGCTCAACACCCTCATCACCACCGACACGCCGCTGATCTTCTGGTCTGTGCTGTCCGTGGCCATGCTGATGCGGGCCGAGCAGCGTACCCGCCTGGACCGTGCGGCTTACGGCCTGTATGCCTTGTCGGGCGTTTTCCTGGGTTGCGCTTTCCTGTCGAAGTATTTTTCTGTGGTGCTCGGCCTGACCTACCTGGTTTATTTCGGCATGTACCGGCGTGAGCGGCTGGCGGGCCTGGCGCTGCTGGTCGCCTGCGCCTTGCCCGGGCCGGCCATCAACATCGCCTACAACATGTCGCATGGCTGGTCGAACATCATGTTCAATGTCTACAACCGCAACGAAGGCGCGGCTTTCGAGTGGCGCAAGCCGTTGATGTATGTCGGATGATGGCCTACCTCATCACGCCGGCAGCGCTGTGGCTGGGCTGGAAGTACCGCGGCGCCCTGGTCCGCGCAGCCTCGTCCCAGCGCCTGCTGGCCTGCCTGGTCGTGGTGCCGCTGCTTTTTTTCATGCTGCTGTCGGCCAAAAAAGTGATTGGCCTGCACTGGGTGCTGTCGTTTTATCCCTTTGGGTTTGCCTACCTGGCGTTTGCCCTGCCGGCCGACCGGCTAAAGGCCTGCGCCAGGGGACTGGCGATTTTTGCCGGGCTGCATGTGCTGGCGGTGGCCGGCCTGTACCTGACCACGCTGGACACCTGGCGCGCCGCCAAAATCTACCCGCAGATCGTTCGCAGCATCAAGACCGCCGAGATCGTAAAGCAGGCCAGCCGCCCCGGCGCGGTGCTCATGGCCGATTCCTACACAGCCGCCTCGATCTATGGCTTTGAACGGCGCCAGTACATGCCCGTGTTCGGCGTGGGCAAATTCCATGCGCGGCAGGACGACATGCTGGTTGATTTTTCGCTGTACCAAGGCAAGACGCTGCGAATCATCACGCCTGAGCAGCCCGCGCTGGAAGCGTTCAAGCCTTATTTTTCCAGCATCGCCGTGGAAGATTTCGTACAGGACGGCGTGCGTTTCTACGTGGTGGAGGGCAATGAGTTCAACTACCCGGCCTACCGCTCCGGCATTCTGGGTGAAGCCTACCGCCAGTTCTACAACATACCGGCCTGGCTGCCGATGACGGGCTGCCCGTTTTGCGAACGTTACTGCGGGCAGGTGCGTTGTCCCCGCTGATCACGGACCTGCCTGGGCACGACGTGTAAGGCTTTGCGCCAATACTTCGAAGCGATTTTTCAATCGAGCATTTCTACGCGGGCCATGTCCACTTCCAGGCGCCCCATGGCATCGAAAGCCTCGGAACCTGCCGCCTGTTCGTAATAATGCGTGGCTTCTTCCATCCGTTTGTCGCCCTCAAGCATGACCAGGCCATTGGCATATTCGGTCATGGCGATAACCGAGTCGGGATTGAGCTTCAGCGCCTCCTTGAAAAGCGCCAGCCCGATGTCTTTCTTGGCGCCGTAGGTCATGCCGCCAATCAGCGAGCCGACCTTGTCGATCACCCCGGCATGAAAAGTGGCCAGGGCAATGTGCGCATCGGCATGCTGCGGGGCAAGTTTGATGGTCTGCTCCAGCGCTGCCTTGACCTTGTGGCCCAGGCCCCGGGCCAGGGCTTTTGCCACACTGATGCCCTGGCTGTAGTGTCCCAGGGCGTAGGCCTGCCAGTACCAGGCGTTCGGGTTGCCCGGGTCTGCCGCCTGCTGCGCTTCAGCCTGTTCTGCGGCCAGCAGCAGCAGGTCGAGTTTGATGTTTTCTTTGCTTTCCAGGTAGTTCGCATAGACGCAGGTCGCCTTGTTGGCTACCGTGATGCCGTCGCCGCCAAGGTTCAGCCCTGATTCGGCCGCCTTGTGAAATTCACCGTTGTGAAAATGCACCCAGGCTTGCAGAAGCGCTGCATCCCGGGGCAAGGGTTCGCAATCGCCCCGGTGCAGCCGGGGCCAGTTTTTTACAACGCCGGCGGCATCAAAAGCATAAAGGCCAGGATGAGGGAAAGGGTTCCATGTGGCCATGCGCTTGTCTCCTTCAATTTATTTTTAGGCCAACTTGCGCTTGTCGCGCAAGTTCTTCAAACCGGCAGGCTGGCTGGGCTGCTGTAAGCCTCCACCAGTCTTTGCAAATGGCTTTTTTCAGCGTTTTCCAGATAGGGCACCAGCAGGTTCAGCACATGGTGCGCTCCGCGCATGAGGGTCGACTGCGCGTTTGCCGGTTCCAGCGCCTGGCGCGGGTTGCACACGTATTCAAAACTCAGCCAGTAGGTCAGCACCACCACCATGCTTGTGGCCGTTGTATCGGTTTCATGCAGGTTCATTTTCAGGGCGCCTGCCTGGTTCATTGTGGCCAGCATGGATTTCACGGCCAGGGCCTTGCTTTTGAGGACCCACTGGAAATGCATCTCCAGCCGCCTGTTCTTGCTTAGCAAATCGTTCAGGTCGCGGTACAAAAAGCGATGCTGCCAGATCAGTTCGAACAGCGTGTGCATGAAAAACCAGGCGTCTTCCACATTGCGCACGCCGTCGCTGGCGGGCAGCAAGTCATTGAGGGCTTGTTCGTAGCGGTCAAAAAGCGAGTTGATCAACTCGTCCTTGGCCGGAAAGTGGTAATAAAGATTGCCCGGGCTGATGCCCAGTTCTGCAGAAATAAGAGTGGTCGATACATTGGGCTCGCCAAACCGGTTAAACAGGGCGAGCGTGGTCTCCAGAATGCGCTCTGCGGTGCGACGCGGCGCTTTTTTTGCCATGTTTTTCTCTCTTTTTTGTCCCCCGACTCTAACCCAGCGCTTGGCCCAAGCCGCACATTATTCTGCCGCTGCGTTCATTGATTTATGGGCGGTGACGGGTGATGTCTGCAGGCAGGCGGGCTGCTTGCGCTGATGTGCGTTTGGCTGCCGGGCGGGTAGCTGTCTTCGCGGCAGGCACATCAAGGTTGGGCTGCGCCACTGTTTTGCCCGCCGCCTTGGCACGAGGTTTAGCGACCGGGGGAGCATCAGGGCGGGCACGCATGCCAGCGAGCGCACTGGCGGCTTTCAATGCACGAACTTCATGGTCGAGCTGGTCGATGCGTTCAGCCAGTGCGTTGAATTCTTGCGCAACAGGCACGCCAAGTTTGCTAAGTGCCTTGGCAACGCGTTCTTCAAAAATGTTTTCCAGGCTGTCCCAGCGCGGGCCCGCCCTGGGCTGAACGTCGCTGGCCAAGCTGCCCGCCCTGCTGGCGGCTTCCGTCATCTTTTCTTCGGCCACCGCCTGCGTTTTGCGCTGAATGGCCATGCCTTGTTTGACCAGCGTGTCAAACACCTTGGTGCCTTCTTCCTGCGCTTTGGAAAAGGCCCCCAGGCCTGCCAGCCAGATTTGCTGGGCGGAGTCCTTGACCGTGCTGGACAGATACGGTGCAGTTTTTGCGGAAACGCTTGATTTATGCAGTTTCTTAGCCATAGAAGTTTCCTGAAGGGTAGAACGTCGGGTTTGCGGCCAAGAGCCGCTTACTTCAAGAAATGTAAGCCTACGACGGGTGAGATTTGGTGTTTGACTTCTCAAATGGTAGGCAAATGCTACTGGCCATTGAGAAATATTCTGAAGGGTCGGAGTTGTTGTAGTGGCGCAGTCGACGCGTGGACCTGAAGCAACTATTTTTCAACCTGTATAAAAGCGGCAAGCAGAAGTTTGTCAAAGATACCGGGATTTATATTGGCATGCAGTTGAGCACCGTCATGGTGATGGTCTGTAGCGTCACCATTACAAGCCAGATCGATATTGCTGCCAACAATTCACTGTATGCCCACATTGGACCGTTCACTCAACCAAAGATGAAGGAATTAACTCGGCTGATTGCATGAAAAAACTGCAGCCATTTGGCTGCAGTCTATATTTCAGTTCTGGATCAAAAACTCCTGCCTGTCACGACCGGCCGCCAAATGGGCTGCCAGCCAGGCTGGTGATTTGCCACGGCCTGTCCAAGTTTTACCGCTCGCCGGGTCCTGGTATTTTGGGGCAACCATGTTGCGCTTGTCGCCCGAAGGTGCCTTGGCCGGGCCTTTGCCTGACAGACCCAATTCCGAGGCTGAGAAACCATGTGTCTTGATTAGTTCCTTGATGGCCGCAATGGCATGCAGGCGCTCGCCTTTGCGTTCTGCATCGCGCTGCTTGTGGAGCTCATTCAACTTGGCTTCATACTCATTGATTTGCTGGTCGAGTTCGGTAGATTTGGTCATTAAGTATATTTCTATAAAACGTTGAATTTAAAGGGTAAGTGATTGCTGCGTGGAACAATGCGAAATAATACACCAAGTTTAAGTTGGCGGGAAAAATCATGGTTATGTTCAACCAGTCGCATAACTTCCAACTCGCCAATCACCCTCTCAATGAATCGCTGAACTCAGTCACCAAGTTAAAAAACAGGAATCAGCCTGATTTATTTTCATTCAGGCATGATATTGACCAACATTTGGCAACAGTGTGATTAAAGCCTCTGAGCGCCCAATACATATTTGATGAAAAAGTTTTAAGTGCTTTTTCTGCATGAAGGCAAAAAGTCAGTGCCCAAGGGGTGCTGGCATTGACTATTAAATGTGTCGACAGTGAAAATACGTTATGAAAAACGTTCCAATGTTGGCAGGTGACCCAAAAAATCTTTAAATTCAAGTCTTGGGCAGGTGAACAATTTATCATTTTCAATAATTAATGATTGAACGGCAGATGTGGTCAAGCTCAATGGAATTTTTATTGACAGCCTGTCGATTGCTCGAAATTTTCAAACGGTTCACCCCAAGTAGAATGCATCTTTCGGATAAAAAAGTAGGCACGCATGCAGGAAAATCAAAATACCCAGTCAGAAGCAATTGAAGAACCAGGCCTGCTGGACTTGCTGGTGGTCTTGGCTGAGAATTTGAAATTGCTCATCATTGGGCCTTTGGTAGTAGGGGTCATCGCCTTGGGCATCAGCTTTGTGCTGCCAAAAACGTTCCAGAGCATTGCGGTGATCCAGGCAGATCAGGGTGTTGCTAGCTTGATGCTGGCAGCACCCGTGCTTGACCCGGTTATCAATGCGCTGGGGTTGGCAAAGGGCGAATCAATTGAGGATGCGCGCAATGATTTGCGGGATGATGTCAAGGCCGTTATTGGTCGAACTGACAAATTGCTCACTTTGACGGTTTCTGCCCGCACAGCCTCGCAAGCACAAGGCATCGCCAATGCGTTGATACAAAAAGCTTTTGAAGAAAGCCGTCCCAAGGCCGGCGTGCTGATGCGGCTTAAAACGCAGCTCAACGAAGCCCAGATACGACTAAAGAATGCGCAAGAGGCTTCGGCCGGTGTGCTCAAGCGTCTGGAATCGAATGGTTCTACGGCCACAGGTGTTGAAATGGCCAAGGGTTACGCGGACTTGTTAAGCGCCACCGGGGCGGCGCAAAGCCAGGTAAGTGCGCTTGAAGCCCAGATTGAAGGCCTGAGCGCAACACAGATCATGCAACCGCCTACCTTGCCAGAAAAAGCCACTCGACCCAAAAAAGGCATGGTTGCTGTTGGTGCAACGCTTGCCACGGGGCTGGCATTGCTGCTGTTTATTTTCATGCGCCATGCTTTTCGTAAAAGCACAGTCAACGAAAGTACCCAGTTGAAGCTGTCGCGCATTCGCCGTGCTTTGGGGTTAAAGTAAATTCTTGAATCGACTTGATGTGTGCGTGGCTCATGCGATGCAGAGGCATGTGCCTTTTCTAGACATTTTGTAAAAAAACTACAACAGTATGACTATTCTTGTCACCGGCGGAGCAGGGTTCATTGGTGCCAACTTCGTGCTCGATTGGCTGGCCCAATCGAGCGAGCCCGTCATTAACCTGGACAAGCTGACGTATGCCGGCAACCTGGAAACGCTGGCTTCTTTGCAAGGCGACGTCCGCCATGTATTTGTGCAAGGCGACATTGGCGATGGTGTCCAGGTGTCGGGTCTTCTCGAAAAACACCAGCCAAGGGCCGTCATCAACTTCGCGGCTGAAAGCCATGTGGACCGCTCCATCCACAGCCCCGGCGACTTTATCCAGACCAACATCGTAGGCACTTTTGGCCTGCTCGAGTCGGTGCGTGCCTACTGGGGCGGCCTGGCGCCTGAGGCGAAGGCTGCCTTTCGCCTGCTGCATGTGTCAACCGACGAGGTTTACGGCTCGCTGGGTTCGGGCGATGCCGCTTTCAGCGAAACCCATCGCTACGAGCCCAACAGCCCTTATTCCGCCAGCAAGGCCGCCAGCGACCACCTGGTACGCGCCTACCACCACACCTACGGGTTGCCGGTGCTGACCACCAACTGCTCCAACAACTACGGCCCCTACCACTTTCCGGAAAAACTCATCCCGCTGATGATTGTCAATGCCCTGGCCGGCAAGCCCTTGCCCGTGTACGGTGACGGTATGCAGGTGCGCGACTGGCTGTATGTCAAAGACCACTGCAGCGCCATTCGGCAGGTACTGCAAGCCGGCCGGCTGGGCGAGGTCTACAACGTGGGCGGCTGGAACGAAAAGCCCAACATCGAAATCGTCAAGACTGTGTGCGCCCTGCTGGACGAGTTGCGCCCCAAGGCCGACGGCAGCTTCTACAGCACCCAGATCAGCTACGTGAAGGACCGGCCCGGCCACGACCGGCGCTATGCCATCGACGCCAGCAAGATCGAGCGCGAACTGGGCTGGCGGCCGGCCGAAACATTCGAGTCCGGTATCCGCAAGACCGTGCAGTGGTACCTGGCCAACCCCGACTGGATGGCCAACGTGCAAAGCGGCGCCTACCGCGACTGGGTGCTGACCCAGTACGTCGCCACATGAAAATCCTGCTGCTGGGCAAAAATGTCCAGGTGGGCTGGGAACTGCAACGCAGCCTGGCCCCGCTGGGTGAGTTGATCGCACTTGACCGCCACAGCCAGGACTGGTGCGGCGACTTAGGCAACCTTGAAGGTTTGGCCGCCACCGTGCAAGCCATCAAGCCCGACCTGATCGTCAACGCCGCCGCCCACACCGCCGTGGACAAAGCCGAAAGCGAGCCTGTGCTGGCCCGCACCCTCAATGCCCTGGCGCCCGGCGTGCTGGCGCACGAAGCCAACAAGCTTGGCGCCTGGCTGGTGCACTATTCAACCGACTACGTGTTTGACGGCAGCGGCGAAGTGCCCTGGAAAGAGACCGACGCCACCGCACCCCTCAGCGTTTATGGACAGACCAAGCGCGAAGGCGAATTGCTGATTGCCGAGCGCTGCCAGCGGCACCTAATTTTTCGCACCAGCTGGGTCTACGCCGCACGCGGCGGCAATTTTGCCAAGACCATGTTGCGCCTGGCGCAGGAGCGCGAGCGCCTGACGGTGATTGACGACCAATGGGGCGCACCTACCAGCGCAGAGCTGCTTGCCGACGTCACCGCGCTTGCAGTTCGCCAGGCCCTGCAACGCCCGCAGGATGCCGGAACCTACCATTTGGCCGCCGGCGGCGAAACCAGCTGGAATGGATATGCAAAGCACGTGATTGCCCAGGCACAGCGTATATCTTCGACCCTAAAAATAGCAGCAAAAGAAGTGGCTGCCGTGCCGACCAGTGCCTTCCCCACACCGGCCCGCAGGCCGCACAACTCCCGCCTGGACACCCGAAAGCTGCAATCAGTGTTCGGCTTGACGCTGCCCGACTGGCAGCAAGGCGTGGACCGCATGCTTTCCGAAACGCTTTAAAAATACAAGAAATACACTTCCCATGACCCAACGCAAAGGCATAATCCTGGCCGGCGGCTCCGGTACACGGTTGCACCCGGCCACCCTGGCCATCAGCAAGCAGTTGCTGCCGGTGTACGACAAGCCCATGATTTACTACCCGCTCAGCACGCTGATGCTGGGTGGCATTCGCGACGTGCTGATCATCAGCACGCCGCAAGACACGCCGCGCTTTACGCAGCTTCTGGGCGACGGCAGCCAGTGGGGCATGAATTTGCAGTACGCCGTGCAGGCCAGCCCCGATGGCCTAGCCCAGGCCTTCCTGATTGGCGAGCAGTTTATTGGCAACCACCCCAGTGCGCTGGTACTGGGCGACAACATCTTTCACGGGCATGACTTTGTGCCCCTGCTGGCCGAAGCCGACGCACAGGCCGGTGGCGCCACCGTGTTCGCCTACCATGTGCAAGACCCCGAACGCTATGGCGTCGTCGCTTTTGACGCCAGCGGCAAGGCCAGCAGCATTGAAGAAAAGCCGCTTAAGCCCAAAAGCAACTTTGCCGTTACCGGCCTGTATTTCTATGACCAGCAGGTGGTTAGCATTGCCAAGGCCGTCAAGCCCAGCGCGCGCGGTGAGCTAGAGATCACCGCCGTCAACCAGGCTTACCTGGACCTGGGCCAGCTCAACGTGCAAATCATGAAGCGCGGCTATGCCTGGCTGGACACCGGCACCCACGACAGCCTGCTGGAAGCCGGCCAGTTCATCGCCACGCTGGAGCACCGCCAAGGCCTGAAGATTGCCTGCCCTGAAGAGATTGCCTGGCGCAACGGATTCATCAACGACGAACAGCTTGAAAAGCTGGCTTTGCCGCTGGCCAAAAACGGTTACGGCCAATACTTGCAGCGCTTGCTGGCAGAAGGTATCCGGCCATGAAGGCAACTCAAACGTCTATCCCCGAAGTGCTCATCATTGAGCCTAAGGTATTTGGCGATGAACGCGGTTTTTTTTACGAAAGCTTCAACCAGAAAGCGTTTAACGAAGCCACTGGCACCAACCATCAGTTTGTGCAGGACAACCACAGCAGAAGTGCCAAAGGTGTGTTGCGCGGCTTGCACTACCAGGTTGAGCAGCCGCAAGGCAAACTGGTAAGAGTAGTGCGCGGCGCCGTGTTTGACGTTGCAGTCGACATTCGCAAGGGGTCAGCTACCTTTGGCCAGTGGGTTGGCGTGGAGTTGAGCGAAGACAACCACCGGCAGCTTTGGGTGCCGCCAGGCTTTGCGCACGGGTTTTTAGTGCTTAGCGAATCTACAGACTTTTTGTATAAAACCACTGATTACTATAACGCGGCGCATGAAAGATGCATTGCTTGGGATGATCCGACGATTGCAATTGATTGGCCTGGCAATAAAAAGGGTGCCCTAATTCCGAATCTTTCAATAAAAGATGGCAAAGGAAAAAACTTGATTGGCTTAGATATGCCTGTGGAAATAGTACAAAAATAATATATGTCACTGAAAAATGATACCGTCTACAACCTACTTGGTAATGGAATTCCCCTCTTGGCTGCAGCAGGTGCAATACCGTATTTATTGACAGCCCTAGGCAACGAGAAATTCGGAATACTAGCGCTAATTTGGTCGTTGATAGGTTATTTTGGATTGTTTGACTTCGGTGTTGGGCGGGCTTTAACGTATGAGGTTGGAAGGCGCAAAGACAGTGGCAATAGAGAAGCAATAAAAAGAATTATAAAAGCTGGGCTCTTGTTGACATTGCTCACCGGTATTTTTGGTTCAATACTTGTTTATTGTGTAATAGCACCTTATTCTGCTACCTGGTTAAAAGTATCTCTTGCCGAAGGTTCTGCGGCACAGGCAGCATTTGAAATTGCAGCATTTGGAATTATTCCGACCACCCTAACTAGTGGGCTGCGTGGAGCTCTAGAAGGATTTAAGCGTTTCGTAGAGTCTAATATAAATCGTGCCTTGCTAGGTACGTTAATGTTTTTGGTTCCAATGATTGTTGTTATGGGTTATGGAGCTAATATTGCGGCCGTAGCAATTGGATTGGTAGGGGTCAGGTTTTTTATCTGTGGTATAGCTATATTTCAACTCAGAAAGAATCTTGATGGGTCTTTTAAGTTGCTTTCTACTGATATTAAACCCCTTCTTAATTTTGGCGTATGGGTTACTATAAGCGGACTGGTTGGTCCTTTAATGGTGTATGGCGACCGGTTTTTTGTTTCCGCTGCAGTTGGGGCAGAGGCATTGCCTTTGTATGCAATTCCGCAAGAGGGATTGCAGAGATTGTTAATCATTCCTGCTGCGTTAACAGCAGCTCTTTTGCCGAGAATGGCTGCAGTCATTGATAAAGTGGAATTGCAGAAAATATACAATGAAAATATACGTAGAATTGCCATTGCAATGTTATTTGTTTTAGTTGCTGCAAGTTTTCTTGCTCTTCCAATTTTGTCGGTCTGGATATCAAAAGAATTTGCCGAAAAAACAATACCAATCGTTATTATATTATGTGTTGGGTTGTGGTTTAATTCCATGGCGCAAATGCCGATGACATTATTGCATTCAATTGGAAAACCAAAGCTGGCTGCAGTTTCTCACTTAATTGAGCTGCCCTTGTATGTGGCGGCAATCATGTTTCTTTCAAAAGAATTTGGAATTATTGGAGCTGCTGCTGCGTGGAGTTTAAGAGTTGTGTTGGATTTTTTTGTTTTTAATTATTTTGCAAAAATGAGTCTAAAATAAATGTTGGTTGCTGTCAGTTTATTTGTAGTTTTAAGTTGTTTGATGGTTGCATTTAGTAGATTGCAATATATTAGTCCGACTATCATTCTTGCTGGACCGTGGGCATTGGTGTTTGGCTTGCAATGGATTTTTGCAGACGATATGATTAGTAGTCTGATGGCAATTGTTGCAATATTTTTAATTACTTTGTCGTTTGCAGTTGGTGAGCTTTTTGCTCTTCAATGTTGTGGAGCTGACCAAATAAAGATATCAGTAAAGTCGGTTCCGGAAAATCTTCTTGTGGCTAATATTTTGTATGAAATTAGACTAAGACGTGTTGTTTTGTTGGTTGGAGGCTTGGGTGTTGTAGGGGCCATTTTTTATGCATCGGCCCTAGGGTTTTTGGAGGCAAATAGTTTTTCGGAGTTGTTATCTTTACCTGGTGTTGCGCGTGAACAAATATTTGCAGGAAACCTTCAAGTACCATTGCTAAGCAGGGTGGGATTTATATTTGCGTATTCAGGGGTTGTTTTAGCGCTGTCATATTATTATTTTTTTCAATTGAGATGGTGGCTCGCACTTCCTGTGATCTCTGTACTTGTCTTGGGGATGAGTCAATCAGGACGCGCCGGAACTGTTTTGGTTATTCTTCAAATAATATTGGTAGTATATTTAAAAAATTTAATTGTATTAAAAAGTAGTTGGATAAAAGCAATTTGCAAAAGTACGTTATTTCCTGGGTTGATGCTTGGCATTGTATTTATTGGGGGTCAGTTTCTTCGTGAAGGGTTTGGTTCGACAGGAGGAGATGATATTGCTAGGGTGATGTATTCTTTGCGTAGTTATCTCTTTGGGGGGGTTTCGGCTTTTGCTTCATGGTTTGATGGGTCTAGCGATTGGAATGTGCCTACGTTGGGCGTATATTCTTTCTCTTCCTTTTTTGATGCACTCGGTATATTTCCCCAAGCACCTGGTATTTATGATGAGTACTTGTTGATCTCAAATTCGGGTGAGACATCAAACATTTTCACTGCCTACAGGTCATTTATAGATGATTTTACATATATT
>JAQGMZ010000029.1 GCA_028292045.1 Polaromonas sp. | reverse complement strand
CGGTGCATGCACCCGTGGCCAGGACCGGGCGCCCGCCCTTTGATCTGGAGATGATGCTGCGCATCCACTGCTTGCAGCAATGGTTTGGGCTGTCGGACCTGGCAGCCGAAGAAGCGCTGTTTGAGGTGGTGATCTACCGCGATTTTTGTGGCCTGAGCGGCACGCACCGAATCCCTGACCGGGTGAGCATCCTGCGCTTTCGCCACTTGCTTGAGAGCCATGGCCTAAGCCCGCGCATCCTGCAGATCATCAACGACAAGCTGAGCAGGCAAGGCCTCATGCTCAAGACCGGCAGCGTGGTCGATGCCACCCTCATCGCCGCTCCCACCTCCACCAAAAACAAGGACGGGCAACGTGATCCCGAAATGCACCAGACCAAGAAGGGCAACCAATGGCATTTTGGAATGAAAGCCCATATCGGCGTGGACGCTGAATCGGGGCTGGTACACCCGGTCGTTGGCACAGCAGCCAATGTCAACGATGTCACCCAGGGGCACGCACTGCTGCATGGTGAGGAAGAAGTCGTATTTGCCGACGCCGGGTATCAGGGCGCCACCAAACGCCTAGAAGCAACCGGCGTGGATTGGCACGTAGCCCTGCGCCCTGGCAAGCGCAAGCAGCAAAAGCACACGCCCTGGGGCCATCTCACAGAGCAAGCCGAGAAGATCAAGGCCAGCATTCGCGCCAAGGTCGAGCACCCGTTTCGCGTGATCAAGCGCCAGTTCGGCTATACCAAAGTGCGTTATCGGGGCCTCAAGAAGAACACGGCGCAGTTGATCACGCTGTTTGCGCTGTCCAACATTTGGATGGTTAGGCAGGTGCTTATGCAAAAGGCGCGGGCATGAGTGCGTCTGCAAACAGCCAAAAAGCCGAAAATCGGGTGGAAAACTCCGCGATGCCGCCTTGAGACGGCACTATTAGTGCTGGCACGTCATCAGACGCAACATGTGTGCGTCTATGCCATTGTTTTAAATCGAGTTTTGGACATGATCCCTAGTGCAGCTGTTCATCCATTCCCAGGCCTGCGGTACCGGGCCTGAGGTTATGCCTTACTGGGCAGAATTCATCGGATTGATGGAGGCAAGGGCCAGCTCCCCGGAATTGCCATCTGTTGGCCGCACTAAGGAGGTCACATCCTGGCGATTGGCTGGAAAACCAGAGTCGGCCACTGCCTGACCTGGAAGGACTGACCCAGCGCCCAGCCAGGGCTATCGTCCACCTTGATGTGCTTCACCGCAAGGTGGGAAGCTAAGGCGTTGGTAAACCTTGGCCATCGAACTCAATGGGAGCGCAATGCAGTGTGAGTCGGGTTCGGATCAAATTAAGCTGAATGAAAGTCGTGATAGGCCCAACACGAAAAATACGACCCTTTGGCTGCATTTCACGCTGTGAAGTCAGCCCAGTCTGACTTTTGCATTTCCACTTTCCTTTTCATTACCCTGAAGAATGCAGCGTGGTCCGGCAGGAGACGCTACAGTGCTGAGCAAGGTCCATGGATTCAAGATGCCGCTTCGCTGATCAGATTGCCCGCCGATCGCACAGGCGCTGACGGCGCTTCCTGGGCATTGCCAAAGGCAAGCTTGGCATACCGGCTGGGTGGCCGCGCCAGCCCCAGGTTTTCGCGCAGCGTCTTGCCTTCATACGCTGTGCGGAACAGGCCCCGGCGCTGCAGTTCCGGCACCACGAGGTCGACGAATTCATTGAGCGACTGCGGCAGCACCGGCGGCATGACGTTGAAGCCATCGGCGGCGCCTCTTTCAAACCATTCCTGCATCTGATCGGCGATGGTCTGGGGCGTGCCCACCACCACCCAGTGGCCGCGTGCGCCGGCCAGGTATTCGTAGAGCTGGCGCACGGTGAATCGCTCGCGCCGCGCTAGTTCGATGACGACATGCGCGCGGCTGTTGGTGCCCTTGGGCGGCTCGGGATAAAAGGGCGGCGGCGCATCAAGTTCCCATGCTTGCAGGTTTTCACCGGGCCAAAAAGGCGCCAGGGTTGACAGCCCGACGCAGGGGTGGATGAGCCGCTGCAACTCGGCCCATTTGGCCTGCGCCTCTTCCAGGGTGCGCCCGATGACCGGCGAGATGCCGGGCAGCACCAGGAGCTCTTCGGGGCGCCGTCCGTATTTGGCCAACCGGCCCTTAACATCGCTGTAGAACGCCTGGGCTTCGGCCAAGCTGGTCCAGGCGGTGAAGATGGCCTCAGCCGTGGCCGCTGCAAGTTCCTTGCCGGCTTCAGACGAGCCGGCCTGCACGATCACCGGCTGGCCCTGCGGCGAGCGCTCGATGTTCAGCGGCCCCTTGACCTTGAAGAACTTGCCGACATGGTTGAGCGTGTGCAACTTGTCGGTGTCGAAGTAAATGCCCGATGCGGCGTCGCGAACAAATGCGTCGTCGTCAAAGCTGTCCCACAAACCCTTGACGACATCAACGAACTCGTGCGCGCGTTCGTAGCGCAAGGCCGGCTCCGGATGGGCGTTCAGGCCGAAATTGCCATGCACGTTCTCTGCGCTCGTCGTGACGACATTCCACGCCGCGCGGCCCTTGCTTAGGTGGTCGAGCGACGCAAACTTGCGCGCCAGCATGAAGGGATCTTCATAGGTGGTCGAGGCCGTGGCGACAAACCCGATGTGCTGGGTAACGGCCGACAGGGCCGCCCACAGGGTGACGGGTTCGAAATGCGAAACCCGGCCCTGGCGGCTGAATGACTCATCTTCGCCGGCGAACCGGATGCCCGGGCTGTCGGCGACAAAGACTTGGTCGAACAGGCCGCGCTCGGCTGTTTTGGCGACTTCTATGTAGTGGTCTATGTTGATCCCGGAGTCAATCTGGGAGCCGGGATGCCGCCAGGCGGCGATGTGGTGGCCGGTCGCCATGATGAAGGCGCCAAGGCGAAGTTTTCTTTGTGTCATGTGTGCTTTAGGTAGTGAATTTTGGACGGGTTGAATTCAGTGATTAGCGGCTATTGCTGCAAGCCGCATTGCGAGTGTCCGGACGCGTGTCGGCAACAAAACCGGCCCGGTTGGGCATGGACACCTGGGCCAAATTGCCGGCGTCCAGCACCGCATCGGCGGGAACGATGCCATTGCGGTGCAACAACCAGGCCGTGAGCGCATACACCTCGGAGGGTCTCAAGCTCTGCGGCGCCGTGTAGGGCATGGCCCGGTTGATGAAGTCATACAGCGTGGTGGCATATGGCCAGAAACTGCCTACCGTCTTTGACAGACCTGGATTGGTTAGCGTGCCTGTGCCGCCCACCAGGGCATCGGCAGGCTTGCCTTCGCCGTTGGCGCCGTGGCAGGCGGCGCATTTATCGGCATACAGCACTGCGCCTTGCGCCACCGAGCCCCTTCCCGGCGGCAGGCCGCGCCCGAGGGCGTCCACGTCAATGTCCCAGGCCGCAATGGCGGCGGCGGTCGCGGGCAGGCCCAGCCCGTAAGGCTGGGCGCTGGCACTGACCGAGCACAAGCTGCCGACAAGGAGTCCTGCCTGGAACAGCACCTGGGGCAGGCGCCTCAACAAATCACGCATGGACATTGGAAAGACTCCCGTCGGTGGAAACGCGCCAGCTTTGGATGGCGTTGAAGTGGTAGAGCGAATTCAAGCCGCGCGCTGCCACCAGCTGGCTGCGCGTGGGCTGCACAAAGCCGGTCTCGTCGGTGACCCGGCTTTGCAGCACGGCCGGACCGCCGTCCCATTGCCAGCCCAGCCGGAAGCGGGTCAGCGCGCGGTGCAGCACCGGCGCTTCCAGCCGGGCTTCGTGCCAGTGGGCGCCGCCGTCCACCGACACGTCCACGCGCCTGACCCGGCCGCTGCCGGTCCAGGCCAGGCCGGTGATTTCGTGAAACCCCTTGCCTTGCAGCACCTGACCGGGTGAGGGCGCTGTAATTACCGACTTGGCTTCCATCAGGAAAGTGAACTGCCGGGCGCTGCCGTCGGGCAGTACATCGGTGTATTTGGAGGTTTCCTCGCGGGTCTGGAAAGGCGCGTCGCCAATCTTCAGGCGGCGCAGCCACTTGATGCTCATGTTGCCTTCAAAGCCAGGCAGGAACAGCCGCAGCGGATAGCCGTGCTCGGGCCGCAGGCGCTCGCCATTTTGCGCATACACGACCAGCGCATCGTCCAGCGCCTTGCTGACCGGAATGCTGCGCGACATGGCCGCGCCGTCGGCGCCCTCGGCCAGTATCCAGCGGGCTTGCGGCCGAATGCCGGCCTCTTCGAGCAGCACGGCCAGCGGCACGCCGGTCCATTCACAGCACGACAGCAGGCCATGCGACAGCTGGACGTTCGCAGACGCGGGCCGGGACCATTCGGTGGCGGTGTTGCCCGAGCATTCAAGAAAATGGATGCGCGACACCGAAGGAAAACGCACCAGGTCGTCCATCGTGAAAATGCGGGGGTTGCGAGCCAGACCGTGGATCACCAGCCGGTGCTGGGCCGGGTCGATTTTCGGAATTCCTGCGTGATGCCGTTCAAACACCAGGCCGGTGGGCGTGATGATGCCGAACAGGTCTTGCAGCGGCGTCATGGACGACGCGGCCCCCGGCAGCACGCCCGGGCTGCGGCTGCGCCGAATCACATGCTTTTCATGCTCGGAGGGAAGGCCGTAAGGGCGCCACAGCACCGGTTCGCCCGGCTGGCGCGTCCAGGCGGGAACCTGCAGCGCGTCGGGATCGTCGGCCACGGCTGTTCCGGACTGGCCTGCACCCAGCGCGACCGCGCCCAGCGCTGCCGTGCGGCGGAAAAATTCCCGGCGTGGGGCTGACAGGGATGCTTGTCTTTGTGGCTCTGGCATGTAGGAGGTTCCAGGTGGTTGATCTGCTGCTTCCAAGCGCTGGCCGGCATAGGCTTGGTCTTGCCCGGGCGTTTTAAGGCCCTTGGGGTTTTGGACCTTAACCGTTGGGTTCGAAGACGTGAAAGCACGATTTCGAGTTTGCAAACTCGTATTTCAACTAACCGTGGGACCGGGGTGGAACTCTGTTTGCGTCTATGCAAATACGAAATTCTTCGTTGGCGCGTTTGCCTGCTGCTCCTAAAGTCAAGCCCCGATCCGCCCTACACCTCACCTGGAGAGCTTCATGAACGACCGTCTTCGTCCCGCCCATGCATCCCGTTCAGCCGCCGTCAAGGCCAGCCTGGACCACCCTGTGATCGACACCGACGTGCATGTCAACGACTTTGCACCCGCCCTGGAAGACTATGTGCACCACTACGGCGGCAGCGCGCTGGTGGGCGCCCTGCGCAAGGCGCTGGGTGGGCGTTTTGCCACCAAGAGCGCTGCAGGCAAGGACTGGTACCAGCAAACGCCAGAGGAAAGGCAGTACAACCGCACGCTGCGCGCGCCCTGGTGGGCCCGGGTGACGCGCAACACGCTCGACCTGGCCACCTACACGCTGCCGGACCTGCTGGCCGAGCGCCTGTCTGAGCAAGGCGCCGACTACTCGGTGCTGTTTCCCAACGACGTGCTGTCGCCCGCTGCGGCAAGTACCGAATTTCGCCAGCCCTTGCACAGGGCCATCAACCATTTCCATGCCGACCTGTACCGCAAGCATGCGCACCGTTTGACGCCGGTCGCCGGCATTCCACTGAACACACCACAGGAAGGCATCGAGGAGCTCGAATTCGCGGTGAAAACGCTCGGCCTGAAGGTCATCAACATCGCCGGTGGCGTGCGCCGGCCGATCCGCGCGCTGGCCGACAAGTACCCCAAAAGTGCCCACCCCGAGGTGGCGCGCCATGCCAGTTACACGGATTTCTACGGCATCGACAGCGAATACGATTACGACCCGTTCTGGGCCAAGGTGGTGGAGCTGGGCGTTCCGGTCACCACGCACTACGGCAGCCAAGGGTGGACCGGCCGCCAGTCCATCAGCAACTACATGTTCAACCATGTCGGCCATTTCGCCGATGGCTCTCAAGCTTTCGCCAAGGCGCTGTTTTTCGGCGGCGTGACGCGGCGCTTTCCGCAGCTGCGCGTCGGCCTACTCGAAGGCGGTGCCGACTGGGGCTCGCATGTTTACACCCACCTGGTCGACCGCTGGGAAAAGCGCAACCGCCACGCGGTGCAGAACTACAACCCGGCGCATGCCGACATTGACTTGCTCGCTTCGCTGTTCGAGCGCTACGGCAGCGAGTTGACCAAAGGCAAGCCGAT
>JAQGMZ010000010.1 GCA_028292045.1 Polaromonas sp. | reverse complement strand
GCATCTTCGGGTCGATCAGCAGCAGCCGCACATCGCGCGCATCGGCCTTGTACAGCAGGCTCAGGATCATCGCGTTGATGCCCACCGACTTGCCCGAACCGGTGGTGCCGGCGACCAGGCAGTGCGGCATCTTGGCCAGGTCGGCCACGACCGCATGGCCGGCAATGTCCTTGCCCAGGCCCATCGTGAGCAGCGAAGGGGCGTCGCTGTAGGCCTTGGAGCCCAGAATTTCGCTGAGCTTGATCATCTGCCTTTTGGCATTCGGCAGTTCCAGCGCCATGTAGTTCTTGCCCGGAATGGTCTCGATCACGCGAATGGACACCAGGCTCAGCGCGCGCGCCAGGTCTTTGGCCAAGGTGACGACCTGCGAGCCTTTCACGCCCGTAGCCGGTTCGATTTCATAGCGGGTGATGACCGGGCCGGGCGCTGCAGCCACCACGCGCACCTCGACACCAAAATCCTTGAGCTTTTTCTCGATCAGCCGCGAGGTCATTTCCAGGGTTTCAGAAGCCACGCTTTCCTGGCGCAGCAAGGCGGTGTCCAGCAGGCTCACTTGCGGCAAATGGGACTGAGCATCGGACGTGTCGAAAAGCGAGACTCCTGCCAGCGCGACTGGCGCGACCGGCATGTGCATCACCGTCGGAAGGTGCGACTGGGCTGCCAGGGGCTTGGAGTCGGGTGCCGGGGCCGGCGCCTGCGCCAGCGGCTTGACCTTGGCAGGACGCTCGGGTTTCGGCACTTCGATCACCGGCTGCTGAATGATGACCGGCACGGGGTGCAGTTCCTCCATCTCGATGCGCTCGTCGGTCAGTGTTTCTTCGCGTTCCCGGGCGGCCTTTTTGCCGACTGCCAGGTCTTGGGCCAACTCGCGCTTTTCACGGCGCAGGGCTATGGCGCCGTCAATTTTTGCGCCCAGCCCCAGGGCCACGCGGGCCCAGGAGAAATTGAAGACATTGGCCACGGCAATCACGCCCAGCGCAATGAACACCAGCCCCGAACCCGCAAACCCCAGCCATTTGACGCCCAGGTTGCCCAGCACATAGCCGATCACGCCGCCCGCATGGCCGGGCAACCTGAACTCGAACCGGTACAGGCGCGACCATTCCAGCGCGGCACTGACCGCCAGCAGCAAGCCCAGCCCCAGCCAGAACCGGAGGCGGCTGGCGGACGGCTCTGGTGAAAGCGAAACACCGCGCAGGCCGCGCATCACCGACTGGAACCAGACCCACGACCCGGCGGCCAGTGCCCACCAGACAGAAAAGCCCAGCAAAAAATAGCCCGCGTCCGCCATCCAGGCGCCCAGGTGTCCGCCCCAGTTTTTGGCAGCCACCTGGGTGCTGCTGGCAGCCAGGGAATTGCCGGAAGTCGACCAGGCCGCATCCTGCGGAGAGTAGCTCAGCAGCGCCGACAGCCCCAGCAGCAGCCCGACCAGCCCGAGAATCAGCCCCACTTCGCGGGCCAGGCGCCTGAAGCCGCTGGGCGAGGCGGCGGCGGAAGAATTTCGTGAGTTCAGGGTATCTAGCGAGTAAGTCATAAACGGGTCTTGCAGCTTAACGCAGTTGGGATAGTGTTTGAAGTCAGGGGCTGTCCCGCACTTCAGGCGCGCACCGTCACACCAAAGTGCGCAGGTGATCTTTCAGCAACAGCGAGCCGTCTTCCTGCATTTCAATGAAACCGCGATCTTCCAGGTCTTTCATCACGCGGCTGACCATTTCGCGTGAAGCACCGACCATTTTGGCCAGATCCTGACGCGACACCTTGCCGCGAATCACTGCGCTGCCTTCCTGGGCCCGGGTGTTGACCCCTGCAAATTCCAGCAGGGCGCCGGCCACGCGGCCATAGACGTCCATCAAGGCCAGCGACTCGATTTTCCGGTCTGCCTGGCGCAGCCGGTGCACCAGGCCGATAAGCACGGCATAAGCCATGGAACCGCTATCGGGCAGGCATTCGGCAAACTCCTTGTGGCCCAACACCAGCACATCGGTCTGCACCTCTGCGAGAACCGTGGCTGAATGTGGTTCCTGGTCGATCAGGCTCATTTCGCCTACGTAATCGCCTGGACGAAGAATTGCCAGTATCACTTCGCGCCCACGTACATTGCTGCAGACCACGCGTGCGCGGCCGGTCAGCAAAATAGTCAGGGCGCTGGACTTTTTCCCCTGCTCGACAATGGCCTCCCCTTTTTTGAAGCGCCGCTTGACCACGGCGTCGGCGACCAGGGACGCCTGGCTGGTGGTCAGCATTGAAAAAAGGGATACCCGGCGAATCAGTTCCAGCCGGGAAATCATGGTGACGCTTGAGGTCATGGCGACAATCCTTCAACCCCACGGCCCGCATTGGTCTGATGATTTCTTACAATGGCCGCGCTTTTTGAAAAAACAGATGTTGTCAAAGTTTGCCTTGCTGAATAAGTATGCGAGCCGACTCTACCTGAGTTCCACCATAACCTCCCATCAAGTTTATTCTCATGAAACATTCCCGAGTTCTCATTCTTGGCTCAGGCCCGGCAGGCTATACCGCCGCCGTGTATGCAGCGCGCGCCAACCTGAAGCCGGTGCTGATCACCGGCATTGCCCAGGGCGGCCAGCTAATGACCACCACGGAGGTGGACAACTGGCCAGCCGACGTTGATGGCGTCCAGGGGCCGGAACTGATGCAGCGTTTTCTGGCCCACGCCGAGCGCTTCAACACTGAAATTATTTTCGACCATATCAACCAGGTCGACCTGCGCCAGCGCCCCTTCACGCTGACCGGCGACAGCGGCACCTACACCTGCGACACGCTGATCATTTCCACCGGGGCGTCGGCCAAATACCTGGGGCTGGACTCGGAAACCGCGTTCATGGGGCGCGGCGTCTCCGGCTGCGCCACATGCGACGGTTTTTTCTACCGCGAGCAGGAAGTCTGCGTGGTGGGCGGCGGCAACACGGCGGTCGAAGAAGCGCTGTACCTGTCCAACATCGCCAGCAAGGTCACCCTGGTGCACCGCCGCGACACCTTCAAGGCCGAAGCCATCCTGATCGACAAACTGCATGAAAAGGTCGCCAGCGGCAAGATCGAGCTGCAACTGCACCAGACGCTGGACGAAGTGCTGGGCGACGCTTCGGGGGTGACCGGTGTCCGCCTGAAAAGCACCAAGACCGGCAACACCCGGGACATTGCACTCAAGGGTTGCTTCATCGCAATTGGCCACCATCCCAACACCGACATATTCGCCGGCCAGCTGGAGATGAAGGACGGCTACATCATCACCCAGACGGGCTTGCAGGGCATGGCCACCATGACCAGCATTCCGGGCGTGTTTGCCGCCGGCGACGTGCAGGACCACATCTACCGCCAGGCGATCACCAGCGCCGGCACCGGCTGCATGGCCGCCCTGGATGCCCAGCGTTTTCTGGAGCAAAACGAGTAATGGGCAGACGCGGCTTCGGGTGCCTGCAACGCCTCCTTGAGTCCGGACGGTAGTACGGCCCAAACGCCTGGTTTCCGATATTTTCGTTTTCGGGCTATAATTTATGGCTTAGCTGAGCATTCATAGGGTCTGTCCAGTACGGACTCGGTGGATTTTTCAGCATCCTATTTTCCAAATTTTTTACGGAGAGTGCGCTCATGGCACGCGTCTGTCAGGTAACGGGCAAAGGCCCGATGGTGGGAAACAATGTTTCTCACGCTAACAACAACACCAAACGTCGGTTCTTGCCTAACCTGCAGTACCGCCGTATTTGGGTCGAGACCGAAAACCGCTGGGTGCGCTTGCGCATCACTGCGGCCGGCCTGCGCTTGATTGACAAAAACGGCATCGATGCAGTCCTGGTGGACCTTCGTGCCCGCGGTGAAGTTTAAGGAGAACGACCATGGCTAA
>JAQGMZ010000005.1 GCA_028292045.1 Polaromonas sp. | reverse complement strand
ACTGCATGAAGGCCGTGGTGTCGGCGTTCAGGTAATGCGCGCCGGTGGTGTGAAAGCAGGCGTTGCAGCTGGTCGAGACATGGATCATGGCCGGAATGTCGTACTCGACCATCTTTTCATAGATCGGGTACCAGTGGCGGTCGCTCAAGGGCGGCGAAGTCCACCAGCCGCCCGACGGATCGGGGTTCAGGTTGATGCCGACATTGCCGTATTCCTTGACGCACTTTTCCAGCTCGGGAATGCAGCTGGCCGGGTCCACGCCGGGCGACTGCGGCAGCATGGCCGCGCCGATGAAATTGTCGGGAAACAGCTCGCTGACCCGGAAGCACAGTTCGTTGCAGATGGCGGCCCAGGTCGATGACACATTGAAGTCGCCGATATGGTGGGCCATGAAGCTGGCGCGTGGGCTGAAGATGGTCAGGTCGCTCCCGCGCTCACGCATCTTGGCCAGCTGGTTCAGCTCGATCGATTCGCGCAATTCATCGTCGCTGATCTTCAGGTCGCTGACTCTGGGCATCATCGCCGGGTCTTTGATGCCGGCGATCTGGCGGTTGCGCCAGTCTTCCAGCGCCTTGGGGGCGGTGGTGTAGTGGCCGTGGCAGTCGATGATCATGGAGTCTCCTGGTTTTGATTGCGGTAAGAAATTCTGGAATCGGCTAGAGGCTTGGACCAGCCTCAACCGGCTCCATGCCCTGGCGGCGCTTGGCGGCAGCCGCCTCGGGCGAGTTCATGTCGACCAGCAGGGCGCGAACAGCTGAGGCATGGCTTGTACCGGTGCACACGGCGGCAGAAAAAATGGTGGTGATCTGGATGGTGGACGGTAACGGGCCCAGCACGGCAATGCCTTCCAGGTTGATCAGTTCGCTCAACTGCTGAAAGCCCAGCTCAACCTCGCCGCGCGCCACCAGGGTGCCCACCGGAACGCCCGGCGGTGCTTGCACGATGCGGTCCTGAATCTGTTTGGCGATGCCCCAGCGCTCGAACAAGCTGGCCAGCGCAACGCCGCTCGGCCCGGTTGAATAGCTGATGCTGCGCGCGGCAAGGACCGCCTGGCGCATTGCCTCTTCGGTGGAAATATCGGGCTGCTGCCCACCTGCGCGCACGGCCACCGCCACGCCCGAGCGGACCAGATCCACCTTGGAGCCGGGCTGTACGCAGCCGGCGGCCATCAGCTTGTCGATCGCGTCCGATGCCAGGAACACCACGTCAAACGCCTCGCCGGCCTGCACGCGCCTGGCCGCATCCACGCCGCCCACCGATTCGATGGTCACGCTGCAGCCTGTCCGGCGTTGAAACGCTCCAGCCAATTCAGTCAGAACCTGGCGCGTGGCCATCGATGAAATGCCTTTGATGGAAGTCGTCATGGAAGACAAGATAAAGAAGTTTTTCTCATTGCGCAATTGTCCGTGGAAGGCGCGTCCCGAAAAACCGGAGAGGCGTTCTAGCTGATATACCATATTGGCATTACCCAACCAAAGCTATGCAAATTCAATATTGCCATGGACCTCAAACAACTAGAATATTTTGTACGCGTGGCTGAACTTGGCAGCTTTACCCGTGCTTCCATAGCGCTGGACATTGCCCAGCCTGCCTTGAGCCGGCAAGTGCGGCTGCTGGAGGTGGAGTTGCACCAAAACCTGCTGATCCGCAATGGCCGGGGGGCCACGCCCACGGAAGCAGGCAAGCTGCTGCTTGAGCACGGACGCGGCATCCTGCACCAGGTCGAGCGGGCGCGGGAAGAAATGGGCCGGGTGCGCGGCTCGCTGGCCGGGCGCGTCGCCATAGGCTTGCCGCCTACGCTGGCGCGCGTGCTCACGGTGCCGCTGACCCGGGCCTTCCGGCTGCAGTTGCCCGATGCCCGGCTGTCCATCATTGAAGGACTGTCGGCGGTGATGCAGGAATGGCTGCTCAACGGGCGGCTCGACATTGCCGTGCTGTACAACGCCCAGCCGGCCGCTGGCATCGAGATGTCGCCGCTGATGGACGAGGACCTGCTGCTGGTGCAGGCCCGCCCGCCCGGCTTGGCGGAAGACCCGCCGCCAGGCCCCATCACGCTCAAGGCAGTGGCCCAATTGCCGCTGGTCATTCCCAGCCGGCCAAACGCGATTCGCATGCATGTGGAAGCTGAAATGGCCAGTATCGGCTGCCGCCCCGTGATTGCGCTGGAAATCGATGGCGTGTCGGCCATTCTTGACCTGGTGGCCGATGGCGCCGGCTGCGCGCTGCTGTCACGCAATGCCGTGGCCAGTTCCATCCGGCCATCGGCCTTCACCACCCGGGCCGTTTGCCAGCCCGTGCTGCGCACCCGCTTGTCGCTGGTGACCAGTTCCGTGCGGCCCGCAACCCTGACCCAGCAGGCGACCTTGCAGCTGATCCAGTCGATTGCCGATATTCAGCTGGCGGAGGCATGGGCTGCACCCAAACCCTAGCAGATCAAGACGGGCCTGCTGCTTTCAAAGCCGCCATCCAGGCAACTGCTGGAACAACCACAGCAAGCTGCTGATCGTCACGAAAGACGCCACGGTGCAACCCAGCAAGGCGGCAGCGGCCAGGCTTTCCTGCCGATGCTTTTGCGCAAGAATCGGAAAAATGCCCAACATCGGCATGGCGGCCGTCAGCACGACGCCAATCCGCAGGGCAGGCTCCAGGGCGACCAGGCCGGCGGCTTCCAGCAGGAACAGCACGCAGGCGACGGCCAAAGGGTGCAGCAGCAGCTTGCCGGCGGCAATGTATGCCACCTGGCGCTGCAACCCCTGAATTTTTAAGCCGACCAGCGTGCCGCCGATCACAAACAGCGACAGCGCACCGCTGGCCTGTGCGAACATGGTGACCGTGCGGGCCACGGGCGACGGCAGTTGCCCGCCCAGCATCGACACCATGAAGCCGGCCAGCAATGCCAGCACCATCGGGTTGCGCAAAAGAGGGGCCAGGCTCTGCCTGAGCACCTGGTGCCAGCCGCCGCGTGCCTGTCCGCTTTCAGCCAGAGCCAGCAGCAGGGGAATCAGGAGCAGGTTTTCAACCATCATGTTCAGGCCAAGCATCACGCCGGCCACTGGCCCCAATGTCAGCAAGGCGATCGGGTAGCCGACAAAACCGCTGTTGGCGCAGGCCATGCCCATGGCGTAATAGGCGCTGGTGGTGCGGTCCTGGCCTGCTGCCCGCCGCGCCCACAACCAGCCCATGCCCAGCGCCAGCAATGAACCCAGCGCATAAACCAGCAAGTACGATCCATGAAGGATTTCATCCGGCGAGCGCTGCGCCAAGGCATTGAACAGCAGCGCGGGCAAGGCCAGGTTGATGACAAACTTGCCGAACACCCGCATGTCGGCGGGGCTGAACAGGCCCAAGCGGGTGGTGGCAAAGCCCAGAACGATGGCGATGTAGATGGGGCCGGTGATGGCAAGGATTTCCAGCATCAGCGGCAGCCCCTGACGGTCAGCAGGCGTTTGCCCAAACATAAAAGTGCATGCGGCATGAAGGATTCCTGGGTCAAATGGCAAACGCCCCGGGCTTTGCGGGCACGGGGCGTTTTAAAGAGAAACTGAAGAGGTCTTGACCTGCCCAACCACGGGCTTCAGGCAGAAAAGACCGGATTGTGCATCAGTTCAAAGCTGACTTCTTGCCGTCTTTGTACACATACAAGGTGATGGCCGGATTTTTCAGTTCGCCAGTGGGCTCGAAACCGATGGTGGTGGTAACGCCCTTGAAATTCGACTTGATCAGCTCAGGCGTGTACACCTTGGGGTCGGTCGAGTTGGCGCGCTTCATAGCGTCCACCAAAAGGTAGGTCGCGTCGTAGGTGTACGGGCTGTAAACCTGGAACTGGTTCGGGTACTTGGCGTCGTAACGCTTTTTCCAGGCCTCGCCGCCTGGCATTTTGGCCAGCGAGGCGCCGCCTTCGGCACACACCACGTTGCCGATGGTTTTGGCACCAGCAGCCAGTTTGGCCAGCTCAGCCGTGCAGATGCCGTCGCCGCCAAAATACTTGACGTTGCTCATGCCAAGCTGCTCCATCTGACGCAGCATCGGGCCGCCCTGGGGGTCCATGCCGCCGAAGAAAATCGCATCCGGGTTCTTGGATTTGACCGCCGTCAGAATCGCCATGAAGTCGGTGGCCTTGTCGGTGGTGAACTGCTCGTCCACCACGGTCATGCCCTTGGCCGTAGCCGTCTTCTTGAACACTTCGGCAACGCCCTGGCCGTAGGCCGTGCGGTCGTCGATGATGGCGACTTTTTTCAGCTTCAAGGCGTCGGCGGCATAAAAGGCCAGACCGGCACCCAGTGCGTTGTCGTTGGCAATGATGCGGTACGTTGTCTTGTAGCCCGGCTTCGTCAGGTTGGGGTTGGTGGCTGCGCCGGTCACCATGGGGACGCCGCAGTCGTTGTAGACCTTGGAAGCAGGAATCGTGGTACCTGAATTCAAGTGGCCGACCACGCCGGAAACCTTGGAGTCGCACAGTTTTTGTGCGGCGGCCGTGCCCTGTTTTGGATCAGCAGCGTCGTCTTCAGCCACCAGTTCGAATTTGATTTTCTTGCCGCCGATGACGATGTTCTGGGTATTCAACTCTTCAATGGCCATGCGCGCGCCATTTTCATTGTCTTTGCCGTAATGGGCTTGCGATCCGGACATCGGTGCCACGTGACCGATCTTGACGACGGTATCCTGCGCCGAAGCCAGGCCACCCACCATTGCAAGGGCTGCCAATACGGTCAATTTCAATTTCATTTGCATATTAAAAACTCCGGTTAGAAAATTACCTGTGAAGGTTGAGAACAATTTTTTTACAACTCAACGGGGCAGAACATAACGCAATTTTCAGGCCCGTACCAGAGCAACGTCCCTACATTGTCCTGGCCCACGGGGTTTACCCTCGATTCACGGCATTTTTCAATGAAAATCACATTGATGTTGTACGTTGACCGATTGATGCAGCCGGTTCAGCCTGCCGTTCGTGTTCAAGCGCCTGACCGACCGATTCGCGGACAACCGATTCAATCACATGGCGCAATTGCGGCACAAGGGCCTGGGCATGCGCATGAATGATTTGCGCGCAGGCAGCATTCATGCGCTTTTCCAGCGTTTCATCCAGGTTCAGCAACACCCGCTGGACAAGCTGTTCCTGAAGTTCAGCCAAATCATGCTTGCTGGTAATGCCGCTGCCGGCAACCGCTTCCGGGGCGGCCGCTTCCCGGTCAGGCATTTCGCAGGCAGGCGAAGCTTGGACTATTTCAGTCAGCGTGGGCACGTAGGCCGGCGGCTCAGTCAATCGGCTCATGCGGCGCTTCCCGTTTTGCTGGCCAGGTCGTGCCTGATCAAGGCGTAGCCCAGCTTGGCGTAATGCTTCCAGCGCGTGCGTCCGGCCTGCGCATCGTCCGGCGTCAGTAAAACCACTTCGATCAAACGCCCGAATCCTTCAAAGCCTGCGGGCACTTCCTGTCCAAGGTTCACCAGCACACCCCGCTGCGCGCATTCGGCTGGCGAGGTTGTCAGCACAAGCGGGGAAATGGCCTGGGTGTCCGGCAGGGCGTCCGGTCCGCAGTGCGGCACAAATTCGGCGGAGGAAAAAGTCCACAGCAGCGTGTCGAGTTCGGCCAGCACGGCAGGCTCGGCGGTGACTGCTGCCCTGCTTCCGCTCAGGTAGATTTTTCGCAGCAGGCGGCAACTGTAGGCCAGCTTGTCGGGCATGTTGAAATGAAAGGCAATCTCGGTCATGCCCGGGTTTTGGCCACGGCCGCGCGGGTCTTGGCGGCTTTTGATTTCACGGATGCCTTTTCATCCGGCGCGGCATTCACCTGCGCCAGCAAAAAATCGAGCAGCAAAGGCACCGGGCGCCCGGTTGCGCCTTTGGCCTGACCGCTTTTCCAGGCGGTGCCGGCAATGTCCAGGTGGGCCCAGGCAAAGTCGGCGGCAAAGCGCTGCAAGAACTTGGCGGCGGTGACGGCTCCGCCGGCGCGTCCCGCCACGTTGGCCACATCGGCGAAGTTGGTTTTAAGGCCTTCCGCATAGTCATCGTCCAATGGCATTCTCCAGCACAGGTCCTGCGATGACTCCCCGGCCCTGGCAAGCGATTCGGCCAGCGCTTCATTGCTCGAGAAAAGCCCGCTGCGCACGCCGCCCAGCGCCACGACGCAGGCGCCCGTCAGCGTGGCGATGTCCACCACCGCCCGTGGTTTGAAGCTGGCCGCATAGGTCAGCGCATCGCACAGGACCAGGCGGCCTTCGGCATCGGTGTTCAGGATCTCGATGGTTTGCCCGCTCAAACTGGTCACCACGTCGCCCGGCTTGACGGCGCGATCGCCCGGCATGTTCTCGCAGGCAGGAATCAACCCGACCACATTGATTACCGGCTGCAATTCGGCCAACGCCCGAAACACGCCCAGCACGCTTGCGGCGCCGCACATGTCGAACTTCATCTCGTCCATGTCGGCGGCTGGCTTGATCGAGATGCCGCCGGTGTCGAAGGTGATGCCCTTGCCAATCAGCACCACCGGCGCCTCGCCCCTGGCAGCGCCTTCGTAGCGCAGGACAATGAACCGCAGCGGTTCGGCAGAACCCTGGGCAACCGACAGGAAGGCGCCCATGCCGAGCTTTTCGATCTCCTTGGGGCCCAGCACTTCGGTCTTGATGCGGCGCAGCTTGCCGAGTTCCTTGGCCGCGTCCGCCAGCAGGGTCGGCGTTGCATGGTTGGCCGGGCGGTTGGCCCATTCCTTGGCCAGGTCCATGCCCTTGGCCAGCGCGATGGCCTTGTCGAAGCCGGACTGAACCTCGACCAGGCCATCCACCACCACCACCGCCTGCTGCAGTTTCACGGCAGCAGGCTTCGATTTGGTGGTGGTGTAGGCATAGGTTGCCTCGGCGCAGGCCATGACTGCAGCGCGCACCGACCCGGGCATCAGGGCAGGCAGCAGGTTAAGGCACACCAAGGCCCGCTGAGCATTGCCGGACTTCAGCACGCCGGTTGCCGCATGCACCGCCGTCCGGATATTTTTTTCGCTGGCGTCGCCCGCACCCACCAGCACCACCCGCGCCGCCGCAATGCCCGGTGTGCGGTAGGCGCTCAGCAGCTTGCCCGGCTTGAGTTCCAGGTCGCCCGACTTGATGGCGAGGGCGGCAAGCGCCGACAAGGCATCGCCGCCGCCCGCAAAACCTTCGGGGACCAGCACGATCAGCGCATCGGCTTTTTCAGTGCAAACAAGGGCGCGGTTCAAAGTTTTAAGTTCAAAGTCCATAATTCAAGGTTAGGTAAGAATCAGCCAGCTCCGTTTTTCATTCAATGCCGGACACGCCGTTTTCAAAGGTTCAACCCCGACAGCCCGAAGCAGAACCGGCAGCATGCCGCATTGAAGTCAAAACGAAACCACAAAAATATAGCCCGCAGGGCAACGATCCAGTCCATGTTATTCCAATCTTCGATACGCAAGGAACTGGCACGCAGTTTCGGTGCCACTCTGGTGGTGCTTGTCACCATCGTCATGACCATTGTCCTGATTCGCACCCTGGGGCAGGCTTCGCGCGGCTCCATCAGCCCCCAGGACGTGATGCTGTACATGGCGTACTCGGGGCTGGGACGCCTGCCCACCATCCTCACGCTGGCGCTGTTCATTGCCCTGGTCAGCACCTTGTCGCGCATGTACCGCGACAGTGAAATGGTCGTCTGGTTCACCAGCGGGCAAGGCCTGGCCAGATTTTTGCGGCCGCTGTTCCAGTTCTCGTGGCCGGTCCTGCTGGTGATCACCCTGATGGCGGTTTTTGTCTGGCCGTGGACCAACCAGCAGACCAAGGACATGCAGAGCCGCTACCAGCAGCGCGGCGACCTGGACCGCATCACGCCCGGGGTTTTCCAGGAGTCGTCCAGCGGCAACCGGGTGTTTTTCATCGACCGCGAACTGGCAGGCGAGCAGGCCAGCAACAACGTCTTCATCGCCGCCGCCGAAAAAGGCAAAAACTCCGTCACCACGGCGCAGTCAGGCCGGATTGAGAACCGGGACGATGCCCAGTTCCTGATGCTGTCCAATGGCCAGCGGCTGGAAAACGAGATTGGAAAATCCGCGCTCAAGATCAGCGACTTCCAGGAATACGGCGTCAGGACCAGCAACTCCGCGATCCTGGGGGAAACGCCGCCCGAGGCCAAGCTGATGTCCAGCCGCGCCCTGATCAAGGACCCGACCCGCGGCAACCTGGGCGAGCTGGCATGGCGGCTGGGCCTGGCGCTTTCGGCCATCAACCTGGTGGTGCTCGCGCTGGCGCTGTCGAGCGTCAACCCGCGGGGCGGGCGGAGCAGCAACATGATCTTCGTGGTGCTGGCCTTCGTGGTCTACAACAACCTGGTCAACCTGGGGCAAAGCTGGATATTTGTCGGGCTGATCAGCTTCGGCCAACTCCTGCTGGCCCTGCATGGCGGAGTGCTGCTGCTGGGCCTGGCCTGGCTGGCCAAGCGGCACATGCAGTGGCACTTTGGGCGCAAGCTGCGCGCAGCGCCGGCTTTGCTGGCAACCCCCACCGGCGGCCGCGCATGAAAACCATCCGACGCCTGATTTACAAGGATGTGCTGACCTCGATTGCGCTGGTGGCGCTGGGTTTCCTGGCATTGTTCTTTTTCTTCGACCTGGTGGACGAACTGCAGTACCTGGGCAAAAACAACGGTCTTTCGAGCGAAACGGTGTACCAGGTCCGGCATGCCCTGCTCTATGTCAGCCTGCTCATACCCAACCACTTGTACGAACTGCTGCCCATCTCGGTGCTGATCGGCAGTATTTTCGTGATGGCCCGACTGGCGCAAAGCTCGGAATTCACGATCTTGCGCACCAGCGGACTCGGACCCTGGCGCGCCCTCAAGCTGCTGCTGTGGCTGGGCGCATTTTTCGTGGCCCTGAGCTTTGTCGTGGGGGACTACATTTCGCCCGTCAGCGAACGGGCCGCCCAGCTGCTCAAAGCCCGGTACCAGAGCAAGATCACCGTCGGCCAGACTGGGGCCTGGCTGAAGGAAAAGCAGGCCGGCAGCAGTTTCATCGTCAATGTCGGCGAGTTGTCGCCCGACAACGAGATGCGCGGGGTTCGCATCTACGAGTTCGACCGCAAAGGCCTGATTGTGTCGTCCACGGAAGCCCCGGCTGCAAAATTCGCCAGCAAGACAGCCTGGCTGCTGCGCGATGCAACGCGTTCCGTGTTTGAGGTGCCTGCCGGGGCGAATGGCGGCAGCCGCGTCGATGCACCGCTGCAGCAGGCCAGGGTCGTGCGCACCGTTGTCGCCAGCTTGAACTGGCCCACGGACATCAGCACTGAAATGGTTTCTGTCGCGCTGCTGCGCCCCGACCGGATGGCGACCATTGACCTTTTCAACTACATCCGCCACCTGGAGGCCAATGGGCAGACATCCCAGCGCTACGAGATCGAATTCTGGCGCAAGGTGTTCTACCCGCTGAGCTGCCTGGTCATGATGATGCTGGCCCTGCCTTTTGCCTACCTGCATTTCCGCTCCAGCGGCATCACCGCCTACGTGTTTGCCGGCGTCATGATCGGCATCAGCTTTTTCCTGCTCAACAATGTGTTTGGCTATATCGGCAACCTGCAAAACTGGCAACCCTGGCTGGCGGCGGCCACGCCGGGGCTGATCTACATGGCCATTTCCCTGGGGGCTTTCGGCTGGCTGGTACTCAGGCGCTGAAATGCCCAGAACTTTTTTACCTACTGAACCCTGACTTATGTCTTTCACCCCTCAACCGCTGCGCGGCATTGTGCTGTTTGCCCATGGTTCGCGCGACCCGCTGTGGCGGCTTCCCATCGAGGCCGTCGCCGCGGACATCAGCGCCCGGCAGCCCGGCACTTTGGTGCGCTGCGCCTACCTTGAAATTTGCGAACCCGACCTGTCCGTCGCGGCGGACGAACTGGTTGCGGCAGGCGCCACTTCGCTCAGGGTGTTCCCCTTGTTTCTGGGGGTGGGCAAGCATGCGCGCGAAGACCTGCCGCAGCTGATCGGTCAGGTGCGCCTGGCCCATCCGGAAGTGCCGGTCGAACTGCTGCAGGCGGCCGGCGAATATGCGCAGATGACGGCCTTGCTGGCCGACATTGCCACCGGCTGAGTGCGGCGGCCCGGGCATCCGGACCCAAGCGCGGGCAGGCGCAAAAGCGCGGTCCTTAGGGCTCGACGGGCATAATAAAAACAAAAACCAGAATGAAAATCATATGAACCTGCACCAATTTCGCTTTGTTCAGGAAGCTGTTCGCCGCAACCTGAACCTGACCGAAACCGCCCGTGCGCTGCACACCTCGCAACCCGGCGTGTCCAAGGCCATCATTGAACTGGAAGAAGAACTTGGCGTTGAAATTTTTGCCCGGCATGGCAAACGTCTCAAGCGGGTCACCGAACCGGGCGAACACGTGCTCAAAAGCATCGAGCTGATCATGCGCGAGGTCGGCAACCTGCGGCGCATTGGCGAGCAGTACTCGGCGCAGGACAGCGGAACGCTGTCGATCGCCACCACCCACACCCAAGCCCGCTATGTGCTGCCGCAGCCCGTCGCCCGCCTGCGCGAAGCCTTTCCCAAGGTCAATGTCAGCCTGCACCAGGGCTCGCCTGACCAGGTGGCGCGCATGGTGCTTGATGAAGTGGCCGAAATCGGCATTGCCACCGAATCGCTCAGCCGCTATGACGACCTCATCACCCTGCCCTGCTATGAATGGCAGCACATGCTGGTCATGCCGGTCGACCATCCGCTGGCGCGCCAGCCGCACATCACGCTGGAAGACCTGGCGCAGGAGCCGCTGATCACCTACCACCCGTCGTTCACCGGGCGCACCAAGATCGACCTGGCCTTTGCGGCCAGGCACCTGCATCCGCGCATCGCCCTGGAAGCCATCGATTCCGACGTCATCAAGACTTATGTGCGCCTGGGCCTTGGCGTGGGCATCGTGGCAGAAATGGCGGTCCGGGAAGACGGCACCAACACCGACCTGCTGGCACTGCCGGCGGGGCATTTGTTTGGCATGAACGTAGCCCGCGTGGCATTCAAGCGAAGCGCGTACCTGCGCAATTTTGTCTACAAGTTTGCCGAACTCCTTAGCGACAAGCTCAACCGCGACCTGGTGGCCCGGGCCATGGCCGGCCGCCTCAACGAAGACGAGGTCTGATTCATGACTGTTTCCACGCCACTCCCCTTCAGCGCGCCCCGAACCCCGGCGCTTGACAGCAGGCTGCCGGATGTCGGCACCACGATTTTCACGGTCATGTCGGAATTGGCGGCCCAAAAAGGCGCAGTCAACCTTGGCCAGGGATTTCCGGACTTCGACTGCGACCCGCAACTGGTCAATGCCGTGACCGGCGCCATGCAGCGCGGCCTGAACCAGTACCCGCCCATGGCCGGCGTGCCGGTGCTGCGCGAAGCGGTTGCCGCCAAACTGGCGAGCCTGTACGGCCGCAGCTACGACCCCGGCAGCGAAATCACCATCACGGCGGGCGCCACGCAAGCCATCATCACCATCATTCTGGCGGTGGTGCATCCGGGCGATGAAGTGATCGTGCTGGAGCCTTGCTACGACAGCTATGTGCCCAACATCGAACTGGCCGGCGGCATCGTGGTCAGGGTGCCCTTGACGCCCGGCACGTTCCGGCCTGATTTTGAAAAGATCAGGGCAGCCCTCAGCCCCCGCACCCGGGCGATCATTGTCAATTCCCCGCACAACCCGAGCGCGACGGTATGGACCGAAGCCGAGATGCTGTTGCTGCAAGACCTGCTGTCGCCCACCGACGTCTTGCTGATCAGCGACGAGGTGTATGAACACATGGTGTTCGATGCCGGCCAGGGCCATGTACACCAGAGCGCGGCGCGTTTTGCCGCACTGGCGGCGCGGGCCTTCATCGTCAGCAGTTTTGGCAAGACCTACCACGTCACCGGATGGAAGGTGGGCTATGTCGCCGCCCCGGCCAGCCTGACGGCAGAGTTCCGCAAGGTCCACCAGTTCAATGTCTTCACCGTCAACACACCGGTGCAGCATGCCTTGGCGGCTTACATGCAGGACGCCCGGCCCTACCTGGAATTGCCCGCCTTCTACCAGCGCAAACGCGACCTGTTCCGGTCCGGGCTGGAAAACACCCGCTTCAAGCTGCTGCCCAGTGAAGGCAGCTATTTCCAGTGCGCCGATTTTTCAGCGGTCAGCGGCCTGGGCGAAGCTGAATTTTGCCGGTGGCTGACCGCCGAGATCGGCGTGGCGGCAATTCCGCTGTCGGCGCTGTATCTGGACGGCTTCGAGCAGGGGATCGTGCGTTTCTGCTTTGCCAAAAAAGACGAGACGCTGCAGCTGGCGCTTGACCGCCTAGCTCGACTGTAGGCGACGCCTGACGGCTGTATCAGCATCTTCCTGCTTGAAGGCAGGCGACCCCAGTCAAGAATACAGGCACTTATAACAAGGAGTGCTCCATGTCCATTTCGCTGATCCTGCTGATCGTCCTGATCCTTATCCTGGTGGGCGTCCTGCCCAGCTGGGGCCACAGCCGAAGCTGGGGTTACGGCCCCAGCGGCGGCATTGGCCTGGTGGTCATCATCCTGATCGTGCTGTTGCTGATGGGCCGCATCTAGCCTCATGCTGCACTTTAAAAAGGACCTTGGCTTCAAGGTCCTTTTTTTACGTCAGCTCGTGAGCTGCGCCCACAGCTTGTCCAGCCGCTTGATGCTGACCGGCTGGGGCGTGCGCAGTTCCTGGGCGAAAAAACTCACGCGCAACTCTTCCAGCAACCAGCGGTATTCCTGCATGCGCGTGTCCTGCGCACCCTTGCGCTCGGCCAGCAGCCGCCAGTAGCGCTGCTCGTGCGGCCGCAACTCTGCCAGGCGCGCGGCGTCCCGGGCCGGGTCGGCGCGCCATTTCTCGAGCCGCAGCGTGATCGCCTTCAAATATCGGCTGAAATGCTGCAACTGCGGATAAGGCGTGGCGGTCAGGAACTTCTTGGGCACCAGGCGCGCCAGTTGCTGGGCAGCGTCCTGCACGGCTTCGGTGGCGCTCCTGGTGTCCTTGATCTTTCGCTGGGCCACGGCAAATTCAATGAGGATGGCGCCCGCCAGCCGGGCCACCTCGGAGGCAATCAGGGTCAGCCGGCCGCGCCCGTCGTCCACGCGCTTTTTAAAGTCGGCCTCGTTCGTGGGCAAGGGCTCAAGTAAAAACGCCCGGTCCAGCGCGACTTCGATGATCTGCTGGTGCAGCTCGTCGACCGTCCCGCCGCCCGAGTTGTCGGCGGCCCGGCCCACCAGCATGTAGGAAGTGCTCATCTTCATCAAGTCAGGCAAGTTCTTTTCGAGGTATTTCAGGGCATCTTTTATCTGCAGCGAAAACAGCCGCCGCAAGCCGGCTCGGTGCCTGGCCGCCGCCGCGTCGGGCTCGTCGAACACCTCGATGGTCACCGCGTCGCCCAGGTCGATCAGTGCCGGAAAGCCGATGAGGGTCTGCTGGCCCTTGCCAATTTCCATCAGCTCCGGCAATTCGCCAAAGCTCCAGCCGGTGTAGCGGTCCGGCACCTTGGCCATTATCTTTTCAGGGGCGGCTTGGCTACGGCCAGCCTGCGGATGAGGCTTGCTTGATGCTGATTTATGTCGTGTGGAGGCTTGTTCTTCGACAACAGCCTGGGCAGACACAGGTTTGCCCAGGTTTTTCAAGCCGGCCAGCGCCTGGAAAGCCCCGCGCGCCTGCGTACCCAGTTCACCTTTTAGCGCGCCCAGGTTGCGGCCGGCGCCGAGCTGGCGCCCATGCTCATCGACCACCCTGAAATTCATGAACAGGTGGGCGGGCAGCATGTCCTGCTTCAGGTCGGCCCGCTTGATGTCCAGCGACGTGGCGTCGCGCACCCATTTCAGCACCGCGTCAATCAGCGAACCGGCGCCAAACTTTTCGGGCTGCATGAGCTCCGCAGCCATGCGGGCGGCGGTGTCGGGCAGGGGCACCAGCCGCGAGCGCGGGCGCTGGTGCAAGGTCTTGATCAGCGCCTGTATCTTGTCCTTGAGCATGCCGGGCACCAGCCATTCGCAGCGCTCTTCATTCACCTGGTTCAGCGCAAAAATCGGAACCTCGACCGTCACGCCGTCCCGTGCGTCGCCGGGTTCGTGCAGGTAGGTGGCCAGGCAATCAACACCGCCCAGCCGCAAGGTTTTGGGAAAAGCCTGGCTGGTGATGCCGGCCGCCTCGTGGCGCATCAGCTCGTCCTGGGTCAGCAGCAGCAGGTTGGGCTGCTTTTTGACCTCGGCCTTGAACCAGCTTTCACAGCCCGCGCCGGTGCAGATGTCGGAGGGCAGCTGCTGGTCGTAAAAGGCGTAGATAAGTTCGTCATCGACCAGCACGTCCTGCCGGCGCGCCTTGTGCTCCAGGTCCTGCACATGGGCGATCATTTTTTCATTTGCCGCCAGGAAAGGCAGCCTGGTGTCCCAGTTGCCGGCAATCAAGGCTTCGCGGATGAATATTTCGCGCGACGTGCGTGGGTCGACACGGCCAAAGTTGACGCGCCTTCCGCTGTAAATGACCAGCCCGTACAGCGTGGCCCGCTCCAGCGCCGTCACCTGGGCGGCCTTTTTCTCCCAGTGCGGGTCGAGCAGCTGCTTTTTGAGCAAATGGCCGCCAATCTGCTCGATCCATTGCGGGTCGATGTTGGCCAGGCCCCGGCCGAACAGGCGCGTGGTCTCGACCAGCTCGGCCGCCACGATCCAGCGGCCCGGCTTCTTGCTGAGCCGGGCGCCGGGGTGGCGGTAAAACCGGATGCCGCGCGCACCCAGGTAAGCATCGTGCTCCTCGTCCTTCCAGCCGATGTTGCCCAGCAGGCCGCACAGCAGGGACAAATGCAGTTGCTCGTAGCTGGCCGGTGTCGTGTTCAGGTGCCAGCCCTGCTCGCCCACCACCGCCATCAGCTGCGAATGAATGTCGCGCCATTCGCGCACCCGGCGGATGTTGACGAAGTTTTCGCGCAGCAGGGTTTCGTACTGGCGGTTGGTCAGCTTGTGCACCGCGTCGTGGCCGCCGCGCGAGTCGCCCAGCCATTTCCATAACTTCAGGAAACCGGCGAATTCGCTTTTTTCGTCGTCGAACTTGGCATGCGCCTGGTCGGCCTGCGCCTGCTTGTCCATCGGGCGGTCGCGCACGTCCTGCACGCTCAGGGCGCTGGCGATCACCAGCACTTCATCCAGAGCGCCCCGGTCTTTGGCCTCCAGGATCATGCGGCCGACGCGCGGGTCCAGCGGCAGCTTGGCCAGCGTGCGGCCGACCGGTGTGAGTTCGTTGTCGTCATCGACCGCGCCCAGTTCGGCCAGCAGCTGGTAGCCGTCGGCAATCGCGCGGCGCTGCGGCGGCTCGATGAAGGCAAAGTCCTCGATCGTGCCCAGGCGCAGCGCCTTCATGCGCAAAATCACCGCCGCCAGCGAACTTCGCAAAATCTCGGGGTCGGTGAAGCGCGGCCGGCCCAGAAAGTCGGGCTCGTCGTACAGGCGGATGCAAATGCCGTCGGCCACGCGGCCGCAGCGCCCGGCGCGCTGGTTGGCCGCCGACTGCGAAATCGGCTCGACCATGAGCTGCTCGACCTTGTTCCGGAAGCTGTAGCGCTTGACCCGCGCCGTGCCAGCGTCAATCACGTAGCGGATGCCCGGCACGGTGAGCGACGTTTCGGCCACGTTGGTCGCCAGCACGATGCGCCGGCCGCTGTGGCCGTCGAAAATCCGGTCCTGCTCGGCCTGGCTCAGGCGGGCAAACAGCGGCAGCACCTCGGCATTGCGCGTCAGGGGCTGGTGCGCCAGGTGCTTGCGCAAATGGTCGGCGGCCTCGCGGATCTCGCGCTCGCCGGGCAGGAAAATCAGGATGTCGCCGGCGCTGTGCGGGCTCATCCAGAGTTCGTCCACCGCGTCGGCCATCGCGTCGTTCAGGTCGTAGTCGCGCGACTCCTCGAATGGCCGGTAGCGCTGCTCGACCGGGAACATGCGCCCGGACACCATGATGACCGGCGCCGGCCCCTTGGCGGAGGCGAAATAGTCGGCAAAGCGCTGCGCGTCGATCGTCGCCGAGGTGATCACCACCTTCAGGTCGGGCCGGCGCGGCAGCAATTGGCGCAGGT
>JAQGMZ010000001.1 GCA_028292045.1 Polaromonas sp. | reverse complement strand
TGCTGCAACACCGAGTGTTCCAGATTGCAGCACCTGCTCCAGCCGTGCGAGCACCCCGGCGTCGCCGCTGTAGGGCGCGCGCGGCCAGTGGGGGCTGCGCGACACCGCCCGGTCGCACCTGGCATCGGCACGGAGCAGGCCGAAAATTTCACGGCGCTTGAGCGCGAAAGCGCCGCGCAGCACCAGCCGCGTGACCCGGCCTGGGTGCGCCTGGGCATAGCGCAAGGCGACAACGGTGCCCCACGACCCCGCCAGCAAGGCCCACTGTTCGATGCCCAGGTGGCGGCGCAAAACCTCCAGGTCGGCCACCAGCTGGCCGGTGTGGTTGCCGGCCAGACGGGCCCGCGGGCGCGACAGGCCGGCACCGCGCTGGTCGGGCAGCACGGCGCGCTGGCGGTCCAGCTGCAGCGGCGCATGCAGGCCCGGGTGGCTTGACGCGCCCGGCCCGCCGTGCAGCACCAGCCAGCATTCGCCGCCGCGCTCGCCGCAGTCGCGGTAGGCCATGCGCGCGCCGCGCGCGGTGTTGACAAAATGCGGCGAAGGCCAGCCGGCGCCCGTTGCGGGGCTGAAAGGCTGGCGGTTGTGGAGGGTGGGTGGGTTAGGCATTGAAGTTGCATTACAGCAGGGCGGGCCGGATGCTGCCAGAGGCGGTGGCCAGCCCGTGTTCACAACTTTACCCACCACTGGAGATTCACCATGCAATGGACCGCCCCTTCCTTCACCGACCTGCGCTTCGGTTTCGAAATCACGATGTACATCGCCAACCGCTGAGCCCTGAGTGCCGGCCATCGGTGGATGCGGCCTGACGCATCGGCCGATGGCCGCTGGCTGAAGCACCACTTTTTGGAAACTTCCTTATGCAATTGCGTGTTCTTGGCTCGGCAGCGGGCGGCGGCTTTCCGCAGTGGAACTGCAATTGCCCTAATTGCGATGGCTTGCGGCGCGGCACGCTGCGGGCGAAGGCGCGCACCCAGTCGTCGATTGCGCTCAGCGCCAACGGCCAGGACTGGCTGCTGGTCAATGCCTCGCCCGATGTGCTGGCCCAGATCCGCGCCAACCCCGAGCTGCAGCCCGCCCGCGCGGTGCGCGACAGCGGCATTGCCGCCGTGCTGCTGATGGACGCGCAGATCGACCATGTGACCGGGCTGCTGATGCTGCGCGAGCGCGCCAGCCCCCTGCCGCTGCTGGCCACGCCCGAGGTGCTTTCAGACATGGGCGAGGGCTTCCCCATCACCCGCATCCTGTCGCACTACTGCGGCGTCCAGGCGCTGCCGCTGCAGCCCGACGGCGGGCTGCAAGCCGTGCCCGGCCTGCCCGACCTGGCGGTGCGGCCCGTCGTCCTGTCGTCCAGGCCGCCGCCTTATTCGCCGTTTCGAAACTGCCCCCGGCCCGGCGACAACATCGGCCTGGTGATGGAAAACCTGGAGAGCGGGGCGCGGGTGTTCTATGCGCCGGGCCTGGGTGAGGTCACGCCCGCGCTGCTGGATGTGATGGCGCAATGCCAGGCCGTTCTGGTCGACGGCACGTTCTGGACCGAAGACGAGATGCAGCGCCTGGGCTTGTCCAGCAAGAGCGCCGCCGACATGGGCCACCTGCCGCAAACCGGCCCGCGCGGCATGATTTCGCAGCTTGACCGCTTGCCGCCAGGCATTCGGAAAATTCTCATCCACATCAACAACACCAACCCCATCCTCCGGGAAGACTCTGACGAGCGCGCGCTGCTGGCCCGGCACGGCATCGAGGTCGCCTGGGACGGCATGGACCTGGTTTTTTAAACGGCGGGAGCCCTTTTCATGGACATTGCGCGCCTGCACCGACCCGAAACAGACAGCGGCCTGGCAACCGCCTGGACACGCACCGAGTTCGAGGCGCGCTTGCACGCCCAGGGCGCGGGTTACCACATCCACCACCCGTTCAATGTGCGGATGAACCGTGGCGGGTGCACGCCCGACGAGATACGCCACTGGGTGAGAAACCGCTTCTACTACCAGATCTGCATTCCGCGCAAGGACGCGGCCATCCTGGCCAACATGCCGGAGCGTGAACACCGCCGGCTGTGGATCGAGCGCATCCTGGACCATGACGGCTACGGCGACTACACCGGCCCGGCCGCAGGCGGCATGGAAGCCTGGACACGGCTGGGCGAAGCCGTCGGCATCCCGCGAGAAGAGCTGTGGTCGCTGCGGGGCGTGGCGCCGGCCGTGCGTTTTGCCTGCGATGCCTATGTGAACTTTGCCGCCAGCGCCCCGTGGCAGGAAGCAGTGTGTTCGTCGCTGACCGAAATGTTCGCGCCGCAAATCCACAAGGACCGGCTGGCCGGCTGGCCGGTGCACTACCCCTGGATCGAGGCGCAGGGCCTGGGCTACTTCAGGAGCCGCATCCCGCTGGCAGGCCGGGACGTGGCGCACGGGCTGCAGGTCACGCTGGACCACTTCACGTCCCGCCAGGCCCAGCACCGGGCGCTGGACATTCTGCAGTTCAAGCTCGACATCCTGTGGGCCCTGCTCGATGCCATCGAAAAAGCCTGCCTCCCTGACCACCCACCAACCCACCAAGGAATGACATGAACGCGCTTGCCTCATTGCCGATTTCATCCCCCGCGCCGGCCGTGGCCGGCGCGGCAGCACCGCGTGCGCTGCCGGCATTTCCCAAGCTGTCCCGCCTGTACCGGCTGCAGTACGAGCAGGTCCAGTCGGCCTGGGTGCTGCTGTACCCGGAAGGCATGGTCAAGCTGAACGACAGCACCTCCGAAATCCTGCGCCGCTGCAATGGCGAGCGCAGCGTCGACGCCATGGTGGCGGACCTTGAAACCCTGTTCAACGCCAAGGGCATTGCGCCGCAGGTGGAAGACTTGCTGCACGAAGGAATGCGCCGTGGCTGGATTGTCTGAGCCGGTGTTGCCCGGGGCGCCTGACGCCGCCGTGCCGCCGCCGCTTTGGCTGCTGGCCGAGCTGACCTACCGCTGTCCGCTGCACTGCGTGTTTTGCTACAACCCCACGCAGCATGCCCGGCTGCAGGCGGAGATGAGCACGGCGCAGTGGGTCGACGTGATGCGCCAGGCACGCGCCCTGGGCGCGGCGCAGCTGGGCTTTTCAGGCGGCGAGCCGCTGCTCCGGGACGACCTGGAGGAACTGGTGCAGGAAGCCCGGCAGCTGGGTTTCTACACCAACCTGATCACCTCGGGCGTCGGCCTCACCGAAGCGCGCGCCCTTCGGCTGAAGGACGCGGGCCTGGACCACATCCAGCTGTCGTTCCAGGACTCAACCCGCGAACTGAACGATTTTCTCAGCCACACCAAGACGTTTGAGCTCAAGCAGCGCGTGGCGCGCCTGATCAAGCAGCACGACTGGCCGATGGTGCTCAACTGTGTGCTGCACCGGCACAACCTGCCGCATGTGGACAAGATCATCGAGATGGCGCTGGCGCTCGATGCCGAATTCCTGGAACTGGCCAACACGCAGTACTACGGCTGGGCCTGGACCAACCGCGACCACCTGATGCCGACGCACGAGCAACTGATTGAAGCCGAGGCCGTGGTGCAGCGCTACCGCGCCGAGATTGGCACGCGCTGCCGCATCCTGTTCGTCGTTCCCGACTACTTTGAAGAGCGGCCCAAGGCCTGCATGAACGGCTGGGGCTCGGTGTTTCTGGCCATCGCGCCCGATGGCGTGGCCTTGCCCTGCCACAACGCGCGCAACCTGCCCGGCCTGCAACTGCCGCGCGTGCAAGACCAGCCGCTGGGCGACATCTGGGCGCGCAGCCAGGCCTTCAACGCCTACCGGGGCGACGCCTGGATGAAAGCGCCATGCCGCGACTGCGACGAGCGGCACAAGGATTTCGGCGGCTGCCGCTGCCAGGCGTTCCAGATCACCGGCGATGCCGCCGAGGCCGACCCGGTGTGCAGCAAGTCGCCGCACCATGGGAAGGTGATTCAGCTGGTGCGCCAGGCGCCGGCCGGGCGCGGGCAACCCATCGTCTTTCGCACCGACGCGGCCTCGCGTGCGCTGCACCCGGTCGGCTGAACTAGTTGGGCAGTTTGTCCTGGTTGTCATCAGCGTTCAATGCCGCCAGCGCAGCGGGGTGATGCTGGCCAGCGGCCCGCTGGAGCCACAACCGGCTTTGCGTCCGGTCCTGCGCGTGTCCCTTGCCGGTTCGCAGCATCACCGCCAAGGCATATTGCGCTTCGGCGTCCCCGGCAGTCGCGGCGATTTCAAAGCGCCGGGCGGCTTCGTCCAGGTCGCGCACCACGCCCCGGCCGGCTTCATGCATCCAGGCCAGCCGGGTCTGGGCCTGACGGTCGCCGGCGTCGGCCAGTTCGCGGTACACCGCCGCCGCTTCGGCATGCCGGGCGCTGGCGCCCAGCCACTCGGCCTGCCGGAAACGGCTTGGGGTGCCGGCGGGCTGCTCCAGGGCGGCCAGGGTCGCCAGGGCATCCTTGTCGCCGCCCTCGGCGGCCATCGTCAGGTAGAGGCGCGCCTTTTCAACATCCCGGGGCAACACAACGCCTGCGCTGTAGAGCATGCCGAGGCGGTAGCGCGCCTTGAAGTTTCCGGCCTGGGCGGCGCTGGCGTACAGCGCTTCGGCCTTGGCCATGTTCTTCGGCTCGTCCAGCCCGTCTTCGGCCAGGATGCCCAGGTTGAAGAGCGCGTCGCCGTTGCCGATGCCCGCCAGCGTTTCCCACACTTCGCGCGCCTGGGCGTAGCGGGCCATCTTGAATTCCGCATAAGCCTTGTAGTTGCCCATGGCCGGATTCCTGAGCCAGTCGCCGCGCTGGCTGTCCTGCGCCTGCAGGGCCGGCCCGGCCAGGGTGAACAGCAGTGCCAGGCACAGCGCGTGGCGCTGCCCTGGGCCGGCGCCGCGCACCGCTGAGGTCATTGGGGGGTGGCCAGTACCCAGGCGGCCAGTGTCTTCAGGTCGCCGCTGCTCAGGCTGGCATGGGGCGGCATGGGAATGCGCCCCCACTTGCCCTTGGAGCCGTATTGGATCGCTTGGGCCAGCGAGGCCGCTGCGTCCTTGTCGTCCTTGTACTTGGCGGCAATGTCCTTGAAGGCGGGCCCCACGATTTTCTCGGCGGCGGCGTGGCAGGAGTAGCAGCCGCTTCCCTTGGCCAGTTCCACGGCGGTGGCCAGGTTGTTGACATTGCCGGTCTGGGCCAGGCAGTTGGCGCTGATGAGCACGGCGCCGAAGGTCAGGAGGAATCGCATGTCGGAGTCCAGAATAAAAATGGGTGGAATAAAAAAGGGCAGGGCGGCGCAAGCCGTTGCGTGCGCCGCCCTGTCCGCCGTTCAAGGCGCGCGCATGGCGAGCCCGAGCCAAACCGCCAGCGGCTTGCTTACTTGGTCAGCTTGAACGTCCAGACCGAGCCGCCCTGCTCGAGCAGGTTGACTTTCTTGGCCACTTCGCCGCCCCACAGCGGGACCGCGCCGCCCCAGCCCGACACCACGCTGATGTACTGGTCCTTGCCTTCTTTCCAGGTGATGGGCGGCGCCACCACGCCCGAGCCGGTCTGGAACTGCCAGACCACCTTGCCGGTCTTGGCGTCGGCCGCTTTCAGGAAGCCTTCCGGGGTTCCCCAGAACACCAGGTCGGCCGTGGTCATCACGCCTCCCCAGAGCGGGGCTTCGTTCTTGACTTCCCAGGCGACCTTGCCGGTTTTCGGGTCGATCGCGCGCAGGGAGCCGATGTGGTCCTCGAACAATGGCTTGATGGTGAAGCCCGCGCCCAGGAAGGCCGCGCCCTTTTTGTAGGTGATCGGCTCGTTCCAGATGTCCATGCCCCATTCGTTGGTCGGCACATAGAACAGGCCGGTCGTGGGGCTGTAGGCCATCGGCATCTGGTTCTTGCCGCCCAGGAAGCCGGGTGCCGAGAAGACCGATTTGCCCTTGGCGGCATCGTCGTTGCCCGGCGCGTTCGGGTCGCCCGGACGGTTTTCCGCGACGAAGTTCGGCCGGCCCGTCTTCAGGTCGATGCTGCTGGCCCAGGTGACCTTCTTGACGAAGGGGAACGCGTTGACCAGCTTGCCGGTGGTGGCGTCGTTCACATAGAAAAAGCCGTTGCGGTCGGCTTTGGCGCCCATGCGCTTGCCGTCCATGTCGAAGGTGATGAATTCATTGACGCCGTCATAGTCCCAGGCATCGTTGGGCGTGCTCTGGTAGCTCCAGACAATCTTGCCGGTCTTGACATCGATGGCCACGGTGGAGGCGGAATACAGGTTGTCGCCCTTGCGCACATGGCTGTTCCAGGGGCCCGGGTTGCCGGTGCCGAAATAGGCCAGGCCGGTCTTGGCGTCGTAGGTGCCGCCCAGCCAGGGCGTGGCGCCGCCGGTCTTCCATGTTTCGCCGGGCCAGCTGGCGTTGGTGGTGCCGGTGATGCCGTTTTCCTTGCCGTTCAAGAAGCCCATGTGGCCTTCGACGACCGGGCGAGACCAGACCATCTTGCCGGTCTTGGGGTCGCGCGCCTCGACCCGGCCGACGACGCCGAACTCGCCGCCCGACAGCCCGGTGATGAGCAGGCCTTCGGCGATCAGCGGCGCAGCGGTGTAGCTGTAGCCGGCGCTGTAGTCGTCGATCTTCTCGCGCCAGACGACCTTGCCGGTGGTCTGGTCCAGGGCCACCAGCTGCGCATCGAGCGTGCCGAAGATCACCAGGTTGTCATACAGCGCCGCGCCCCGGTTGACCACGTCGCAGCAGGGCATGATGCCTTCGGGCAGGCGGTGTTCGTACTTCCACAGCTTGGCGCCGGTCTTGGCGTCCAGGGCAAAGATGCGCGAGTACGACGCCGTGACGAACATCTTGCCGTTGTGCACCAGCGGCTGCGACTCCTGGCCGCGCTGCTTTTCACCGCCGAAAGACATCGACCAGACTGGCACCAGGCGGCTGATGGTCTTGGGGTTGATGTCGGACAGTGGCGAGTAACGCTGGCCCTGGGTGCCCATGCCCCAGGACAACACGTCGTTCGGGGTGGTGGCGTCGGCGCCGATCATGGCGTTGGTCACTTGCGCGCCGGCGTGGGCGGTTGCCGCCATGACCAGAATGCTGAGAAGTTTGCGTTTCACGGGTGTGTCTCCTGAATCTTTGTGAGCTGAATGACGCCCGTGCGGCATGCGCGGTCATCGTGGCCCCAAGCCCACCTGGTTTGGGATCACCCGCTAGGAATGGCAACTTTTGTGCCATCCCGGGCAAGCCCTTTTTGAAATGATTCCGTGCTCATTTGCAACACCGGCAGGGTGTGACAGTGTTCAAAAATGAATCACCCGGCGAGGCGTCGGGCATTCGGGGGACGCGATGCCCCTTCAGGCCGCTCCGCGCTGCTTGATCCAGCCGCGCTGCGGGTCGTAGCCCCACCAGGCCAGGCCGAAGAAACAGGCGCTTCCCGCCACGACGACCGCCCAGGAGAGCGCATTGAACTGCCCGTACATCGCAAAGCGCAGGGTTTCGACCACATGCGTGAACGGGTTCCATTGGGCCAGGTGCAACAGCCACCAGGCGCCCGACTCCTCAAGCTTCCACAGCGGGAACAGCGCGGGGCTGATGAAGAACATCGGGAAAATGACGAAGTTCATGGTGCCGGCGAAGTTTTCGAGCTGCTTGATGTACACCGACAGCATCAGCCCCAGCGCCGCCAGCAGCGTGGCTCCGCCGACCATGGCCAGGCACAGCAGCGGCAGGTGCCGCCAGCTCAGCGTGACGCCAAAGGCCAGCGCGATCAGCAGGAACACCGCCATCTGCAGCACCGACAGGCAGGTGCCGGCCAGCAGCTTGAAGGCCAGCAGCCAGCCGCGCGGCAAGGGCGCGGTGAGCAGCAGGCGCATCACGCCCATCTCGCGGTCATAGACCATCGACAAGGAGCTTTGCATGCCGTTGAACAGCGCCACCATGGCCAGCAGGCCGGGCACCATGTAGACCTGGTATTCGACATAGGTTTCGTAGGGCGGCACGATGGACACGCCGAACACGTTGTGAAAGCCCGCCGAGAACACCACGAACCACAGCAGCGGCCGCACC
>JAQGMZ010000277.1 GCA_028292045.1 Polaromonas sp. | reverse complement strand
CCATCCCTTGATGAACCGGCGCGCCACCCTGCTGGGCGCTGTCGGCCTGCTGGGGCTGGCCAGGCTGCAACTGGCCGCAGCCGCCATGCCGCCTGCGCCCGATGTCTGGCCCAACGCGCTGCAGGTGCCGGGCGGCGTGGCCCGGCTGTCGCTGGGACCGGCGGCGGCGCGTCCGGCGGCGCATGCCGGCGAGGTGCCGCTGCTGGTGGTGGGTGACCCCATCGAATGGACGGCGCTGGTCGGCATTGCGCTGTCCGCTGCGCCCGGCCCGGCCAGCATCCGCGTTCAAACCCCGGACGGCGCCGCACAGCGCCAGGTCGGCTACACCGTGGCCAGCAAGCGCTACACCGAGCAGCGCCTGAAGGTGGCGCCGGGAACGGTTGACCTGTCGCCTGAAAACAAAGCCCGCTACGAGCGCGAGCGGGCGCACCAGGCCATCGTGATGGCGACTTTCAGCGAACCCCTTCCCTCGTCAACGGCGATGCGCGTGCCGGTGCCGGGGCGCCGCTCAAGCTCGTTCGGGCTGCGGCGCGTGTTCAACGGGCAGGCGCGCAATCCGCACAGCGGCATGGACATCGCGGCCAGCACCGGCACGCCGGTGGTTGCGCCGCTGCCGGGCCGCGTCATTGACACCGGAGACTATTTTTTCAACGGCAACACGGTGTGGCTGGACCATGGCGGCGGGCTGCTGAGCATGTATTGCCATTTGAGCGACATTGGCGTCGGGACCGGCGACGTGCTGAAAGCCGGCGAGCGCCTGGGCGCAGTCGGCGCCACCGGCCGCGTGACCGGGCCGCACCTGCACTGGGGCGTGATGCTGAACCGCGCGATGGTGGACCCTGCGCTGTTCGTGCCAGCCTGAACCGGCAAACCTCAGCACCCGCGCATTGCACCCATGCCCTTGCCCAACATCAGCCTGGCCGCCGACCGCAACAAGCAGCCGATTCTCGAGATGCTTCGCCAGTTGCTTCCCGGGCATGGCCGTGCCCTGGAAATTGCATCGGGCACCGGCCAGCATGCCGCCTGGTTTGCCGCCGGCCTGCCGGGCTGGACATGGCAGCCCACCGATGCGCACCCCATGGCGGTCGCCAGCATGGCAGAAAACACGGCGCGGCCAGGGCTGGCCAATGTGCTCCCGCCTTTGTTGCTCGATGTCCTGGCGGCGCGCTGGCTGCCGGACGATGCCCGTTTTGACGCCATCGTCTGCGCGAACATGCTGCACATTGCGCCGTGGGCAACCTGCGCGGCCTTGATGCAGGGCAGCGCGCGCCACCTTGCTGCCGGCGGCGTGCTCATCACCTATGGCCCGTACCTGGAGGATGAGGTGGCAACTTCGCCAGGCAACCAGGCGTTTGACCACGACCTGCGCCGGCAAAACGCTGCCTGGGGGCTGCGCCGCCGTGAAGCGGTGGAACGCGAAGCCGCCGCAGCCGGCCTGCGCCTGCTGGCCCGGCATGCCATGCCGGCCAACAACCTGTTGCTGGTCTGGGCGCGGACGCAGTAGACGCGCGCGCTCAAAAAGTGAATGACCCGATTTTCCTGTTCACCTGCGCGACTCCGCAGGCTTACTTGCCGCGCACCATGGCCATCACCTGGGCAGCGTCCAGCGTGGCCGCCTTTTGCTGGATCTGCGGCAGGTAGCGTGTCTGCATCTGCTTGGCGGGCTCCAGCAGCCCCTGGTAGGTTTCACGCAGCAGCGCGGTGTTCATGACCCGTCCGCCGGCGTAATAGCGCTTGGCGAGTTGCCCCAGGGCGTAGGTGGTGGCAAACGAAAAAGCCATGCCCGTGCCGGCACTGCCCACATTGCCAATGGTGCGGCCTGCCATTTTCCCCAGCAAGCCGCCCAGCAGCTTGCGGCCGAACTGCTCCAGGTATTGCGAGGTCAGGCCAACGCCTGCCGCGGCGATGAACTCCCGAACATGGCCCTGGTCCAGCGTCACGCCGTGGGACTTGCCAATGCCGTACACCATCTTGACCTGCAGCGGAATAATGGCCATGGACGCCCACGACTGCGGCAGCAGTTCCAGCGCGCCGTTGACCAGCGCATGGTTCAGGATGGAGCGGTCCAGTTCCGCATCGCTGGCATCGGGCAAAAGCGCCACGGGCACGGCAGTTGCGGGCACTGCGGCCCCAGGCGCGGGAATGAACGGAGCGGCCTCGGGCAGCCTGACATCGGCCAGAGCGGCCGCCTGGTCATCAAAGGCCTGGGTCTGCGCTGGTTCAAGCGCCAGCTGGCGCCGCAGGTCGCTCAAAAAGCTGCGCTCCGCGTCGCTTTGCCGGCCATCGGCATCGCAGACGCATACCGCCATTTCATAGGCCAGTTGCCGGTGGCTGGGGTCGCTCAGCTTGTGCACTGACGCATCGAGCCCGACGCGCTTGAGCAGCACGTCCTGGTAAAGGCGCGACAGGTTGGGCGCGTTGGATTCGGTGGACAGGGATTCGGCGATGCGGCGGATTTCCTCGCGCTCGCTTTCGGCTTTCGTGCCGTCGGAAAAAGCCGCAAACAAGGCAATGGACAGCAAGGCTTCCTGTTGTTCAGGGGACATGGGTAATTTCCTTCAGCTGGGTTTATTCAACAAAACAGGGCCGGGCGCCTAGAAAACAAAGCATGTCCGGCGCGCCTGGTGATCGGTTTCATCTTAAAACCGGAGGCTTGCAGGCGAAAAATCCGGCTGGATTTCTCATGGCATCCGATGTGGACATCCATGCCCCGACACGCCTTGCACCCATTAACGGCAGGGGCCAGGTTATGCCTGCCAACTATGAATGGCCTTGTGGACAAGTCACTGGACAAGTCCAAAAGCCCGCGCCCGGCCTGGGTTTGCGGCGCCTGCCTTAAAAACAGGCAGTTTTTGGCTGGACACCCAAAGGTCAGCCTGGCCCGATGCTGCGCATCCCGTCACAGATGTGCGCCTGAGTGCTGATAATGGCCGCATGGACACAACACCTTTTGGCTTGCCGCCCCAAATCCTGGCATTCGATGTTTTCGGCACCGTGGTGGACTGGCACAGCGGTATCGCCAGGGAGGTGCAGGCGCTGCGGCCTGCGGTGGACGGCGCTGCTTTCGCGCTGGCCTGGCGTTCGGGCTACCAGCCCGCCATGCGCCGGGTGATGTCGGGTGAACTGGGCTGGACGCTGATCGACGACCTGCATCGCCTGATTCTGGACGGTCTTGCGGCCCGCTTCGGGCTGCAAGACCTGACCGAGGCCGAGATGCGGCAGCTGAACACCGCCTGGCACCGGCTGGACCCCTGGCCCGACGTGGTGGAAGGGCTGGCGCGCCTGAAAGCCCGGCATGTGGTCTGCACGCTGTCCAACGGCAACATCGGCCTGCTGGCCAACATGGCCAAGCGCGCCAGGCTGCCCTGGGACTGCATCTTGTCGGCCGAAGTGTTTCGCGCCTACAAGCCGGATCCGGCCACCTACCTGGGCGTGGCCAGGGTGTTCGGCGTGGACCCGGGCCGCGTGATGCTGGTGGCCGCGCACCAGGACGACCTGGCTGCGGCGCGCGCCTGCGGTCTGCAGACCGCCTATGTCGAGCGGCCCGCCGAGTTTGGCGCCGCCAATCCCAAGGACGTTTCGCCCTGTCCGGCCAACACCCGGCACGCCGGCGACTTTCTGGCGCTGGCCGACCAGTTGGGCTGCTGAGATTGCCGCGCCAGCAAGACGCCGCGCGCCTTTCCGCGCCATTGAACGCGGGCGGGCCTGCCATCAAGCTGATCGAATTTAACAAGCCGTACGGCGTGCTCAGCCAGTTCACGCCGGAAGGGCGATGGCGTGGACTGAAAGACTGCATCGACCTGCCCGGCGTGTACGTCGCCGGCCGGCTCGATGCCGACAGCGAAGGCTTGCTGCTGCTCACCAGCGACGGCCGGCTCCAGGCCCGGATTGCAGACCCGCGTTTCAAGATGGAAAAAACCTACTGGGTGCAAGTGGAAGGCGCACCGGACGAAGCCGCCCTGCAGGCCCTGCGGCGCGGCGTGGCCCTGAACGACGGCCCCACGCGACCGGCGCGCGCCCGCATGATCGAGCCGCCGCCTGCGCTGTGGCCGCGCAATCCGCCGGTGCGCCTGCGCCAGTCGATTCCCACCGCCTGGATTGAACTGTGCATTCGCGAAGGCCGCAACCGGCAGGTCAGGCGCATGACGGCAGCGGTGGGGTTTCCGACGCTGCGGCTGATTCGCGCCGCCGTAGGCCCTTATGCGCTGGACGGCCTGGCGCCCGGCAGCTGGCGCGAAGCCGACGCCGACCTGAGCCTGAACGCCTGATCAGTTGGCCGGACTGTCCACCACCAGGTAACGCCGGACCAGGTCAAAAAACCGCTCATAGAACACGTCCGAAGAAATGGTCCGGCTGCCCACCTTGACCATGGCATCGTTGCTGGAGCTGAACGGCAGCGACACCGAGCCCAGCGCGCCCACGCCCAGGCTGGCTGAGTTGTTGCTTTTCTTCAAGGCGTAAACGTCCTGCAATGCGGTGACGAAACCCAGGCTGACCTTGCCGTCGGGGCTGTCGGGGGCGCACACCACGCGGATTTCCATCTGCAGATGCGACTCGGGTTCGGGCTGAAAGCTCTTGCGCCCCTCGACCATGTCTTCGCGGGCCGCGCCGATGATGTAGCCCTGGCTCAGCAGGGCACGCCGGGCTGCCTCGCAGGTCTGCGGTGGGGTAGCGTCGAACAGCCGTGAATAGGTCACGGTCGAGCCGAACTCTTCCTGGGAGACGAACGACTTCACCGGGCTGCCGCACGCGCCCAGCAGGCCCAGCAGGCCTGCAACAGCCAACAGCCGAACGCCAGCGCAGCCGCGCTTGTTGAAAAGTTTCAAAACCAGTCACTCCATGCTTGCCAAAAGCCCATTTTCATCCAATCGGGCCCAGGGGATGTTGCCCTGCCTGCATCTCCTCGCCGGCTCGTCAGGAACCCCTGGGCTGCATCCATGGCCGGGGCGCTTGAAATGACGACCCCGCGCCCCAAGCTCTGCGCAATGACCGAATCACTGCACATTGTCTGCCCGCACTGCCACACCACCAACCGGGTGGCCGCCGGCCAGCTGGGCCGCGAGCCGACCTGCGGCAGCTGCAAAAAGGCGTTGTTCACGGCGCACTCGACCGCCCTGGACGAAGCGGCTTTCGACAAGCACATCAGCCGCAACCATATTGCGGTGCTGGTCGATTTCTGGGCGCCCTGGTGCGGCCCCTGCCGCCAGATGGCGCCTGCGTACGAACAGGCAGCCGGGCAGCTGGAGCCCCGGGTGCGGCTGGTGAAGGTGGACACCGAGGCCGTTCCCAGCCTGGGGGCGCGCTACGGCATCCGCAGCATCCCGACGCTGGCGCTGTTCATGGGCGGTCGAGAAATTGCACGTCAGCCCGGCGCCATGGGCGCGGGCGACATCGTTCGCTGGGTGCAGTCGAACCTGGCCTGAGCCGCATTAGCCCCGACCGCGGCGGTCGTCGTTGATCATGCGTTCCACATCGTTGCGCAGCCCGTCGAGTTCCTCACGCAGCTGGCGCCGCTCGTTGCGGGTGACCACGCCGTCAGACTTGAAAAAACTTTCATGGCGTGCAATCTCGCGCTCCCGGCTTTGCAGCCTGCGCGCTTCGCGGGGGCTGATGCGCCCTGTGCGAACACCCTCTTCAATCCGCTGGCTGACCTGGTAGGCCCGGTTGTCGATGCCCGGGGTGTCGCTGGCCTGGCTGGGTGGCCGCACCACCTCCTGGTTGGCCATCATGCGTTCGACATCGGCATTCAGCGCCGCCAGGTCGTTTCTCAACTGCTGGCGTTCCTGCGCGGTAGCCCTGCCGTTGGACTTGTACAGGCTTTCGCGCGCCTGGATGTCGCGGTCACGCCGGATCAGCACTTGCGCTTCCGACGGCGTGATGTGCCCGGACGCCATGCCCTGCTGGATGCGAGCGACGATGGCTTGCTGCGCCTGGTCAATGCGCGGGGTGCCGGTGCCCTGGGCCATGGCCGGGGCGATGCCCAAACCAGCCAACAGGGCGGAGGCCAGCAAGGAAGTGGTCAGGAATTTCGATTTCATAAGGTACTCCAGTAATTGGATGGGCTGCCCCGCAGCCCGACGCGCATTGTGAAAGGACCGGAGCCATTTCCGGGTGTTCGCAAGGCGCCTCGGCAACCGCGCCTGGACCGCCGCTTTTCTAAGGCTCTGTGTGGTCCAGTAAGACCATTGTTGCCTTGCATTTGTTAACCCGGTGTAAGGAAAATGGGCTTTTACTCGGGGTTTACCTGTTACTGACAAGCGTGTCCTGATGCATCCCGGATGAGTTGGTTTTTCCGCAGCCGCTCAGGCCGGGATTCCCAGGAGCACGCTTGAATTCGCCCCCAGTGGGCGCCATGCAGTCAGGGCGCGGGTTGCGCGTGCAAGGCGCCTTCGTTCAGCTGCAGTACCTGGTCGCCAAACATCCGCGCATCTTCCGGGTCGTGGGTGATCAGGACCATCGGCACCTGCAGGCGCCGTTGCAGCGCATCGAGTTCCTGGCGCATCACAATGCGCAGCGCCGGATCGAGCGCGGCAAACGGCTCGTCGAGCAGCAAGGCGCGCGGCTGCGCCACCAGCGCGCGCGCCAGGGCCACCCGCTGGCGCTGGCCGCCCGACAGCTCGTCGGGAAACTGCTGCGCCACCGCCGCCAGCTGGAACAGGTCCAGCCAGTGGTCCACCGATGCCCGCTGTTCGCGTGCCTTCGGGTTGAACCAGCCGCGCGCCAGGCCGAAACCCACGTTCTGGCGCACGTTGAGGTGTGGGAACAAGGCGTAGTCCTGAAACAGGTAAGCCAGCTGGCGCGACTGCGGCGCCAGGTTGATGCCGGCCCGCGCATCAAAAAACGTGGTGCCGCCCAGGCGCACATGGCCGCTGCAAGGCGTCATCAAGCCGGCAATGGCCTTGAGCGTCTGGGTCTTTCCCGAGCCAGACGGCCCGAGGATGACCAGCCGCTGGCAGTCCGAGCGCAACTGCACTTCAAGCTGGAATTTGCGTTTGCCCGAGCGCAGGGTTTTGCGGATGTCGATGTCGAAATTCATGCGCTCTGCTGAACTAGCGGTTCGCAATGCGGCCGGGCGCCAGGCGGCTGGCAGCCAGCAGCACCGCGATGCACACGGCCGACGTGGCCAGCACCAGCGTGTTGGCCACGTCGTCTTGCCCGGCCTGCACCGCCTCGTACACCGCAATCGACAGGGTCTGGGTCTTGCCGGGAATGCTGCCGGCCACCATCAGCGTGGCGCCGAATTCGCCCAGCGCCCGGGCAAAGGCCAGCAGCACGCCGGCCAGAATGCCGCGCCAGGCCAGCGGCAGGGTGATGCGAAAAAAAATCCCCGCCTCGCTGATGCCCAGCACCCTGCCCGCCTGCTCCAGTTGGCTGTCGACCGCCTCGAAGGCGGCGCGCGCCGGCTTGAACACCAGCGGAAACGCCACGACAGCCGCGGCAATCACCGCCGCCTGCCAGCTGAAGATCAGGTTGATGCCGAAGCTGTCGTGCAGCCAGGCGCCCAGTCCGCTTCGCCGGCCCATGAGCACCAGCAGGTAATAGCCGAGCACGGTGGGCGGCATCACCATGGGCAGGGTGAAAACGGCGTCCAGCAGATCGCGTCCGGGAAAGCGGCGGCGTGCAAGCAGAAAACCGAAACCGACCCCCAGCACGAGGTTGAGCAAGGTTGCGCACCCCGCCACCTTCAGCGTCAGCGCAAGTGCAATCCAGGCCTGATCCATGCCGCGCTCAGGGTCTGCCGAAACCGTACTTCGCCAACACCGCCTGAGCCGGCGGCGATGCGACGAAGTCCACGAACTTCCGTGCCAGTTCGCCGTTGGCGCTGGCAGCGATAGCGGCGATTGGGTAAAGA
>JAQGMZ010000233.1 GCA_028292045.1 Polaromonas sp. | reverse complement strand
TGAAAGGCAAAAAAGCGGTTCAGGGTTGCGTCGCCCACCACATAGTCGCCGCGAATCAGCAGCGCCAGGTCAGGGCCGATGAACGGAATGGCGGCGAACAGGTTCACGATGACCTGAGCGCCCCAGTAGCTCATCTGGCCCCATGGCAGCAGATAGCCCATGAAGGCTTCGGCCATGAGGGCCAGGAAAATCGCACAGCCGAATACCCAGATGAGTTCGCGTGGCTTGCGGTAGCTGCCATAAATCAGTCCGCGGAACATGTGCAGGTACACCACCACGAAAAAGGCTGAAGCCCCCGTGGAATGCATGTACCGGATCAACCAGCCCCAGGGAACGTCGCGCATGATGTATTCAACAGAGCCAAAGGCAAGTGATGCTTCCGGCTTGTAGTTCATCGTCAGAAAAATACCGGTGACAATCTGAATGACCAGCACCAGCAAGGCCAGCGAGCCAAAGATGTACCAAAAATTAAAGTTCTTGGGCGCGTAGTACTCGCTCATGTGCTCTTTGAAGAGCTTACTGGCAGGAAAACGGTTATCAACCCATGTCATCGCCTTGTCAGCGAGCGGGGCATCAGGGGAAATTTCTTTGAATACAGCCATAACTGATCCTGGTTCGGTGGGTTGCTGTGGCCTTGGAATGAGACAGTGCGAAACGGCAGCGTTTCAAGCGAAGGCGGCAGGGTCTTTGAAAATAAATGCCGGCCTTCAAGCCTTCTTGTCCTCGCCGATTACCAGCTTTGCATCCGACAAATACATATGGGGCGGCACTTCAAGATTGTCTGGCGACGGTTTGTTTTTATACACGCGGCCTGCCAGGTCGAAAGTCGAACCATGGCAAGGGCATAAAAAACCACCTTGCCAGTCGTCGGGCAGCGACGGCTGGGCACCCGTCTGGAATTTATCCGATGGCGAGCAACCCAGGTGCGGGCAAATGCCCACCACCACCAGGGTTTCGGCCTTGATGGAGCGGGTTTCGTTGCGGGCGTACTCGGGCGTCCACTCAGGCAATTTGCGCTCCGACTTCGGGTCTGCCAACAAGCCGTCGACCTTGGCAAGCGCTGCCAGTTGTTCTGGCGTGCGCCGGACGATCCAGACCGGTTTGCCGCGCCACTCCACCGTCATTTTTTCGCCGGGCTTCAGGGCGGAAATATCGACCTCTACCGCAGCGCCCGTGGCTTTGGCGCGCTCGGAAGGCTGAAAAGTGCTGACAAACGGCACAGCCACGGCTGCAACGCCAGCTCCGCCTACCGCACAGGTCGCAACGATCCAGTTTCTTTTGTCTTTGTCGACAGGCGCGCCTTGTGGCGCACCCATTACGCTTGCTTGGGTCATGAAAGTCCTTCAAGAACTGGCTTGAATAAGAAATATTGGGGTATCAACCCGCAATTGTAGCGGAGCAGCGCTGGCTAATTGAACCCCTGGCCATGGTTTGAGGGCATCTGCCCCCGCCTGTTTGCAGTGCTGAAAAATGCCTGTTTTCTTCAGATTCACGTGTTAATGCGGTGTAAGCATTTATCCCAAAGCCGCATAATCTGGCGCAACCCCTTGCGGGCGGTGCCAGCAAGACCACAACAAGCAATCAAGGAAAATTATGGGAATGATTCAGGAGTTCAAAGAATTTGCTGTCAAAGGCAATGTTATTGACTTGGCTGTTGGCGTCATCATCGGAGCAGCCTTCAGCAAGATAGTCGACTCTGTGGTGAGTGACCTGATCATGCCCCTGGTCGGCGCGGCTTTTGGCAAGCCGGAATTTTCCCACCTGTTCGTGGTTCTTGGCAGTGTGCCGGCAGGCGTTCCCGCCACGCTTGATGCGCTGAAAAAAGCGGGTGTTCCGGTGTTTGCCTACGGCAACTTCATCACGGTGGCGGTGAACTTCATAATTCTGGCTTTCATCATTTTCCTGATGGTCCAGCAGATCAACCGGCTCAAGCGCCGCGAGGTCGTGGCACCGACCACGGCGCCTGCGGAAGACATCATGCTGTTGCGGGAAATCCGCGACAGCCTGCAACGCCGTTAAAACGGCTTCAGCGCTCACCAGCCATCTGCCTCGCCACGCGGACCGCTGCCAGCAGGCTGGAGGGGTCTGCCTGGCCGCGCCCGGCAATGTCAAACGCTGTGCCGTGGTCCGGGCTGGTACGCACCAGCGGCAGCCCGAGTGTGATGTTGACGCCCTGCTCCACGCCCAGGTATTTCACCGGAATCAGGCCCTGGTCGTGGTACATGGCCACCACCACGTCAAACTCGCCGGGCTGACCATCCCTGGACCGGGCGCGCATGAACACGGTGTCTGGGGCAAACGGGCCATGAACGTCCATCCCTTCGTTGCGTGCCGCCTGCAGGGCCGGAACAATGGTGTCGAGCTCTTCCCTGCCAAACAAACCACCTTCGCCGGCGTGCGGATTCAAGCCCGCCACGGCGATGCGCGGCGCCCGGCCCAGGCTTGCACCGACCGCCCGGTGGGTGATACGCAAGGTTTGCAGCACATTGCCGAAGGTGACGGCATCGATTGCCTGGCGCAGCGACAGATGGATGCTGACCAGCACAGTGCGCAGTTCGTCGTTGGCCAGCATCATGCGCACCGGCACTTCATGCAGCGGCTTGTTCAGGAAAGCAGCCGCCTCTGCCTGCAGCAATTCAGTGTGGCCGGGATACAGGATGCTCGCCGCCGCCAGCGCCTCTTTGTGCAGCGGCGCAGTAACCAGGGCAGCCAATTCCCCGCGCAGCGCAGCGCGGCATGCCCAAAGCACGCAGTCGGCCGCCGCCCTGCCGGCCAGACCATTTACCTGGCCATAAGGAATAGGCGCAAGCGGCTCTGTGATTTGCAGCACCGGTATGCAGCGAGGCGGGACATTCCACACCTCATCAGGATTTGCAATCAACGCCACCGGCAGTGCTGGCTGGCCAGATTCACTCACCAAGGCACTGGTCCGGCGCATGGTGCCTACATCGCCCGCGACGAAGCAGCCCTGCGTGGCATCTGGCGCATCGCGGAAAGATTTGGCAATGATTTCGGGACCGATCCCGGCGGGGTCTCCCAGGGTAAGGGCAATGGGTTTCATCAGGCTGGGTTGTCTATGTCAATGAAGGTGTGCTCCAAGCCGAATTGCGCGGCAATGCGGCCTGCTACAGCGGGTGCGCCATAGCGTTCGCTGGCATGGTGGCCGCAGCCGATGAAGGCCACACCCATTTCACGCGCGACATGGGCCTGCGGCTCTGAAATTTCTCCAGTGATGAATGCATCAGCACCGGCGGCTATGGCGGCTTCGAAATACCCCTGCGCGCCGCCGCTGCACCACGCTATGCGTTCAACGGCTTTATCCACAGGCCCGACCAGCACGACAGGCCGCATCAATGTTTTTTCCACATGCTGCGCCAATGCGCGGCTTGTGGCAAAGCTTGCGCCATCAGTTCGACCGCCCAGAAAGCCCAGGTCCTGCGCGCCGAAATGGGCGCTGGCTTGCAAACCCAGCCGCAAGCCGAGCTGCGCGTTGTTGCCCAGTTCAGGATGCGCATCGAGCGGCAGGTGGTAGGCGAACAGGTTGATGTCATGGGCCAGCAGCAGCGCCAGGCGCTGCTTCAACCAGCCTGCCACCGGGCCGATATTGCAGCCGTCCTGGCTGCGCCAGAAAAGACCGTGGTGGACAAAAATGGCATCCGCTCTGGCCTCGATGGCCGCTTCTATCAGCGCCTGGCTGGCCGTCACCCCCGAAACAATGCGGCTGACCTTCATTCCCCCCTCAACCTGCAGCCCGTTGGGGCCATAGTCTTTGAAACGGCCCGGTTGCAGCAGCGCATCAAACGCCCGCAGCAAATCCTGTCTTGTCGTGGTGTTCATGCGTGGATTGTCTCAGGGCGGATGGATCTTTAACGCTTATTGGTCTTTCCCGTGCCGGCGGTTACCCTGGCGTGCAGGGGCGCGTTGCATAAAGCACAATACGCCTACGCCGCGTGCAAGGGACTGCAGCGGCAACACATCTTTCCATTCCACGCCCGCCAACTCCTTTTTGATCCATGAAGCGCACCTGGCTCCTGTTTTCCCAAACCGTCACTGTTTTGGTGGCCGCCTATTTCGTGGTGGCCACGCTCCAGCCGCAGTGGCTGAACCGCAGTACCTCGGTGGGGGGTGTCTCTGTGATTGAAGCGCCTGCCAACAGTCTCCCCCGGGCCGCCGGCACCGGTGCAGCGGGCAGTTTTGCGCCTGCGGCAAAAATAGCGTCGGCAGCCGTGGTGAGCATCAACACCAGCAAGGCCGCTGTCAAAAACCCGCAGATGAACGACCCGTGGTTCCGGTTTTTCTTCGGTGACCAGAATCCGGGCGAAGCGCAGACGGGCCTGGGCAGCGGGGTGATCGTCAGCAACAGCGGCTACATATTGACCAACAACCATGTGGTCGAAGGCGCCGATGAAATCGAGGTGGTCCTCAATGACACCCGAAAAACCCGCGCCAAGGTGATCGGGACCGACCCCGACACGGACCTGGCCATCCTCAAGATCGAACTGGACAAGCTGCCGGTGATTGTCCTGGGCAACTCGGACGA
>JAQGMZ010000209.1 GCA_028292045.1 Polaromonas sp. | reverse complement strand
GGCATTTGCGCATCATGATGCAGCCCTCGACCACCAGCGGCGCGGTGGCAAAGCCGAACTCGTCGGCGCCCAGCAGCGCGCCGATGACCACGTCGCGGCCGGTCTTCATCTGGCCGTCGGCCTGCACCCGGATGCGGCCGCGCAGGCGGTTGAGCACCAAGGTCTGCTGGGTTTCGGCCAGGCCGATTTCCCACGGCGAGCCGGCGTGCTTGATCGACGACCAGGGCGAGGCGCCCGTGCCGCCGTCATGGCCGGCAATCACCACATGGTCGGCCTTGGCCTTGGCCACGCCGGCGGCAATCGTGCCCACCCCGACTTCGCTGACCAGCTTGACGCTGATGCTGGCGCGCGGGTTGACGTTCTTCAAATCGTGGATCAGTTGCGCCAAGTCCTCGATCGAGTAGATGTCATGGTGCGGCGGCGGCGAGATCAGGCCGACGCCGGGCACCGAGAAGCGCAGCTGGCCGATGTACTCGCTGACCTTGCCGCCGGGAAGCTGGCCGCCCTCGCCCGGCTTGGCGCCCTGCGCCATCTTGATCTGGATCTGGTCGGCCGACACCAGGTATTCGGCGGTGACGCCAAACCGGCCCGACGCCACCTGCTTGATGCGCGAACGCAGCGAGTCGCCGTCTTCCAGGGGCATATCGACCTCGACCTGTTTCGGGCCGATCACGCTTTTCAGCGTGTCGCCGCGCCGGATGGGGATGCCCTTGAGTTCCTGGCGGTAACGCGCCGGGTCTTCGCCGCCCTCGCCGGTGTTGCTCTTGCCGCCGATGCGGTTCATGGCCACGGCCAGCGTGGCATGGGCCTCGGTGCTGATCGAACCCAGCGACATGGCGCCGGTGACAAAGCGCTTGACGATTTCCTTGGCCGGCTCGACTTCTTCAATCGGAATGGCCTTGGACGGATCGATCCTGAACTCAAACAGGCCGCGCAAGGTCATGTGGCGGCGGTTCTGTTCGTTCACCAGCTGGGCAAATTCCTTGTAGGTGTTCCAGTTGTTGGACCGGGTGGAATGCTGCAGCTTGGCAATCGTGTCAGGCGTCCACATATGGTCTTCGCCGCGAACGCGCCAGGCGTATTCGCCGCCGGCGTCCAGCATGTTGCTCAGGACCGGGTCGTCGCCGAAGGCGGCCTTGTGCATGCGCAGCGCTTCTTCGGCAATGCCGAACACGCCCATGCCCTCGACCTGGCTGGAGGTGCCGGTGAAAAACTTGTCGATGGTCTGGCGGTTCAGGCCGATGGCTTCGAACAGCTGTGCGCCGCAGTAGCTCATGTAGGTCGACACGCCCATCTTGGACATGATCTTGGACAAACCCTTGCCGATGGCCTTGGTGTAGTTATAGACCGCCTTGTCGGTGCTCAGGTCGCCGGGCAGGCCCTTGGACATTTCGGCCAGGGTTTCCAGAGCCAGGTAGGGGTGGACGGCCTCGGCGCCATAACCGGCCAGCACTGCAAAATGGTGCACTTCCCGGGCGGAGCCGGTTTCCACCACCAGGCCGGCGGTGGTGCGCAGGCCTTCGGCGACCAGGTGCTGGTGAATGGCCGACAGGGCCAGCAAGGCCGGAATGGCGACCTGCGCGGCATTCATGGACCGGTCGCTGATGATCAGGATGTTCTTGCCGGTCTTGATCGCATCGACCGCTTCGGCGCACAACGACGCCAGCTTGGCCTCGACGCCTTCGCTGCCCCAGGCCAGCGGGTAGGTGATGTCCAGGGTGTAGCTCTTGAACTTGCCCTGGGTGTGCGCTTCGATGTCGCGCAGTTTTTGCATGTCGGCGTCGACCAGCACCGGCTGGCTGACTTCCAGCCGCATCGGCGGGTTGACCTGGTTGATGTCGAGCAAATTGGGCTTGGGGCCGATGAAGGACACCAGCGACATCACGATGGCTTCGCGGATCGGGTCGATCGGCGGGTTGGTCACCTGAGCGAACAACTGCTTGAAGTAGTTGTACAGCGGCTTGTTCTTGTTCGACAGCACGGCCAGCGGGCTGTCGTTGCCCATCGAGCCGGTGGCTTCCTCGCCGTTGGAAGCCATGGGCGAGAGCAGGAACTTGATGTCTTCCTGGGTAAAGCCGAAGGCCTGCTGGCGATCCAGCAATGACAGGCTGGAGGCCACAGGCGCGGCGGCGGCGGTTTGCGGAATTTTTCCCGAAACGTCATCGAGCTTGATGCGCAGGTTTTCAATCCACTGATTGTAGGGCTTGCTGTGCGACAGCGTCGCCTTGATTTCCTCGTCATCGACCATGCGGCCCTGCTCCAGGTCGATCAGGAACATCTTGCCGGGCTGCAGCCGCCATTTGCGGACGATCTTGTGCTCGGGAATCGGCAAGACGCCGGATTCGGACGCCATGATGACCAGGTCGTCGTCGGTGACGCAGTACCTTGAGGGGCGCAGGCCGTTGCGGTCCAGCGTGGCACCAATCTGCCGGCCGTCGGTGAACACGATGGACGCCGGGCCGTCCCACGGCTCCAGCATGGCGGCATGGTATTCATAGAACGCCTTGCGACGTTCGTCCATGGTGGTGTGCTGCTCCCAGGGCTCGGGAATCATCATCATCACGGCCTGGCTGATCGGGTAGCCGGCCATGGTCAGCAACTCCAGGCAGTTGTCGAAGGTGGCGGTGTCGGACTGCCCGGGAAAGCTGATCGGGTACAGTTTTTGCAGATCGGCGCCCAGCACCGGCGAAGACATCACGCCTTCACGCGCCTTCATCCAGTTGTAGTTGCCCTTGACCGTGTTGATCTCGCCGTTGTGCGCCACATAGCGGTACGGGTGCGCCAGCGGCCACTCGGGAAAGGTGTTGGTCGAGAAGCGCTGGTGCACCAGGCCGAGTGCCGAGACGCAGCGGGCATCGGTCAGGTCAAGGAAATAGGTGCCCACCTGGTCGGCCAGCAGCAGGCCCTTGTAGAACACGGTGCGGATGGACATGCTGGGAACGTAGTATTCCTTGCTGTGCGTCAGGTGCAGGCGCTGAATGGCGGCGCTGGCGGTCTTGCGGATCACGTACAGCTTGCGCTCCAGCGCGTCCTGCACGATCACGTCGTTGCCGCGGCCGATGAAAATCTGGCGCAGCACGGGTTCCTTTTCCCGTACCGTAGGCGACATCGGCATCTCGCGGTTGACCGGGACGTCGCGCCAGCCCAGCAGCACCTGGCCTTCAGCCCTGACGGCACGCTCCAGCGCCTGCTCGCACGCCAGGCGCGAGGCATGTTCCTTGGGCAAGAACACCATGCCCACGCCGTACTCGCCCGGAGGCGGCAGGGCAATGCCCTGGCTCGCCATTTCTTCACGGTACAAGGCATCGGGCAACTGGATCAAGATGCCGGCGCCATCGCCCATGAGCTTGTCGGCGCCCACGGCACCCCGGTGGTCCAGGTTTTCAAGGATCTTGAGGGCCTGGGCAACGATGGCATGGCTTTTGGAGCCCTTGATATGCGCCACAAAGCCGACGCCGCAGGCATCGTGCTCATTGGCGCCCGCGTACAAACCGTGTTGTTCAAAATGCTTGATTTCTGCAGCCGTGGTCATGGCGATTCCTTGTCAGTCGGTAAGCAAAATGCGCTGGTTAGCCCACCTGCCCTGCTTACCGGGTGTTTCAAATTTCAAAAATAGGAGCATAGTGCATGCCAGCCTGAATGCCAATTTTTTTAATGGGGGTCAGATTCGAATTTATTACCATGCATTCGTTCTTCGGATTAATTAGGGACACATCAAAAATAAGAGCAATAGTTGCTTATTGCATAAATGATTTTCTATTTTTCCATTTGCATTTTGGTACTCGGGGGCCGCCCGGCAGTCGTTTTCTGAATTCGCCGCAGGGTATGTTTTTGCAGTTTGATTGCGAAATTTTCGTCCCCCAACGCCCATCCGCCGAGGGAAAGTTGCGTCAATGCGTCCAATTGCTCTGGCGCAAGGCCACGCGCCACCATCGCCGCGTAAGCGGACTCGCGCGAAAATGGGGTGTTGCCCAGGGCCCAGAACAGTGCATGGGGCGCGATGCCCTTGTCCGCGCGCAGCCCGGCATAGTGAGCATGGCTGGACCAGGCATAGGCCGAAGCTTCCTTGACCAGACCAGCGCGCACCGGGTACAGATCGATATAAGCCATGCAGGCCAGCAGGTAGCGGTCGGTGTCGACCACGGTGGAGCGGTAGCGCCCTTCCCACAAGGAGCCTGTCCGCCGCTGCTTGTCGTTGAAGTAACGCACGTAACGCCGGCCCACGGCCTGCATCATGTTCGGCAGGCCGTCAACCGATGCCGGGGTGGCCAGCATATCAAAATGGTTGTCCATCAGCACATAGGCATGCACGGCGACGCCAAATTTCTGCGCGTTTTCATCAATCAGCGCCAGCAGCATCTGGTGGTCGGCCGCTGACGAGAAAATAGACTGGCGGTTGTTGCCGCGCTGGATGATGTAGTGCGGAAAACCAGGAATGGTAAGTCGCGGAAGTCGGGCCATGGAGCTGCAATGCCGGAAGTGTGCGACATGATACGGGCAATGCGGCATGGCGCCGTGCGCGCTTCCCGATGTTGGCCTGCCCGATCAGGCAGAAAATACAGAATGCCCCTTGAGCCGTTCATGCTCCCTGGCGGCAAAGCGGTCGGTCATGCCGGCAATGTAGTCGGCCACTACCCGCTCCGGTTTGGCAACTGTGGCCTGCAGGCAGTCATTGCCGCCGAAACGGTCGGTATGGGCCTGCGGCATTTGCGCCGGGTCGGCCATGTAGGCGTCAAACAGATCGCGCACCACCTGCTTGGCCGCTTGCGTGGTCTGCACCACCTGCGGATGGCGGTATAGATTTTGTAGCAAGAAACGCTTGAGGGATGCGGACTGCAAAGCCATCTCATCTGAAAAGCAAACCAGGCCTGCCTGCTGGCGAACCGCCTGGACGTCTTCAAGCACCACCGACCGGACCGCCAGCCCGGTCGCATCGATCACGTCGTACACCTGCGCGCTGAGCATGCGCCGTATGGTTTCGTACAGCACCCGCCTGCCCAGCAAACCCGGATAGATGCCGAGGGTTTCGCGCCGGTACCGGCTGAACAGCGGCACGTCTTCCAGTTGCTCCAGGCTCAGCAGGCCTGAACGCACGCCGTCGTCCATGTCATGGGCGTTGTAGGCAATTTCATCGGCCAGATTGGCCAGTTGCGCCTCCAGACTGGGTTGCAGCCCGACCGGCCCCGCTTGGGCAGACGCGACGGCAAACCGCTGCGCCACGCCACCGGGTTCACGGGCCTCGATGCGGAGGGCATTGCGTCTGGAACAATGTTTCAGGATGCCTTCACGCGTCTCAAACGTCAGGTTCAGGCCGTCGTACGCCGGGTACCGTTCCTCCAGTGAATCGACCACGCGCAGGCTTTGCAGGTTGTGCTCAAACCCTGCGCTGTCCGGGTCGTGACGTTTGAGACAGGCATTGAGCGCATCCTGCCCGGCATGGCCGAATGGCGTGTGGCCCAGGTCATGCGCCAGCGCAATCGCCTCGACCAGGTCTTCGTTGAGCTGCAGCGTCCGGGCAATGGATCGGCCCAGCTGGGCGACTTCCAGCGAATGCGTGAGCCGGGTGCGAAACAGGTCGCCTTCGTGGTTCAAAAATACCTGGGTCTTGTACACCAGGCGACGGAAGGCGGTGGAATGCACGATGCGGTCCCGGTCGCGCTGGAAGTCAGACCGGGTGGGCGCCACCGGTTCGGCAATGCGGCGCCCACGCGAGAGGGCCGGATCACAGGCATAAACGGCAAGGGTCATGCTTCAAGCATCCTGCAAGCGCATGGCGTAATGGTCAGCAGCGTTGTCAGCTATTATTTTCATAGCGAATGCATGGAATTAATCAAGCGCAGCAAAAATCGATGACTTCACGCACTACCGCATCGGGCGCGGCGCATACGGCGGCCTTGCCGGGCCCGTCGATCACCACGAAGCGAATTTCGCCCGCCTCGGATTTCTTGTCGATCCGCATCAGTTCAAGGTATCGGCCAGCATTGTCACCGACTGACAATATTGGCGCCCTGACCGGCAGCCCGCAACGCCGCACCAGTGTCGTCAGTCGCTCGACAAATGCCAGGTCCACCCGGCCCAGACGCTGCGACAGGTGCGCGGCGATGACCATGCCGCAGCCAACGCCTTCGCCATGCAGCCATTCGCCGTATCCCAGGCCGGATTCCATTGCATGGCCAAAGGTGTGGCCAAAGTTCAGGATGGCCCGCAGGCCCGACTCACGCTCGTCCTGGCCGACCACCCAGGCCTTGATTTCGCAACTGCGCCGAATGGCGTGCGCCAGTGCGCCGGGCTCTTTGGCCAAAAGCGCATCAAGGCTGGTTTCCAGCCAGGCAAAAAATTCCATATCGGCGATAGGCCCGTACTTGATGACCTCGGCCAGCCCGGCGCTTAGCTCGCGGGCAGGCAGTGTTTGCAGCAAGTCGAGGTCGCAAACCACCAGTTGCGGCTGGTAAAACGCCCCAATCATGTTCTTGCCCAGCGGATGGTTGATGGCCGTCTTGCCCCCCACCGACGAGTCCACCTGCGCCAGCAGCGTGGTGGGCACCTGCACAAACGGTACGCCGCGCATGTAACTGGCCGCCGCAAAGCCGGTCATGTCGCCCACCACGCCGCCGCCCAGGGCAAACAGCACGGTTTTGCGGTCGCAGCCATTTTCCAGCAGGGCATCGAAAATCAATTGCAGCGTCGGCCAGTCCTTGTGCGCCTCGCCGTCAGGCAGCGCAACCAGCAGCACCCGCGCAAAGTGAGCCTGCAGCGCTTGCGTCAGTTTCGCCGCATACAAGGGCGCCACGGCCGTGTTCGACACCACCAGCGCTGTTGCGGCCCTGGGCAGGTCCTTGTAGGTTTGCGCATTGCCGAGCAGACCACTGCCAATCACGATGGGGTAGCTGCGTTCGGCCAGGTCAATCTGGACCTGCGCCGTGGGGTGGGAAAAAGGAGGGTGTGCATGCATGACCAAAGTGTAGAGGCACTTCGCGAAGGGCTGAATGCAAGGCTTTGGCTTATGGCTTTGGAATGATGCCAGCCAGTTCCAGCTGCATGCCGATCATGTTGACCAGCGTGGAAACCGACGGCCGTCCAGTTTCAATCACAAAATGCGCCGTTTCACGGTACAGCGGATCGCGCTGGGCATACAGATCGCGCAGGCGGCCCAGGGGGTCGGCCACCTGCAGCAGCGGCCGGCTGACATCGTGGCGGAGCCGGCGAAACAACTCTTCAGGCGACGAGCGCAGGTAGACCACATGGCCGCGGTCATGCAGGCGCTGGCGGTTGGGTGCGCGCAGCACAGAACCGCCACCGGTTGACAACACGCCGTTTTTCAAGCCAGTGAGTTCGTCGATGACGGATTCTTCGACATCGCGAAAACTGATCTCCCCCTCCCGCTCGAAATAATCCCGGATGGAGCAGCCAAGCCGCTCTTCGATGACATGGTCAGAGTCGAGAAAGGGAAGTTTCAGCCGCTTGGCAAGTTGCCGCCCGACAGTGGATTTACCGGAACCAGGGAGGCCTACAAGAGAATAGATTCGAGCACCATATCAAGGAGTAATCGGGAACACTGCATTTGTGACAAAGCCACTGGGTGATGTTACCGTCACATTGATAAGGTCAGCGGATGCCGGCGGAATGCCTGCCGTACATTGGTCAAGGTCTACGCTGACTGTTTGCGTCCCATAGGCATTCGCAATGGTTGCTGGCAGTACGGTTTTTACCGTACATATGCCGCTACCCGACTGTTTGGAGGCCGCGACCTTAGAGCCCGTTGCTAAACGGTTGTCATTGAGATCAGTCACCAGCACCCTGAAATCAGTACTTTTCGTCGAAATTGCCGTGATTTTGGCCTTGCTGGTAGCCAGTACGATCACCGTCTGCTTACGTACCTCATTGGGTCCCCAGACACCATCGCAGGTTGCGGGTCGCCCATTTTCGCCAGGCAAACCGGAATAGTCGCCGTAGTTGATGTTGCAGCTTACACTGCCAACTCGGGGAACTGAAAACTCACCCAGGGTAAATGCATTGTCCAGGTCATCGTCGTCGCGGTAGGCATTTCCCAGGTCAGTGAATTTTTCATTTAAATCGTACTGATTGTTGAAGTTGGCATCCACGAAATCTTCCTCTCCAGGAACATAAGCCATGATGGAGACACGGCCGTTTAAGGGTCGCGTGCCACCAGACCGATATTTTGAAACGCATTGAGACGACCCGCCGGCTATAACGCATCTTGCAGGAATCATCACACCCGCTTCGGCCACAAAGTTCACCTCCGTTCCATCTGGCGCCGGATTTCCCTGACGGTCTGCGATTGAAAATGTCACCATGGACGTCACACTATCGAAGTCAAATGCTTCGATAGAAGTGGTTTCAAGCGACAGACTAGCCGACTTTTGAACGGGCTTGCCCGAGGCAACTGTCAACGTGTTTGAATTTGTTTGAATCGTGGAGGGCGTGTCAATCTTTGCAGTTATTTGTACCGAAGTTGGCACATTGCCGCTGAATACGGCGACAGTGACTTGACCTGCTGCGTCCGTAGTCTTTGCTACGCCAACGTTGTTGCCAAGCGTGTCAATGCTCATCCCTGCAGCAGGTGCCGGATTCAAAAGCGACAAATTTACCTTTTGGTTTTGTACTGGGTTACCGCTTGAATCGATCGCCTTGAATGTCACAAGCGACTGTGTAGCCGCACCGGAAGAAAGTAAATAAATCAAGGCAGGACTGGCACTTACAAACTGAAGATTGGTCGCCTGCACTGCGGCCACGGCAATAGTAGCTTCTAGTGGCGCAGAAACACCGACGCTGTTGGTAGTAATTTTGACGTTGGTCCCCGCGCAATTTGCACTGTCGGCGGTATAGGTGGTCGCTGCCTTGCCGGTTCCATCCGTCATTGCATTGGACGGTTTGACCGTTCCGCAAGATGCCGTAAACGTCACCTGCACCGGTGTACTAGTTGTCGGGGCACCATTTACATTCGCAATGACAGAGACTGGACGGTTGCCATAGGCTGCCAAAATACCCAGATTTTCTCCCACATCCAGCGAAGCCAACGTCAGCTTGGCAGGCGAAAGCTGGTAATCAATATTGGTGGCCAGGGTAGTGCCATTAACAATAGCGGAGGCGTTCATAGTTCCTGCGCCAGCGGCACTGAGGAAGGCTGCGCTAACCTGCACTGTCGCTACGCCAGCTGTGTCAGTCAGCACACTAGTTGCCGGGCTGATCTTGATCAAAGCAATTTCACTAATAAACGTGACTTTCGCACCTACAACGGCTGCTCCTGCCGCGTCCTTCAACGTTGCCTTAGCCGAAACAAGGCTTGAAGCGCTGACAGAATTGGTCGCTGCGCCAGCACTGTCAACAAGAGCCAACTTCAGCGTTGGCACGGCAATTGGCGTTGTGCCCGTGCTACCGTTCCCCGTACCTGATGTACCGGTTCCAACGCCATTGGTTCCGCCCCCTGGGGACCCTTCACTGCCGCCACCACCGCCACATGCGGTCAAGGCTATGGTTGCCGTAATGCAAATCAACAGTTTTTTGGAGAAAACCATTTTCTTGTTTGTAGTCATTCTTTTGTTCCTCTTATCGCGCACCAGCACGGTCCGTAATCATCTTCGGCGTAATGAAAACCAGCATTTCCTGTTTCCGGGAAGTGCGTTCACGGCTCTTGAACAGATTGCCGAGGTAAGGCACATCGCCCAGCAGCGGCACCTTGGTTTCGTTATTGGTTTCTTCGAGCGTGAAGATGCCGCCGATCACGACCGTGCCGCCATTTTCAACCAGCACCTGGGTCTTGATGTGCTTGGTATCGATGGCAATGCCGGCGGCCGTGGTTTCGCCGCGACTGTCCTTGTTCACGTCCAGGTCCAGGATGATGTTGCCTTCCGGCGTGATCTGCGGCGTGACTTCAAGCTTCAGGTTGGCCTTGCGAAAGGCCAGCGACGTGGCGCCGCTGGAGGTGGCGGTCTGGTAGGGGAACTCGGTTCCCTGTTCGATCAGCGCCTTGACCTGGTCCGCCGTGACAACGCGCGGGCTGGAAACAATCTTTCCCTTGCCATCGGCTTCAAGCGCAGACAACTCCAGATTAAGAAAGCGGTTGGCCGCCGCATTGAAAATGGAGACGGCAAACGAAGCGGCATTGTTAGCAACGCCCAGGGTTGAGGCTGGGAAACTGACAAAATTGCCGCTGGTGTCCGCAGCTGTCGCGCCGTAGTTGGTACCCAAGGTGACATTGGTGTTGCCGTTTGACAAGGCGCCAGCTGCGCCAATCATGCCGCCGCCCAGCCTGACGCCCAGGGACCGGCCGAACGTGTCCGACGCCTCGACAATGCGCGCTTCAATCAGGACCTGGCGTACCGCGATGTCGAGTTTGGCAATAAAGCTCTGCACCTGTTCCAGCCGCACGGGAATGTCGGTCACAAACAATTGATTGGTTCTCGGCTCGGCAATCACGCTGCCCCGTGCAGACAGTATCCGGGCAGCAGTTAGGCCGGGTGCGCCAGGACCGCCAGCGGAAATCTGGGCTGCAATTTCACTGGCCTTGGCATAGTTGATTTGAAACGACTGCGTGCGGACGGCTTCGAGGTTCTGAATCGCCGCACGGGATTCCAGTTCCTGCTTGTCCTTGGCAGCCAGCTCGTCTTTGGGGGCAATCAACAGCACATTGCCGTTTTTGCGCATGCCCAGATTTTTGGCCTGCAAAATAATGTCCAGCGCCTGGTCCCAGGGTACGTCTTTCAGGCGCAGCGTGACCGAGCCGTTCACCGTGTCGGAAGTGACCACATTGAAGTTGGTGAAGTCGGCTATCACCTGCAGCAGGGAGCGGATTTCAATATTCTGAAAATTCAGCGACAACTTTTCGCCATTGAAGCCGGGCCCCTGGGTCAACTTGTCGGGGTCGATCTTTTGCGGCCGCACTTCCAGCACAAACTGGTTGTCGCTTTGGTAGGCGCTCTGCTCCCATTGGCCGATAGGCTCGACGACCATGCGAACCTTGTCGCCCACCTGGGAGGTGGTCACCGTTTGCACCGGCGTTCCAAAATCCGTCACGTCCAGGCGGCGGCGGAGGCCTTCGGGCAAGGCGGTTTTTAGAAATTCAACAACGACGGTTTTCCCCTGCTGGCGAATGTCGACCCCGACTTCGTTGTTCGGCAGGGCCACCACGATGCGTCCGGAATTGTTTGCTCCCCGGCGAAAGTCAATATCCTTCAGGGGCAAGGTGTCGCGGTTGCGGCTTTCGGCAAAAATCGGGGCCGTGGCCGCCGAAGGCGCTGCAACCGCTTGTGAATCCAGAATGATCAGCAGGGACTTGCCCTGGATCTCGGCTTTGTAAGCGGTTGGCGTTTTTAGATTCAGCACGACCCGGGTGCGCTCGCCGGCCTGGATCACATTGGCCGAACGCATGTTGCCCAGGTTGATGTCAATGGCGGAACGGCCCAATGAGTTGCTGACGCCCTGGAAGTCGAGCGCGATGCGGGCAGGCGCCTGAATGCTGAAACCTGTTGGAACGGTGGCCAGTGGTTCGGTCAGTTCAATCCGGATCACTTCCGCCCCACCCTGCACCGAACCGGACACCGACTGAATTGAATTTTGTGCCATTGCCGCCAAGGGCATGCCGCCCACCACGATCATGATGCCCAGCACGGCATGGCGCATCAGGCACCCGAGCAAACGCGGCAGACTTTCTTGCGTTTTCGCTTTCCCTGCAAATTGAGCTTTCTGCTTGTTCATTTCTTTTCCTCTAGAAGCTGTAAAGTCGCCGGCCGCTCTGTCCACTCACCTGCTGCGTCCTGCACGATTTCACGCAATACAACATTGGCTTCGGTTACGGAAGTGATGCGGCCATAGTTCTGGCCCAGATAATTGCCAACCTGCACCTGGTAGATCAGGTTGCCTACCCGTACCAGCGCCACCGGCCGCCCGGCTTTTGTCAGGCTGCCGACCATGGACACGGTGTCCAGGGGCGTCGCTTCCAGCGGCTCTTTGCGCCGGCTCAGCTCTGGCGTGATCAAGGCTGCGTTGGAAGTCGCCTGGCTGGAATCGCGTTTGAGCGCCTGCACCAGCTTCTGGTTGCTGAAAGGCTCGATGGTGCCTTCCTGGGCATAGTTTTGCGGCGTGAATTTGCTGGGCTGCGGCAACGGCGCGATTTTTGGGCGGGTTGCATTGCGCTGGGCAGTCATCCACTGCTGCAATTCCTCCTGGTCCGATGAACCGCAGGCTGCCAGCAACAGCAGGCTGCCTGCGCAGACCCAGGCAAGTGCATGTCGAATGGCCTTCATTTTTTGGCTCCTGCGGCTGCGGTCTTGCGCTGCAGGGCAATTTCTTCATTGTCCAGATAGCGGAAGGTTTTGGCAGTGGCGTCCATGACCAGGTTGCCGTCTTTCATGGGCGTGATCACGATGTTGTTGAGCGTCACGATGCGCGAAAGATTGGCAATATCGGCGGCAAATGCGCCCATGTCGTGGTACTGGCCAGTCACTTTTACGGCGATAGGCAGTTCAGCGTAGTAGTCCTTGACAATCACCTGCCCTGGCCGGAACAGTTCAAACTGAAGGCTTCGTCCCAGGCCGGCCTGGTTGATGTCGGACAGCAGCGCATCCATTTCAGATTTGCTGGGCAGCTGCTTTTCAAGCTGTGTCACGTACTGCTGGACCTGCTCGCGCTGCTTTCTGAGGGCCTCCAGGTTCACCGCCTGGGCCAGTTTGGAGGTGTAGTCCTGCCTGAGCTGGACTTCTTTGGCTTTTTCCGAGATCAACTCGTCATCCACAGCGCTCAGCCACACAAACCACAGCGCCGCCACCACCGCTGCGGTGACCACAAAGCACAAAAGGTAGCGCGGTAGCGGCGGCCAGGACGCCGGATCGTTGTAATTCAGGCCAGTGAACTGGTTCCGGATGCGGGCTTGATAGGCCGCAAAGTCAATAGTGGGTCGGGACGTTTTTTTTGCCATGATCAGTTCATTCGCGCCGCGTTAAATCTTGGCTGCAGCAGGCGCAGACGAGGCCATCGCTTTTTGATCACTGGCCTTCTTGATTTCCATCTTCATCGAGAAGTTGGAAACGCGCCGCTGGTCGCGTGCACTCAGCGAAACGGTGCCCGCCGTAATTTCTACCAGTTCGGGCTTGAACAGCCATTCGCTGTTATTGGATATATTTCGCAAAAGCTCGGAAACCCGTTCATTCGACTGGGCAATTCCAGTGATTACGACACCCTGGTTTTCCTGCTTCAGGCTGTTGATATACACACCATCGGGCAGTTGCCGGACCATCTCGTTCAATAGATAAACCGGCAGATTGCGGTTTCCCTGTAAATCCTCGACAGCCTTCTGGCGCGCCTTGAGCGAATTGATTTCCGCCTGCAAAGTTGCAATATCCTTGATCTGGATGTCCAGTTGCTTGATTTCAGCCTGCAGAAAGGCGTTTCTTCCGCCCTGGCTTTCGATTTGCGTGATGTACCAGGAATAGGCAACGCTGCAGATCAGTACGCCGGCCAGCGCAGCCGCGCCAAGGGCCATGAAAAAGATTTCACGCCGGCGTTTTCGGGCGGCTTCGCGGTGTGGAAGCAGGTTGATGAGAATCACTGTTCAAACCTTCGCAAAGCCAGGCCGCAGGCAGTCAGGTACGAAGCCGCTTCACGCCGCATCTTGTTTTCCAGCACGCCTGTGCCAATTTCCATTCCTTCGAAAGGATTCACCAACTGGCAGGCAAAAGCGGTCTGGCGGGTGACCGACTCTGTCAGCCCGCCCAATGAAGCGGAGCCGCCGGCCAGCATCACGTAATCCACCCGGTTGTGAGGCGTGCTGGTAAAGAAAAACTGAAGTGCGCGGGCAATTTCCTGGGTCATGCTTTCGACAAAAGGCTTTAGCACGCCCTGTGCATAGTCCTGCGGCAATTCACCGCTGCGCTTTTTGGCTTCCGCCTCTTCATAGGAAAAACCATACTGCCTGACGATCAGCTGGGTGAGTTGCGCGCCGCCAAATGCCTGGTCGCGCTCATACAGGACTTCGTCATTGCGGATGACCTGCATGCTGGTTGTCACCGAACCAATTTCAAACAGCGCCACCATGGTGTCCACGCCCTGGTTGGGCATGTTTCCAATCAGCCGGGCCGTGGCGAAACGCGAAGCGTACGACTCGACATCCACCACGATGGGCTTGAGGCCGGCGGCTTCAGCCAGGCCCTGGCGGTCCTGGACTTTTTCCTTGCGCGAAGCCGCTATGAGGATTTCAATATCGCCGCTGGACGTCGCGCTCGGCCCCAGAACGCAAAAATCAAGGCTGACCTCGTCGAGTGAAAAGGGAATGTATTTGTTGGCCTCGGATTCCACCTGAATCTCCAGTTCGGCCTCGCTCAGACCGCCAGGCAGAATGATTTTTTTGCTGATCACGGCAGAAGGCGGCAGCGCCATGGCGACATTTCGCGTGCGGGTGCCACTTTTTTTCAGGACACGCCGCAGTACATCGGCAACCTCGTCGAATTTTTCAATGTTGCCATCGCTCACCCAGCCCGCGGCAAGGGGTTCGATGGCGCAGCGTTCAAGAACCAGATGGCCCGCCTTGTCGCGGCCAACCTCAACCAGTGTGACACTGGACGAGCTGATGTCCACGCCCAGTAGAGGAGGCTGTTGACGGTTGAATAAGGATCCCAGTGAGACCAAGGGTGCCCCCGATTGAACGGCTACCATGTATAGGTAACCAGCGTGTTGAAAAGTTCTGCTGAATGTTAGCAGTAACAATCTGCATAAGTAACCACTTTTACGCACAAACACAATATGTAGGTTGCTGAAACCACACAAATTTGAGGGATTGTGTGGATGTAAAAACTTTCTCCCTGGTGTAACAGTTGAGTTAGGCGCCATTGGGCCGACACATTTTTACGTCAGGAAATTTTTATAATGCCGCTGCGACTCTACGATTGACCTTGATGCCTACTTCTTCCCCGAACCGTGACTCCCAAGTCAAAACAAACAGCCCCAAGCGGCCGTCTTCCTGGCTGCGCACGATTGCAAAGTTTTTCTTGGGCGGCATTGGTCTGGTGCTGGCCGGCATGGCCGGGCTGGCAATTTTCCTGGCAGTGGCACTGGCTGTGGCTTACCCGAACCTGCCTGATATTTCAGCCTTGTCCGACTACCGCCCCAAGCAGCCTTTGCGGGTTTACACGGCAGACGGCGTGATCATTGGTGAATTTGGCGAAGAGCGGCGCCGGCTCACGCCCATCGATGAGATTCCGCAGATCATGAAAGATGCCGTGCTGGCCATTGAGGATTCGCGGTTTTTCTCGCACGGCGGCGTCGATTACCTGGGGGTGGTGCGCGCGGCGCTGGCCAACCTGGGCAAGGCGAAAAGCCAGGGCGCCTCCACCATCACGATGCAGGTTGCCCGCAATGTCTACCTGACGGCAGAAAAAAGCTACACCCGCAAGATTTATGAAATATTGCTGACTTTCAAGCTGGAGCATTCCCTGTCGAAAAACCAGATTCTTGAAATCTACATGAACCAGATCTTTCTGGGCAACCGCTCCTACGGATTTGCCGCTGCGGCAGAAACGTATTTTGGCAAGCCCCTGAAAGACGTCAGCATTGCCGAAGCCGCCATGCTGGCCGGCTTGCCCAAGGCGCCTTCAACTTACAACCCGATCGCCAACCCCGCGCGCGCGAGAACACGCCAGCTCTACATCGTCGAGCGCATGGAGCAAAACGGCTTCATCACTGCCCAGCAAGCCAAGTCCGCCCGGGAAGAAGAACTCCACATCCGCACCGGACGCGATGCAGGCCGGGTGCACGCGGAATATGTGGCTGAGACCGTGCGCCAGCTGGTGTTCAACCAGTATGGCGACGAAACCTACACCCGGGGGCTGAATGTCTACACCACCCTGAAGTCGCAGGACCAGACCATGGCCTACAAGTCCCTGCGCAAGGGCATCATGGATTTTGAACGCCGGCAAATCTACCGGGGTCCTGAAAAATTCATCGACCTGCCGTCCAATCCGGCCGAGATCGAGGATGCGATTGACGATGCCCTGGCCGACAACCCGGACAATGGCGACATCATGTCGGCGGTGGTGCTGGAGGCCAGTCCCAAGCGGATTGTCGCCGTCCGCCTGAACAGTGAAAAATTGACCATCACCGGGGAAGGCTTGCGGCCCGGGCAATCGGGTCTGGCCGACAAGGCAGGCGCCACCATCAAGATTCGTCCTGGCGCGTTGATTCGTGTTGCCAAGACCTTGAAAGACGGCTGGGAAATTACCCAATTGCCGGAAGTCGAAGGCGCTTTTGTCGCCATGGACCCCCGGGATGGGGCGGTTCGCGCCTTGGTTGGCGGGTTTGATTTTGAAAAAAACAAGTTCAACCACGTCACGCAGGCCTGGCGACAGCCGGGTTCCAGCTTCAAGCCTTTCATTTATTCTGCGGCGCTGGAAAAGGGTTTCACCCCGGCCACCGTCGTCAACGACGCACCGCTCTTTTTCGATGCCGGCGTGACCGGTGGCCAGCCTTGGGAGCCGAAGAACTATGACGGCGGATTCGAAGGCCCGATGAGCCTGCGCACGGCGCTCAAGAAATCAAAAAATCTGGTCTCCATCCGCATTCTTCAATCCATTGGTGCCAAGTACGGGCAGGACTGGGTGACGCATTTTGGATTCGATGCAGACAAGCACCCGGCTTACCTGACCATGGCGCTGGGCGCAGGCTCGGTCACGCCCATGCAGATGGCAACGGGCTATTCGGTGTTTGCCAATGGCGGCTACCGTGTCAACCCCTACCTGATCACTAAAATCACGGACCAGCGGGGCAAGGTGTTGCTGGAAGTCACGCCGCCGGCGCTCAACGAATCGATGCGCGGCATCGACGCCAGAAATGCGTTCATCATGGACAGCCTGCTGCAGGAAGTGGCGCGGTCCGGCACGGCCGCCAAGGCCCAGGCCATGCTCAAGCGGTCCGATATCTTCGGCAAAACCGGCACCACGAATGACTCGATCGACACCTGGTTTGTTGGTTTTCAGCCCACGCTGGCAGCAGCTGTCTGGATGGGCTACGACACGCCCAAAAAACTGGGCGACCGTGAAACGGGCGGAGGCTTGAGCCTGCCCATCTGGATCAATTTCATGGACTATGCCCTCAAGGGCGTGCCGGTGACCGAATACCTGCCGCCGGCAGGCGTGGTGAATGTCAATGGCGAGTGGTATTACGAAGAATATGCCAAGGGCGCAGGCATCAGCAGCGTGGGCATGCAGGCAGAGTCCAGCGCCTTGGGCAATGAACCAGCGCCCGCGCCGGGCGGGGGCATTCAGGTGCTGCCGCCGTCCGACGAGAAAAAAAGAATCCTGGATTTGTTTAAAAACTGAAGCGGCGACCAGTTTTTACGCATTGGCGGCAAAGTCCAGCGCCTGACCGGCCTGTTCGCTGGCGTAACGCGACAAGTTGGCATAAAACTCGCGGGAGTCCTTGGTATCTAGCCATTGGCCGCTATTGAATTTATAGTGAAAACCGCCAGCCCTGGCGGCCATCCAGATTTCCTGCAAGGGTTTTTGCAGGTTGATGATGATTTGACTCTGGTTTGAAAATGTCAGGGTGACCATTCCCCCGGTGCGCTGGTTGTCAATGTCCACGTCGCGCTCGTCATTGAGCCGGTCGCAGGCTTCTTCAACCGCCTTGAGCACGCGCTCGGCCTGGTTCTGGTATTCAAGGTCCGTCATTACAATCCTGTCATGGTTTTTTCACACCGAATTTTAGGCCGCCTTGCTGCGGCAGCTTGCAGACATGGCTTTGCCGTCACCCTGGCAAGCGCCGCATTGTTGACCGGTTGCGGGCAAAAGGGGCCTTTGTTTTTACCGATGGTGCCGCAAGCCCCGCCCTTGGCCATGTCGCCTACCCTTGCGCCCACCTTGGCGCCATCTCCTGCGGCTGCGCCGGCATCGGCAGCGCGCTAGCAACCCCAGGTTGTTGCGGGCTCATCGTGTGCCAGGCGCAGCGGCCTGCAGGGTTGCCATCACGACCGGTTCAGCCCGGATTCGATCTACGCCATCCACGCCGATTTTTCACATTTTGCTCGAATAGAAACCGCTTCATGACACTGCCCACCCTTCCCGGCCATCCTTATTTTGCCTACCGTGGCGATGCGCTGTTTGCCGAAGACCAATCCGTCGGCGAACTGGCGCAGGCGCATGGAACACCGCTGTTCATTTATTCAAAAGCCGCCATGCTGTCGGCCCTGGCGTCGTACCAGCGCGGTTTTGAAGGGCGCGATGCGCAGATTTGCTATGCGATGAAGGCCAACTCCTCATTGGCCGTGCTGCAGGTGTTTGCCCGGGCGGGTTGCGGTTTCGACATTGTTTCGGGTGGAGAGCTTGAGCGTGTCCGGGCGGCAGGCGGCGACATGGAAAAAGTGATTTTCTCCGGCGTCGGCAAGACACGCCCTGAAATGCGCCAGGCGCTGAAAGCAGGCATTGGCTGCTTCAATGTCGAAAGCGAAGCCGAACTCGACGTGCTCTCCAGCGTGGCAGTGGCCATGGGCCAGCGCGCGCCGGTGAGCATTCGCGTCAACCCGAATGTCGACCCAAAAACGCACCCGTACATTTCCACCGGGCTGAAAGGCAACAAGTTTGGCGTGGCCCATGAAGACGCTGTGCGCATCTACCAGCATGCCGCTTCCCTGCCAGGCCTGGAGGTGATCGGCATCGACTGCCACATCGGCTCGCAGATCACCGAGGTCACGCCATACCTGGATGCCATGGACCGCATCCTGGACCTGGTGGACGCCATCGAGGCGGCGGGCATCACGCTGGCGCACATCGATTTTGGCGGAGGGC
>JAQGMZ010000189.1 GCA_028292045.1 Polaromonas sp. | reverse complement strand
CCGGGTCGGCGCGGATCGTGTCCACCAGCTGCTTGAGCTTGGTCTGCATCGCCTGGAAGGAAATGCTGCGGTCGGCGCGCAGGAAACCGTTGATCTGGCCGGTGTCCTGCTGCGGGAAAAAGCCCTTCGGCGCGGCAATGTACAGGTAGACGTTCAAGCCGATCACCGCCAGCAAGGTCAGCATGACGACCAGCTTGGCCGAAAGCGCCCAGTCCAGCGCCACCTCGTAGCCGCGCAGGATTCGCCTGAAGCCGTTTTCAAAGGCGCGTGCGATGCGCCCCGGCGGCTTGCTGGCAGATTGCGGCTTGAGCAGCCAGGCGCACATCATCGGCGTGGTGGTAAGCGAAATCACCAGCGAGATCATCACGGCCGCCGACAGCGTGACGGCAAATTCACGGAACAGCCGGCCGGTCTGCCCGCCCATGAACAGCAGCGGAATGAACACCGCCACCAGCGACAGGCTGATCGACAGCACGGTGAACCCGACTTCGCGGGCGCCCAGCAGCGCCGCCTTGAAGCGGTCCATGCCGGCTTCGATGTGGCGGCTGGTGTTTTCCAGCACCACGATGGCGTCATCGACCACAAAGCCGGTGGCGACTGTCAGCGCCATCAGGCTCAGGTTGTTCAGGCTGAAGCCCATCAAGTACATCACGCCGAAGGTGCCGAGCAGCGACACCACCGTGGCCACGGCGGGAATGATGGTGGCGCGCACGCTGCGCAAAAAGGCGCTGACCACCAGCACCACCAGCGCAATCGAGATGAGCAGGGTGACCTCGATTTCAAGCAGCGAGGCGCGGATCGAGTTGGTGGAATCCGACGCCACCTGCAGCTGCACGTCCTGCGGCAACTGGGCCTGCAGCTCGGGCAGCAGGGCGCGCACGCCGTCCACCGTGGCGATCACGTTGGCGTCGGGTTGGCGCGTCACCAGCACGATGACCGCCGGCTGGCCGTTGAACAGGCCCAGGGTGTTGGTGTTTTCCACGCCGTTGCTGACTTCGGCCACGTCGCTCAGGCGGATGGCCGCGTTGTTGCGCCAGGCAACGATCAGCCCCTGGTAGTCGGCCGCGCGCAGGCCGCCCGCCCCGGTGCTGCCATTGGCGTAGATTTGCAGGCGCTGGCCGTTGCCCTCGATGGCGCCGCGCGGCCGGTTGGCGTTGGCCGCCTGCAGCGCGGCGCGGACGTCTTCCATGCTGACGCCGTAGCGGTTGAGCGCGAACGGCAGCAGTTCCACACGCACGGCGGGCAGCGATCCGCCGCCCAGCTCCACGTCGCCGACGCCCGGCACCTGGGCGATTTTTTGCTGCACCAGGCTGGAGACCTCGTCGTAGATCTGGCCGGGCGAGCGGGTTTTGGAGGTCAGCGCCAGGATGATGACCGGCGACGAGGCCGGGTTGGCCTTGCGGTAGGTCGGGTTGCTGCGCAGCGTGGCGGGCAGGTCGGCGCGCGAGGCGTTGATGGCTGCCTGCACTTCGCGGGCGGCGGCGTCGATCTTGCGGTTCAGCTCGAACTGCAGGCTGATGCGGGTCGAGCCGGTGCCGCTGTTGGACGTCATTTCGTTGACGCCGGCGATGGTGCCGAGCCTGCGCTCCAGAGGCGTGGCGACGCTGCTGGCCATGGTGCCGGGGCTGGCGCCGGGCAAGCTTGCGCTGACCGAAATGACCGGGAAATCGACCTGGGGCAGGGGGGAGACGGGCAGGACGAAGAAGGCGCCGATGCCGGCCAGGGCGATGCCGATGGTCAGGAGGATGGTGGCGATGGGGCGGTGGATGAAGGGGCCGGACAGGTTCATTGTTTCTGTCCTCTCATGGCTTTGATTTGGCCTTGGGTCTTCCCTGCTGTTGCCTGTTGGCCGGGCTACCCCTGGCCAGCAGGTCAACGCAGTGAAAACTACTGTTAATTAAAGAGCAACCTAAGCAAGCAGAACAAGCGCAAGCACCACAAAAAGCATAAAAATCAGGCAGCAGCATCGACCCGCTCCTTCCGCCCAACCCGCCGCCCCAACCGGTCAAACGCCAGGTATATGACCGGCGTCGTGAACAGCGTCAACACCTGGCTCACAATCAGCCCGCCAAAAATCGCCATCCCCAGCGGCCGCCGCAACTCGGCGCCCTCGCCAAACCCCAGCATCAGGGGCACGGCGGCAAACAGCGCCGCCAGCGTTGTCATCAAGATCGGCCTGAAGCGCAGCAGCGCCGCCTGGTGAATCGCCTCCTGCGGCGACTTGCCCTGGTTGCGCTCCGCGTCAATCGCGAAGTCGATCATCATGATCGCGTTCTTTTTCACAATGCCGATCAGCAAAATGATGCCGATGATGCCGATCACCCCCAGGTCCGAGCCGCTCAGCATCAGCGCCAGCAGCGCGCCCACGCCCGCCGACGGCAGGGTCGAGAGAATCGTCATCGGGTGCACATAGCTTTCATAGAGCACGCCCAGCACGATGTACACCCAGACCACCGCCGCCAAAATGAGCCACAGCTGGCTGGACAGCGACGTCTGGTAGGCACCCGCTGCGCCCAGGAAGCTCAAGGTCACGCTGGCCGGCAGGGCGATGTCCTTGGCTGCCAGCCGTATGTCATCGACCGCCCGGCCCAGCGACACGCCGGGCGCGGTGTCAAACCCCAGCGTGGTGGCCGGGTACTGGGCGACATGGGTGATCTGCAGCGGCGCGGGCTGCTCGGTGATGGTCGCGATCGACGCCAGCGGCGTGGTCGTGCCGGCGCCGGTTCGCAAAGGCAGGTTGCCCAGCGAAGCCGGCGTGGCCAGCGCATCGGGCAGGGCTTCCAGAATGACGCGGTACTGGTTGGTCTCGGTGAAAATGGTCGAAACGATGCGCTGGCCGAAAGCGCTGTACAGCGCATCGTCGACCACCGAGGTGGAAATGCCCAGCCGCGATGCCGTGTCGCGGTCCACCTTGACGTAGGCCGCCGTGCCCTGGGCGCCTGCGTCCGACACCACGTTGCGCAGGCTGGCGGCCTGCGCCATGCGCGCGGCCAGGGCGTTGGCCCATTGCACCACCACGGCATTGCTGGCGCCCTCCAGCGATACGCGGAACTGGGTCGGGCCGCTTTCTGCGTCAATCGTCAGGTCCTGCGTCGGCTGCACGTACAGCGTCACGCCGGCGACCCGGCTGGCGCGCTCGCGCAGCCGGTCCATGGTGGCCTGCTGGCTGCCGGTGCGTTCTTTTTTCAGGTTGATCAGCATGCGGCCGGTGTGCAGCATGGTGTTGTTGGCCGCATCGACGCCGATGAAGGAACTCAGCGTGTCCACGTCCGGGTCCTGCAAAATCTCGCGCGCTGCCGCCTGCTGCAGCTCGGCCATGCGGGCATACGACACCGACTGGGCGGCTTCAATCCGCACCTGGAGCTGGCCGGTGTCCTGCGTTGGAAAAAGGCCCTTGGGAATCAGCAGGTAGAGCAGCACGGTCAGCCCCAGTGTGGCCAGCGCCACCAGCAGCGTCAGGCCCTGGCGCTTGAGCACCCAGGCCAGCGACTGGTCGTAGCGGACGATGACGTTGTCCATAAAGCCCCCACGCTCCCCGCTTCGCGTGGTTTGCTGCCCCCGGGGGCCGCCCTGTCTGCGGCCTGGCAAAGCCAGTTCCGCGACCGGTTCTTGCACAGACGGGGAGGTGCCGCGCTGGGGTTTTGCCTTCAGCCACCTGGCCGACATCATCGGCACCAGCGTCAGCGACACCACCGCCGAAATCAAGATCGTGATCGCCAGCGTGATGGCGAATTCGCGGAACAGCCGGCCGACCACATCGCCCATGAACAGCAGCGGAATCAGCACCGCGATCAGCGACACCGTCAGGGAAATGATGGTGAAGCCAATCTGTTTGGCGCCCTTCAGCGCGGCCAGCATGGGCGATTCGCCTTCCTCGATGTAGCGCGCAATGTTCTCGATCATCACGATGGCGTCGTCAACCACGAAACCCGTGGCGATCGTCAGCGCCATCAGGCTCAGGTTGTTCAGGCTGTAGCCGAGCAGGTACATTGCCCCGCAGGTGCCGATGAGCGAGATCGGCACCGACAGGCTGGCGATCACCGTGGCGCGGACGTTGTGCAAAAACGCAAAAATCACCAGCACCACCATCAGCACGGCCAGCAGCAGCTCGATCTCGACATGCAGCACCGAGGCGCGGATGCCGGTGGTGCGGTCGCTCAGCACATCGACCTGCATCTGCGTCGGCAGTCCGGCCTGCAACTCGGGCAGGCGCGCCCTGATGGCGTCCACCGTGGCGATCACGTTGGCGCCGGGCTGGCGCTGGACATTCAAGATGATGGCGGGTACCAGGCGCCGGCCAGGTGTTCCCAGGCAATCGGCTTCATTTTCCGAGGTGCTGGCGGTGCAGGCAATGGTGGCCCAGGCGCCGAGCTGGGTGTTTTCGGCGCTTTCCACCACCCGCGCCACATCGGCTATGCGCACTGCCGCGCCGTTTCGGTAGGCAATGATCAGGTTCTGGTAGTCGCGGGCGGCCAGCAGCTGGTCGTTGGAGTTGATGGAATACGAGCGTGTGGGGCCGTCGATGCTGCCCTTGGCCGCGTTGGCGTTGGCCGCGGAAATCGCCGTTCGCAGCGCGTCCAGCCCCAGGCCATACGACGCCAGGGCCCGGGTGTCGGCCTGGATGCGGACGGCCGGGCGCTGGCCGCCGCTGAGCGCCACCAGCCCGACGCCGCTGACCTGGCTGATCTTCAGCGCCAGCCGAGTGTTGACGATGTTCTGCACCTCGGTCAGCGGCAGCGTGTCGGACGTGATAGCCAGCGTCAGCACCGGCGCATCGGCCGGGTTGACCTTGGCATAGACCGGCGGCGCGGGCAAATCCGCCGGCAGCAGCGAGCCGCCGGCGTTGATGGCCGCCTGCACCTGCTGCTCGGCCACGTCCAGCGCCAGCCCCAGGCCGAACTGCAGCGTGACGATGGACACGCCCGCCGTGCTGGTCGAACTCATGC
>JAQGMZ010000174.1 GCA_028292045.1 Polaromonas sp. | reverse complement strand
TGACCACGGGATCGCTTTTGCTCCAGCCCGGGCAGTCCATCAGGATCACGCGATAACCCGCGGCGACAAACGGCTCGACATTGCGGTTGAAGTTGGCCCAGCCGCTGGCGCCCGGGCCCGAGCCGTGCAGCATCACGACGGTCTCGTCGGCGCTGCCGGCGTCGTTGTAATGGAGCTGCAGGTCAAGGTCGCCTTCCTTGATGCGGACAAAACGGCTCGTTTCGGATTCAGTGATGGCAGTGTTGTGGGTAGACATGTTGTGGTTTGTGATGTGTTGGTTGATAAAAAAGGAATTCAAGCGGCTTCGCTCATGACGGGCTGCGCGTGGATACGCTCGTGCTCACGGGCTTTGAGCAGGTCCAGCGCGACGTCAACGATCATGTCTTCCTGGCCGCCTACCATGCGCCGGCGTCCCAGCTCGACCAGGATATCCACCGCCTTGAGGTCGTACTTCTTGGCTGCTACTTCCGAGTGGCGCAGGAAGCTGGAGTACACCCCGGCATAACCGAGCGCCAACGTCTCGCGGTCCACGCGCACCGGGCGGTCCTGCAGCGGGCGCACGATGTCGTCGGCCGCGTCCATGAGCTGGTAAAGGTCGCAGCCGTGGTTCCAGCCCAGGCGCGCGGCGGCGGCAACGAACACTTCGAGCGGCGCATTGCCCGCGCCGGCGCCCATGCCGGCCAGGCTGGCATCCACGCGGTCGCAGCCTTCTTCTACGGCGACGATGGAGTTGGCCACGCCCAGGCTCAGGTTGTGGTGGGCGTGCATGCCCGTCTGGGTTTCGGGTTTGAGGACGTCCTTGAAGGCGCGAAAGCGGTCGCGCACATCGTTCATGCTCAGCGCGCCGCCCGAGTCCACCACGTAGCACACCGTGGCGCCGTAGCTCTCCATGAGCTTGGCCTGCTGGGCCAGGCCTTGGGGCGTTTGCATGTGGCTCATCATGAGAAAGCCGACAGCTTCCATGCCCAGGTGGCGGGCGTACTCGATGTGCTGGCGCGAGATGTCGGCCTCGGTGCAGTGCGTGGCCACGCGCACGATACGGGCGCCGGCGTCATAGGCGGCCTTGAGGTCATGCACGGTGCCGATGCCCGGCAGCAGCAGAGTTGCTATTTTGGCGTGTTTGACCACGCTGGCCACGGCCTCGATCCACTCGACGTCGGAGTGGGCGCCAAAGCCGTAGTTGAAGCTGCCGCCTTGCAGGCCGTCGCCGTGCGCGACTTCAATGGAGTCCACCTTGGCGTCGTCCAGCGCCTTGGCGATCTGCCGGGCCTGCGCGACGCTGTACTGGTGGCGAATGGCGTGGCTGCCGTCACGCAGCGTCACGTCGGAGATGTAGATTTTCTTGCTGATGTCGTGGTTCATGGAGTTCTCCTTCAGGCGGTGGCCAGGGCTTGGGCAGCGCGCATGCGCTCGGCCATGTGTTCGGCGGTGCGCAGGGCGGCGCTGGTCATGATGTCCAGGTTGCCGGCGTAGGCGGGCAGGTAGTGGGCAGCGCCCTCGACCTCCAGGAAGATGGACGTTTTGAGGCCGCTCATGCGAAGGCCGACGCCCGGAATGTTGATCGGGGCGCTGGCTTCGATGCGGTCGAACTGCACCTTTTGCTTGAGGCGGTAGCCGGGCACATACTGCTGCACGGCGGCGGCCATGCGCTCGACCGACGCGGCGATGGCCGCTTCGTCGGCGAAGTCACTCAGGGTGTAGACCGTGTCGCGCATGATCAAGGGCGGCTCGGCCGGATTAAGCACAATGATCGCTTTGCCCTTGACGGCACCACCAACGACCTCAATGGCCTTGGAGGTGGTTTCGGTGAACTCGTCGATGTTGGCGCGGGTGCCGGGACCGGCGCTCTTGCTGGAGATGGAGGCGACGATCTCGCCGTAATGCACCTTAGCCACGCGCGAGACCGCCGCGACCATGGGAATGGTGGCCTGGCCGCCACAGGTGACCATGTTGACGTTCAAGGCGTCGAGGTGGTCTTCGCCGTTGACGACCGGGATGCAGTACGGGCCGATGGCCGCCGGCGTCAGGTCGATCATGCGGATGCCAGGCTTGAGGCTGCGCAGGAAAGCGTCGTTCTTGATATGCGCGCCGGCCGACGTGGCATCGAACACAAAGTCGATCTCGTCGAAATTGGGCATGCGCGTCAAGCCTTCGACGCCCGAATGGGTGGTTGGCACACCCATTCGGGCGGCGCGTGCCAGGCCGTCCGAGGTCGGGTCGATGCCGACCATCGCGCCCATCTCGAGGTGCTTGCCGTGGCGCAGGATCTTGATCATCAGGTCCGTGCCGATGTTGCCGCTGCCGATGATGGCTGCCTTGAATTTGCGGGTCATGGATGTTTCTTTCGTAATGCAGGCGGTGCTGCGTTTGATGCGAATGCGCTTGTTGCGGCTTTGGCGTTCATGCCTCGGAGAAGCGCGCACGCACGCTGCCCACACCATCGATACGGGCTTCGAAGCGGTCGCCTGCCACGACCGGCACCATGGGGCCGAGTGCGCCGGTGAGCACCAGGTCGCCTGCGCGCAGCGGCTGGCCGAGAATGGCGAGCTTGCGGGCGAGCCACACGGCAGCATTGAGCGGATGGCCCAGGCAGGCCGCGCCGCTGCCGCTCGAGACGGTCTCGTCGCCGCGTTGCATGGTCATGCCGCACAGCTTGAGGTCCAGGGCGTTGAGCTTGGTCGGCACGCCGCCCAGCACCACCAGGCCGCTTGACGCGTTGTCGGCCACCGTGTCGGTAAAGCGGATGTTCCAGGCCGCGATGCGGCTGCCCACGATCTCGATGGCCGGAAGCACATAGGCTGTTGCCCCGATCAGTTCGACCAGCGTGGTGTCGGCTGCGGGCAGGTCACGCTCGAGCACCAGCGCAACCTCGGCCTCGACCTTGGGCTGCAGCGTGCGCGAGAGGGGTACCTCCTCATCGTCTCCGTAGAGCATGTCGGCGAACAAGGTGCCAAAGTCGGGCTGGTCCACGCCGAGTTGGCGCTGCACGGCCGGCGATGTGAGGCCGATCTTGCGGCCGACCACCCGCCGGCCCTGGGCCACGGCATGCGCGACGTTGGCTTGCTGGATGGCATAGGCCAGGTGGCCGCCGGGATCGGCGCCAATCTCGTCGCGCAGCGGCGGTATCGGTTCGCGCTGGGATTCAGCCAGGCGCAGGCGCTCAGCCCATTGTTCAATGCGGGGATCCATGGTGTGTCCTTTTCAGTTAGGTTGTTTGAGCAGCATCACGCCGAAGCCGGCGATGTATTCGGGAATAGCCTGGTAGTGGCGCAGGCTGCAGGTCAGTGCGCGGTCGCCAGCCAGCGCGCTGCGCGCCACGAGCCAGCTCTTGGATTCGTGGGCCGAGAGGCCCGCCTCGCGCTCGATGCTGTCCTCGCTCATCGCGCACAGCGCATCCAGGGCGTCGGTGCCGTCAGCCAATGCATCCATCCAGTGCTGATCCCACTGGGGGTTGATC
>JAQGMZ010000158.1 GCA_028292045.1 Polaromonas sp. | reverse complement strand
GCGCTTTTTCCGGGCTGGGAAACCCTGCTTTACTTGATCAACATTGTGCTGTCCGTCAGCATTGCAACGGTGCTGTTTGCCATGATTTTCAAGGTCATGCCGCAGGCCAGGATAGGCTGGAGCGATGTATGGGTGGGCGCAGGCGTGACGGCGGTGCTGTTCGAAGTGGGCAAATGGCTGATCAGCCTGTACATCGGCAATAGCAGCGTGACCTCTTCGTTCGCAGCGGCCGGCTCCCTGGTGGTGTTGCTGGTGTGGGTGTATTACTCTGCCCAGATTTTTTTGCTGGGCGCCGAATTTACCTGGGTTTATGCAAACGACCACGGTACGCTGGCGAAGCCGGATCAGGCTGGCTTGCCTGCTGCTAAAACCCCTGGCGCGAACAGTGCCGGCCCTGCCGGGCAGGCCACGGCGGGCATTTCGGGCGTTGCACAACCACCTCCTGCGCCGGTCATCCACCCCACCCCGGCTGTTGCATCAATGGCTGATAAACCTGCAGCGCTTGCGGAACCGGGTCATGCCACGCTCAAGCAGCGGGCGATTGTTTATGGCAGCAGTGCGGCTGCCTTTCTGGCGCTCAGGCAACTCCTGAAGCGTAAATCATGACCCTGCAAGCATCGTGAAGCTTGCTCAAATATTGCGTTCGGCAATGGCTGCCACGGCAAGCCGTTCACTCTCCGTGGTGAAATTCTTGGCGATTTCAAAACCATGCTTTTTATTGATAGCTGCGCCTATCGGTTCGATCAATGCCTTGAGTTGCATCAGCGTGGTGGCCCGCTCGATGCGCAGCTGGAAGATGAACCCGCGAAGCCCGAGCAGGGCCTTGGTTTCTTCCACCAGGTAAGTGTACAGGGCATTGAACTTGTCAAGTTTGCTGCCGGCATCGCCGGTTGCCGGTGCAGTTGCCGGTTCGCCGCGGGCTTCTACTCTTGCCTCTGCCAGCGCGGCGCTGCCCTTGAATTTCTTTTCAACGTATCCGCCGTGAAACAGTATTTCAAGCGCGTCCGCAGGCAGGTTCACTTCCCTGGCCAAGCGGTTGACCTCGAGTGAGTCGCGAACACCGTCCACCAAAATCAGCACACTGACCAGCCTTGCATCGATGGTGCGACTAGGGGCCAGCAACTCGTTCATGCCTTTCTCGGTTTTTTTATAAACAGCCATTACGGTGCATCTTTTTTTGAAATCATGGATCTAAAAACGGTGTGAGGCATGCCTTTCAGCGTATCAGACTCAGCCTTGGGGGCAGGTTACCCAGAGGTGCCATCAATTGCATTCCAGGCTTTGCCTGAATCGGCCGGTTTTTTGAAATCGACAAGCTTGCTCGGGAAGCAATATCAATGGTTTTTGGCATGTTCAGCTGCGCAGTTTGGAGGCGGTATGCATGTTTTACAGACAAACACGTCTTACCAAAACTTTCCGAGTAATACAGAATTAGTGCAAATAAACCATTCCTGTTTTTATCCATAAGCGCCCTTGCTCCATCCTTCTCCGCCCAATCCACACAAGCCCGGAAGATCCTGGGTGGTCAAGGCCGTGCTGTGCGCTCTCATTGGCGCTGCGGGCTATGGTTTTTACAGCCAGCGCTGGCTGATTCCCGAAGAGTTCAACCCCTGGGCGCCGCTCAATGCCATGGCACCGCCCAATGCACTGACTGGTTATAAGTTGTCCCGCGCCCGCAGCGGTGCGGCAAGTTGCCTGGCCGCGCTGGCGCAAACCGGAATGGCCTACGACCTGCTGCCTGACCGGGTGACGGGCGACGAATGCGGTTTTGACAATGCGGTGCGCTTGAAAACCGCCGGCGTTCGCATCGGCGCACCGCTGACGCTCAGTTGCCCCATGGCCCTGTCTTTCTTCATGTGGGAAAGGCATGCGCTCCAGCCGGCCGCCCGCCTGCACTTTGGCCAGGAGGTTGTTGCGCTTGGGCATTTGGGCAGTTACGCCTGCCGCAACATCAACCGGGGCGAAGGTACGAGCCCGGATGCGCCAGCAACCTCACGCAGCCGCCATGCCACAGCCGACGCGCTGGACATAGCCGGTTTTACGCTGGAAAACGGGCAACAGATTTCGGTCTTGAAGGCGTGGCAACCCGGCAGCGCAACACCTGCGCGCAAGCCCGAGGCTAAATTTCTGGCCGATGCCCACGGCGGCGCCTGCCGGTATTTCAACGGAGTACTGGGGCCGGATTACAACGCGGTTCACCGCGACCATTTCCACCTGGAAACCGGCGGCTACAGCATGTGCCGCTAGAACACGCCGGCCTATGACCGCCCTCATGTAATCCCATCGACAGGCATCACCCGCGGCGGCTGAGTCGCCGTTGATATGAACGGTCGTGGCGGCGGTTTTGCCTCCAGAGCAAGAGCCCCACCAGCGCGACGGTGGACACCACCAGGGCTTTCTGCATGGCCGCTTCGCGGTTGTACTTGAACTCTGCCTTGCCGCCCATCTCGGCAAACACGTTGGGCACATGGCCGCGCACCAGGTCGGCGCCCAGCCCTTCCACCATGTTGACCCGGTCGGCAAACAGCAAGATCATCCAGTGGCGCAAATCGCTTTCGCTGTATTTGAACGCAGCCCGGCGAAGCATTCCGCTCACGCCCGACGGCGGGTTGGGCGTGCCGAACAGGGGCGTGATCGAAGGCCGTTCGATCGACTGCAGAATCTCGACCGTTTGCGGCTGCTGCGCAGGCGGATGGGAATGGTCGCCTTTCAGCCGGGCGGGCATGCGCTCCATCGGATAAGCCGGACGGTTGGCATGGTCCAGGTCTGCGCCCCAGCCCTTGATGTGCGCAAACCGGGCGGGGACTTCCAAAGCATTCTCTGGGGTGTTGGCGGGAGTGTTCATGACAAATCCATCCTTCAGTTAGAAGCGATTGAACGCGGCGGCACCAGCACGGTCTTGATGCAGTTGTCGAGCTTGCTGGAGAACATGTGGTACGCGTCAGCCACTTCCTCGAGCGGCATGCGGTGGGTGATGATCTCGCTCGGCTTGATGCGGCCCGCCTGGATGTGCTCGATCAGCCGGGGCAAATGGCGCTTCACGCTGGCCTGGTTCATCCGCAGCGTCAGCCCCTTGTTGACTGCGTTGCCAATCGGAATCGCATTGAAGGTCGGGCCATAGACGCCCACAATGGACACCTTGCCTCCCTTGCGCACCGTGTTGATGCACCTGTGCAGCACCGTGGCCGAGCCGCCCTGCAGCTTGAGCTTGATGCCGGTCAGCGACTGCGCAAAATTACCGGCGGCTTCGCAGCCCACCGCATCGATGCAGACATCGGCGCCCATCCAGTCGGTCATCTTCTTGATGTGCACCGCCATGTCCTTCACTTCCTTGAAGTTGACGATTTCGCACTGGGCAAAATTCTTGACGAACTCCAGGCGGTAATCCACATGGTCGACCACGATCACCCGGCCCGCGCCCAGGAGCCAAGCTGATTTGGCCGCAAAGATGCCCACCGGACCGGCGCCAAACACCACCACGGTCTCGCCTTCGCGGATGTCGCCCATTTCAGCGGCCTGGTAGCCGGTGGGGGAGGCGTCGGTCAGCAGCACCGCATCGTCCAGGTCCAGGTCAGCCGGAATCACGGTCGGCCCGACATCGGCCATGGGTACCCGCACATATTCGGCCTGGCCCCCGTCATAGCCGCCGGTACTGTGCGAGTAGCCGTAAATGCCTCCTATCGCACTGGCTTCGGGGTTGACGCTGTGGCAATTGCTGTACAGCTCGCGCTGGCAAAAATAGCAGGATCCGCAAAACACGTTAAAAGGCACCAGCACCTGGTCGCCGACTTTCAGGTTTTGCACTTCCGACCCGATTTCTTCCACTACGCCGGTGAACTCATGGCCAAAAGTCGTGCCCACGCGCGTGTCGGGCACCAGGCCGTGGTACAGGTGCAGGTCCGATCCGCAAATGCAGGCCCGGTTGACGCGGATGATGGCGTCGCCCGGATGCTCGATGTAAGGCGCGGATTTTTGTTCTGCGCGCACCCGGTAGGGGCCTCGGTAATTCATGGCCAGCATGGCGTATTCCTTGGTGATGTGGCTGTAAATGGGCAGTCAACAATCACACTACCGATGACTCAACAATGCTTGCGTAGGCAGTGCAGACCAGCCAGAGTCAGCGGCGTCCGACGACAACATACGGGAGCGCAGAAATGGGCTGGGGCGTGAAGCCCATGGCCGGCCTTAAAATTGCGCGTCCTAGCCCAGCAGCCCGGCGTAAATTGAACACAATCTGCGTGTGTTACCCGATCTGTCCTTTCCTGGGCATTCCAAGCCTTATTTCTTCAAGCCCCACTTCCATGCCATTTTCATCACTCGGCTTTTCGCCCGCCCTGCTGCCCTTGCTGGCGCGCGCCATTGCCGAAAAAGGCTACCTGGCGCCAACGCCCATCCAGGCGGCGGCCATTCCGGCGATCCTGCAAGGGCGCGACATCGTGGGATCGGCCCAGACCGGCTCCGGCAAGACGGCCGCTTTCGCCCTGCCCCTGTTGCACCAGCTAGCCCAATCGCCTGCCGGCGCCAGGCGGCCCATCCGTGCACTGGTGCTGGTGCCCACCCGCGAGCTGGCGGCGCAAGTGGGGGAAGCCCTGGTCGGCTTTGCCAGCTACCTGCCGCAACGCATCAAGGTGGCCGTCGTGTTTGGCGGCGTGTCGATCAATCCGCAAATGATGAACCTGCGCGGCGGGGCGGACATCATCGTGGCCACGCCCGGACGCCTGATCGACCTGATCGAACGCAATGCCCTGTCGCTCGACAGTGTCAACGCCCTGGTGTTGGACGAAGCCGACCGGCTGCTTGACCTGGGCTTTGGCGAAGAACTGGGCCGCATCCTGAGCCTGCTGCCGGCGCGGCGCCAGAACCTGTTTTTCTCAGCCACCTTTCCGCCCGCCATCGAAGCACTGGCGGCCGGCTTGCTGGCCGACCCGCTGCGCATCGAAGTCCAGGCTGCGCCGCTGGCCGAACCCGACATTGCCCAGCGCGTTATCGAAGTAGACCCGAGCCGACGCACGCAGCTGCTGCGCCACCTGGTGCAGACTGAAAAATGGAGCCGGGTGCTGGTGTTCGTCGCCACCAAGCATGCGGCCGAGATCGTGGCCGACAAGCTGCGCAAGGCCGACATTGAAGCCGAGCCTTTTCATGGCGAACTGAGCCAGGGAAAACGCAGCCAGGTGCTGCTTGATTTCAAGCTGAAAGCCTTGCAGGTGGTCGTGGCCACCGACGTGGCCGCGCGCGGCCTGGACATTGTTCAGTTGCCGGTGGTGGTCAATTACGACCTGCCGCGCTCGTCCAGCGACTACACCCACCGCATTGGCCGCACGGGCCGGGCGGGCGAAAGCGGCATGGCCATCAGTTTTGTCAGTGCCGACACGCAAGCCCATTTCCGCCTGATCGAAAAGCGCCAGCGCCTGAATGTGCAGCGTGAACAGGTGGCAGGGTTTGAGCCGGTTGAAAGCCGCCAGCCTTCGGCGGCCGACCCCTTGTCGGTCGGCGGCATCAAGGGCAAGCGCCCGAGCAAAAAAGACAAACTGCGTGAAGCAGCCCTTCAGGCTGAACTTGCGCAAGGCAAGTAGGCCTCCGGACGTGAATGCGGCTTTTTATTCGTCGAAGCCTTCGTCGTCGACAGAAGCGTTGGCAGCGACCTGCGGCCGGGCGGTTCGGTGGCCTGGCTTGGTGACCACTTCGACATAAAACTGCTCCCCGCCTTCTTGCACCACGGTGTCGATCAATCCCATCAGGGTAGCAAAGTGGACTGGTGCCGCAGTTGCCTCGTTGCTGCCGAACTTGCACTCAAAATCCCAAAAATCCACACCTGGCGGCAAGGCACGGCCGCGCTCGCGCCTGACGTATTTGCGAATATCGTGCTTGCTGGCTTCAACCAGGCGTTCACGGTTCTTGCCTTCGATGTTGAGGAGGTATGTTTTTCTCACGGAATAATCCTGGTGTGGAGGGGTTGGATGGAAGATCACCCCTTGCGGACGTGACGGGGTGGCCAGCGATTGTCGAACAGCAACACGGCATGTTCGATAACGCTGGGCACCCGGCCCGCACTGTGGCAGACCAGAATCAGGGGCGGAGTCGCTGCGAAACAACCCTCTTGGAAAATCAGGCCTGCGTCAGGCGGCGGCTGCCAAGGCAGCCGCCGCCGCTGCTGCGGCAGCGGCCGTGGCAGCCGCATCCAGCGCCTCGTCGAGCCCCTTGCACGAAGGCGAGCACACAGCCTGGGACTTGCCCAGCACTTTGCGCGTGCCCATCAGGGAGCGGGCACGGTGCTTGCCGCACATGAAGCACGACATGGTGGCCGCGCCGAATGAGGTGGTGGCGGCAAAGGGTGAACCCGATACCTTGGATTTGTAGCGCAGTCCGTCTGCGAGTACGGCGGTTTTAGCGTCAGCTCTTGCCATGGGTGGGATCTTCCTTAAAGGGGGTGTTGGGGCGGTTCATGGCCCGTCGCATGGCGCGGTCCAGAACCTCTTTGGCCTGCCGTTCTGAAGCCAGCGAAGCCTCCAGTGCAGAGCGGCAAAGCCCTGCAAACTGGTAATTCACGTTTTCATACAATTCAGCCGCCGCCGGGTGGCTGTCAAGCAAGGCGCCCAGGGCGGTTCCAGGCTCGACTTCGCCCAGTTCGCTGACCAGGTACTGCACCACCGAGCGATATTGCTCGGCTCCGACGGGCACCTTGCTGTGTTCCAGGCGCTCCAGCAGTTCAGCGAGCACATGGGTCACGGTGAGGTCGGTTTTGCGGGAGTGGGGTTGGGTAGCGTTCATGTAAGGAATCTGGGGCTTCCTTCCCGTTATTCAAGCACCCCGTGCGGCGGCATCAAGGGCCATGAATTGTTGGCCAGGCTGTTTTCAGCCCAGCCTGACAAGCGCCAATGCTACATTTTCAATAGCTTTTGACGCTCACCTGTCAAGGGTTGGAGTCGTATTTTACCGTTAAAAATGTTTCACGTCATTAGCCCTCGTTCATAAAACGGTCTTTGGGCCTTGTCCGGGCAGCAACGCTTCAAGCCATCAGTCGCGGTGTTTATCTGCCGAGCGTGTAAATCTGGTCGAACAAGGCGCCGTCGGCAAAGTGCGCCTTGTCCGCGCTGGCCCAGCCGCCAAAGCCCTGGTCGATCGTGAACAGCGTTAGTCTGGGGAACTGGCTGGCGTACTTGGCCTTGGCCTTCTCGCCGGTCGGGCGGTAGTAGTTGCGCCCGGCAATCTCCTGGCCTTCGTCGGAGTACAGGTAGTCGAGGTAAGCCGTTGCCACGGCGCGCGTGCCCTTCTTGTCCA
>JAQGMZ010000150.1 GCA_028292045.1 Polaromonas sp. | reverse complement strand
TGCCGAGGAAGCCGATGTTCATCGGGAAGGCATCGGCCGCCTGCAGCATGCGGGCGATGTTCTCGGGGCCCGGTGTGCAGGTGGTGGCGAAGGTGCCGGTGGCCGGGCCGGTGCCGCCGCCCAGCATGGTGGTGACGCCGGAGGCCAGGGCTTCCTCGATCTGCTGCGGGCAGATGAAGTGGATGTGCGAGTCGATGCCGCCTGCCGTGACGACCATGCCTTCGCAGCTGATGATTTCGGTGCCGGGGCCGATGATGATGTCCACGCCGGGCTGCACATCCGGGTTGCCGGCCTTGCCGATGGCGGCAATGCGCCCGCCCTTCAGGCCGATGTCGGCCTTGACGATGCCCCAGTGGTCAACGATGAGCGCATTGGTCATCACGCAGTCCATCGCGCCTTGGGCATTCGTGCGCTGCGACTGCGCCATGCCGTCGCGAATCGTCTTGCCGCCGCCGAATTTAACTTCCTCGCCGTAGCTGCCGGCGCGCAGGGTGTAGTCGGCCTCTACCTCGATCAGCAGGTCGGTGTCGGCCAGCCGCAGCCGGTCGCCGACCGTGGGGCCGAAGATTTCCGCATAAGCGCGGCGTCCGATCGTTGCCATCAAAGCGCTCCCTCGACGCCTGGGTCGATTCCACCATTCACGAGGCCGCGAAAGCCATGGATTTTTCGGTCGCCGGCGTAATCCACCAGCGCCACCGTGCGCTGCTGACCCGGCTCGAAGCGCACCGCGCTGCCTGAAGCGATGTTCAACCGCATGCCGCGCGCGGCCGGCCGGTCAAAACCCAGCGCCGCGTTGGTTTCGGCGAAGTGGTAGTGCGAGCCGACCTGGATCGGCCGGTCCGACGTGTTTTGCACCACCAGGGTCAGCGTGCGCCGACCCTGGTTGAGCAGATGGTCGGGGCCGTCGGTGAACAGTTCGCCGGGTGTCATGGTGGTACTGCCTCGCCGTGCTTATTTGCCGCCGCGCGACAGCCAGATGGCCGCGGCCGCAGCGACGCCCATGATGGCAAAGCCCCAGGCGTCCGTGGCATGCCAGTGCGTGCCCTGCATGGCGTGGCCATCGTGTGCAAACACGGAGTTTGCACAGGCAGTCATTGCCGTAAGAGCTATTGATTTCATAGTGGTTGTGGTGTTCATACGCGGCCTGTGGCGGCTCAGACAATGGGCTGGTGAACGGTGACGAGCTTGGTGCCGTCGGGAAAGGTGGCTTCAACCTGAATATCCGGAATCAGCTCGGCAATGCCGTCCATGACATCGGCCCGGCCCAGGATGGTGCGGCCTTCGCTCATCAGCTGGGCGACCGTCTTGCCGTCGCGCGCGCCTTCCATGATGGCCGCGCTGATCAGCGCCACGGCTTCGGGATAGTTGAGCCTGAGGCCGCGCGCGCGCCTGCGTTCGGCCAGCAGGGAAGCAGTGAAGATCAGCAGCTTGTCTTTTTCGCGGGGAGTCAGTTCCATGGCAGGCTATCTAGCAATTGCCGTGCCCTTGGCGGGAAATGCGCAACGGTGGCATAAAAAGTGCACCTTCGCCTGGTGCACAGCGACCCGCCTCCTCCACCCGCCTCCTTCAGCCCGCCGCAACGCGTGGTGAAGATTCGGCGCGACTACAACAGCTGGGTGGCCAGCGAGACCATGGAAGACTATGCGCTGCGCTTCACGCCGCAGCGATTTCGCAAATGGTCGGAATGGCGGGTGGCCAACACGGCTTTTGGCGCGGCTTCTTTCCTGATCCTGGAGGCCGTGGGCGCCACGCTGCTGGTGAAGTACGGCTTCACCAATGCGTTCTGGGCAATCGTGGCGACCGGCCTGATCATTTTTCTGGCCGGCCTGCCCATCAGCATCTATGCCGCCCGCTATGGCGTGGACATGGATTTGCTGACCCGGGGCGCCGGCTTTGGCTATATCGGCTCCACGCTGACCTCGTTGATCTACGCGTCATTCACCTTTATTTTCTTTGCGCTGGAGGCCGCTGTCATGGCCTACGCGCTCGACCTGGCCTTTGGCATTCCGCCCAAATGGGGTTATCTGGTTTGCGCGCTGGTGGTGATTCCGCTGGTCACGCATGGGGTTTCCACCATCAGCCGGCTGCAGGTCTGGACCCAGGCACTGTGGCTGGTGATGCTGGTGCTGCCTTTTGTCTTTGTGGTCATGCATGCTCCTGGTGCATTTTCCGGGGTTCTGGACTATGCCGGCGAAAAAGGCACCGCGAACAGCTTTAACCTGCACTTGTTTGGTGCGGGCTTGACCGTGGGCATTGCCCTGGTCACGCAGATGGGCGAGCAAGCTGACTATTTGCGCTTCATGCCGGTGCAAACACCGGCCAACCGCTGGCGCTGGTGGGCCAGCGTACTGGCCGGCGGGCCGGGCTGGGTAATTCTGGGCGTGGTGAAGATGCTGGGCGGCGCCTTGCTGGCCTACCTGGCCATTTCCAACCGCGTGCCGGCAGACCGGGCGGTGGACCCGAACCAGATGTACCTGGCGGCCTACGAATATGTGTTTCCCCACTACGGCTGGGCCGTGGGGGCGACCGCGCTGTTCGTGGTGATTTCGCAGCTCAAGATCAATGTGACCAACGCCTATGCCGGCTCGCTGGCCTGGTCGAATTTTTTCTCGCGGCTGACGCACAGCCATCCGGGCCGGGTGGTGTTGCTGGTGTTCAACACCGCGATTGCCTTCATGCTGAGGGAAATGAATGTGTTCCAGGCGCTGGGCGATGTGCTGGGGCTGTACTCCAACATCGCCATTGCCTGGATCATGGCGGTGGTGGCCGACCTGGTCATCAACAAGCCGCTGGGCCTGTCGCCGCCGGGCATCGAGTTCAAGCGCGCCCACCTGTACGACATCAATCCGGTCGGCGTGGGGGCGATGGCCCTGGCGTCGCTGCTGTCGGTCACGGCGCACCTGGGCTTGTACGGCGAACTGGCGCAGGCGTTTTCAGCCGTCATCGCCATGGCGACCGCCTTCGTGGCCGCGCCGCTGATTGCCTGGGCGACCCGCGGCCGCTATTACATTGCGCGCCGTTCGCCGGCGCCGGCTTGCGAAGGCGCCGGCAAGACCCATTCGGTGCAGCGCTGCGTGATTTGCGAGCGCAGCTACGAAGGCCCGGACATGGCGCATTGCCCGGCCTACCAGGGGGCCATCTGCTCGCTGTGCTGCACGCTGGACGCGCGCTGCGGCGATTTGTGCAAGCCCCATGCGTCGCTGGCGGTGCAGTGGTCGGCCGCCTTGCGCTGGCTGTTGCCGCGCCGCATCTGGCCTTACCTGGACAGGGGCCTGAGCCATTTTTTGCTGCTGATGGGGGTGATCGTGCCGCTGCTGGCGAGCCTGTTCGGGCTGCTCTACCGCCAGGAACTCGGCGCCCTGGCGGAACTGGCGGCATCGGAATCCGCCTTGCGCTCGGGCTTTTTGAAAGCGTACATGGCGCTGCTGGTGATGGCCGGGCTGGTCGCCTGGTGGCTGGTGCTCGCGCACAAGAGCCGACAGGTGGCGCAGGAAGAATCCAACCGCCAGACGCACCTGTTGATGCAGGAAATCGAGTCGCACCGGCAGACCGATGTAGCCCTGCAGCAGGCCAAGCGGCTGGCCGACCAGGCCAACCAGGCCAAGAGCCGCTACATCAGCGCCATCAGCCACGAGTTGCGCACGCCGCTCAACAGCATTCTGGGCTATGCGCAACTGATGGGCGAAGACGCCGGCATTCCGCCGCACCGCCAGCAGGCGGTCAATGTCATCCGGCGCGGCGGCGAGCATTTGCTGTCGCTGATCGAGGGCACGCTGGACATCGCCCGCATCGAGGCCGGCAAGCTCACGCTCAATGTCAGCCCCATGCATTTCGCCGACTGCGTGCATGAAGTGGCCGGCATGTTCGAATTGCAGGCGGCGGCCAAAGGGCTGCGTTTCGTGTTCGACGCCCAGGCCGGGCTGCCCGAAACCGTGCGCGCCGACGAACAGCGCGTGCGCCAGGTGCTCATCAACCTGCTGGGCAACGCGATCAAGTTCACGGCCGCAGGGCAGGTCATTTTCCGGGTGCGCCATGCCCGGGAAATGGCGCACATCGATGTCGAAGACACCGGCCCGGGCATGAGCGAGGCCGAACTGGACAAGATTTTCGAGCCTTTCGCGCGCGGCAGCACGGCGGGCCAGAGCGTGGGCGGCGCATCGGGCGCCGGCTTGGGCCTGACGATTGCCAAAATGCTGACCGACCTGATGGGCGGGGAAATGACTGTGGTCAGCACACCCGGCAAAGGCTCGGTGTTTCGCATCCGCCTGTTTTTGCCGGAAGTCAATTTGTCGGCCGCAACCCTGCAGCGCGCCAAACCGGCGCCTGCCCGGCGCCTGCCGCTGGGCTACGAGGGCGCAAGGCGAAAATTGCTGGTGGTCGACAACGAAGAGCCTGACCGCGAACTGCTGGTGCACCTGCTCGCCCCCATGGGCTTTGAGCTGCGCACGGCGGCCAGCGGCCATGACTGCATGGACCTGCTGGCCGCCGGCTACCGGCCGGACGTAATCTTCATGGACCTGGCCATGGCCGGCATCGACGGCTGGGAAACCCTGCGCCGTATCCGGGCCGCAGGGCTCTCGGAGGTTCGCCTGGCCATCGTGTCGGCCAACGCCTTTGACAAGGGGCTGGACAATGAAGTGGGCATCGGGCTGGAAGATTTCATCCTCAAGCCTGTGCGGCATACCGAATTGATCGGCTGGCTGGAACGCAAGCTTGGACTCAGCTGGCGCTTCGAAGGCGGGGCAACGCCAGCCCCGTCCCCGCAGCCGGCGGCTCAAGCTGCCGCGGCGCCTTTGCGGGTGCTGCCCGACGCTGCGCAGATGGCGGCCTTGCTGGAAGTTGTCCAACTGGGCTTTTACCGCGGCATTCTCAACAAGCTGGCGGACATCGAGAAGCAGCAACCCGCCACGGCAGCGTTTGTCGAGGACATGCGCCTGCTGGCGCGGCAGTTCCGGTTCGAGGCCATGGCCAGCCAGCTGGCAGAAGAAAGGATTGCGCCATGAACAAGATGACGGGTGCGCCGGTGGCGCAGGCGCAAAGCCTGGACCAGACGCTGGACCGTGCCAACAGCGACGTGGTGCTAATCGTTGACGACGTGCCCGACAACCTGTCCGTGCTGCATGACGCGCTCGACGAGTCGGGCTACTCCGTGCTGGTCGCCACCAGTGGCGAAGCCGCCTTGCAGCGCGCCCGGCAGGCGCTGCCCGACATCGTGCTGCTGGACGCCATGATGCCCGGCATGGACGGTTTTGAAGTCGCCCGGCGGCTCAAGGCCATGCTGGAGACCGCCCACATTCCCATCATTTTCATGACCGGCCTGACCGAGACCGAGCACCTGGTGGCGGCACTGCAGGCAGGCGGCGTGGACTAGGTCACCAAGCCGATCAAGCCCAAGGAAGTCATGGCCCGCATGGGCGTGCACCTGCAGGGCGCACGCCGTGCCCGGCAGGAAGCCCGGCAGGCCGGCCAGGCGCGCAATGCGCTCGATGCGTTTGGCTACGCCAGCATGACGGTGCGCATGGTACCGGGCGGCAAGGAAGACGGCCGGCTGGTCTGGCAGACGCCGCTGGCCCGCGAGTTGCTGCTGCGCTATTACGGCACCACGTCACCACAAACGCCGCAACCGGTGCTGGACTGGCTGCGTCGCCATCTGCTTGACGCCGAGCGCCAGATCGAGCCGCCGCGCCTGACGGTCGAGCAGGGGCCGCGCCGCCTGAGTTTTCGGCTCCACCAGCTGACCGAAGGCAGCGACAGCGGCGGCGACTGGCTGATCGTGATGCGCGAGATTTCGGACGATGCGGTGGTCGAGGCCATCAGCCTGAGCTTCAAGCTGACCGCCAGGGAAGCCGAGGTGCTGTACTGGCTGGTCAAGGGAAAGGTCAACCGCGACATCGGCGACATCCTGGGCGCCAGCCCGGCAACGGTCAAAAAGCACCTGGAGCGGGTCTATTCAAAAATGGGCGTGGAAACCCGGACAGCGGCTGCGGGTCGGGCCATGAGCCGCATTCGGCAACTGCATCCGGAGTTTGAATCATGAACACCGAGTGCAGTTATTGGTTGAGCCGGTTATAATGGTGGGTTCGGTAACGCATCAGCGTTTTTCATCGAAGTCTTCCATTACATCCGGCTTCTTTCTCAAATGCGGCGCTCCCAGAGCCCGAATCCACAGCGCTTTGACACTGCTTTTAAGGTTATTCAGCCTCGATTCCCACAGCAGCCGTCATTTCCTGACGAGCACTTTCACCAACGGTGCCCATTCATGGCTCAATCTGCCTGGCCCTCAACAGCCCGGCGACCCGCTACCGAATACACGTTGGCTTGCTCGCGAGCCGCTTTCTCTCCCAAGAAGCTGGAAAAAATATCCGGCAAAGATTTTTATGAACATGAACCATACCCCCCTAGAGGTAGGCAAATACCTCGTCTCGCCCCTGGCCAAGCCACAAGGCGAAGGCCGCTTCGCGGCTTCAGTTTCCATACGCTCCGGTCGCGGCAGCGGCACCCATGACCGGGTGCTGCGTTTTACCGGCATTTTTGACAGCGCCGCTGCTGCACTGCATTACGCTACCGAGCACGCGCTTGGCTGGATCAACGAGCGCTCGGCGCCAGTTTGCGCATGAAGTTCCGCTGAGCCGTACGGCTTGCGACACACGACAATTTTAAATATTCGAACATATCAGGAGTTATAGATGGCCAAAGAAGAATTGATCGAAATGCACGGGCTGGTTGACGAGGTGCTGCCCGACTCGCGCTTTCGCGTGACGCTGGACAACGGCCACAAGCTGGTGGCTTACACCTCCGGCAAGATGCGCAAGAACCACATCCGGATCTTGGCGGGCGATCAGGTGTCGCTGGAACTGTCGCCCTACGATCTGAGCAAGGGCCGCATCACGTTCCGTCATATCGCCGGTCGCGGACCCGGACCAGCGCCGCGCCAGAACCGTTGAACGGCCGCCCAGCGGCCCGGTTTCAGAAATAAGCCCGTTGCGCCTTGAAGTGCGCAGCCTGGGCTGTCTGGAATGCAAGCCCTGCACTGCAGGGCGCATCCTTCAGACCAATCAGCGCCCCACGGCCATGTGTTCCGTCTTCTTGTCCAGCACCAGTTCAGGTTCCTGGGCTTCTTCCCACGTCTCGTTGTTCAGACCCGCATGCAGCCGGTCCATGTCCAGCTCGTTGGTCCACTTGGCCACGACCAGCGTTGCCACGCCGTTGCCGATCAGGTTGGTCAGCGCGCGCGCTTCGGACATGAAGCGGTCAATGCCCAGAATCAGGGCCAGTCCGGCCACCGGAACGGTGCCCACGGCGGACAGCGTGGCCGCAAGCACGATGAACCCGCTTCCGGTCACGCCTGCTGCGCCTTTCGAAGTCAGCAGCAGCACGCCCAGCAAGGTGAACTCCTGCGTCAGCGTCATGGGCGTGTTGGTGGCCTGCGCGATGAAGACCGCCGCCATCGTCAGGTAGATCGAGGTGCCGTCCAGGTTGAACGAATAGCCGGTCGGAATCACCAGGCCCACGGTGGTTTTCTTGGCGCCCAGGTTTTCCATTTTTTCCATCATGCGCGGCAGCACCGATTCGGAAGATGACGTGCCCAGCACGATCAGCAGTTCTTCCTTGATGTACTTGATGAACTTCCAGATGCTGAAGCCATGCAGCCGTGCAATCGTCCCGAGTACGATGAAGATAAAGATCAGGCAGGTCAGGTAAAAGGCGCCCATCAGCTTGCCCAGCGAGAACAGCGAACCCACGCCGTATTTTCCGATCGTGAACGCCATGGCGCCAAAGGCGCCGATGGGCGCCACTTTCATGATGAAGCCGACGATGGCAAACAGCACATGGGAGACTTTCTCGATCATGTCGAACACCATCGTGCCACGGCCGCCAAAGCGGTGCAGCGCAAAGCCGAACAACAGGGCCAGCAGCAGCACCTGCAAAATTTCGCCCTTGGCGAACGCATCGACAAACGCGCTTGGAATCACGTTCAGCAGGAAATCGGTGGTGCCCACCATCTTGCCGGGCGCGGTATAGGCGGCGATGGACTTGGTGTCCAGCGTGGCCGGATCGACGTTCATGCCTGCGCCGGGCTGGAGCACATTGACCAGCACCAGGCCAATGATCAGCGCAAAGGTGCTGACAACTTCGAAGTAAAGCAGTGCCAGCCCGCCGGTCTTGCCGACTTTCTTCATGTCTTCCATGCCGGCGATGCCCACCACCACGGTACAGAAAATGATGGGGGCGATCATCATCTTGATGAGCTTGATGAAGCCGTCACCCAGCGGTTTCATGCTTTCGCCGACGCTGGGGTAAAAATACCCAAGCAAGACGCCGGCAATGACAGCGCACACCACCTGGAAATACAGGGATCGGTAAAGCGGGAGTTTAAGGGAAGGCGTCTCAGTGGTCATGGTGTGTGCGCATCCGGCGATGCGGAAGATTGGATATGGGGCCCGATTCAGTCCCCTGGCGATGATTATCCCTTCCGGAAAACGCCTTTTTCAGGCTGGGAACGGGTAAAAATACGTATGCTGGGTGTGGAAATTCGGCATTGGCCTACAACCGCTGGCAGCTTATGGCGCGGAAAGGCGAAGGCATTTTGCCTAAGCTAAGGCAGCGCATATGGCAAAAAAGCCAGTTCCATTTCAGGAGTCCTGCCATGATCCCAGACCCATCCCCGCCCCCTGGCACACAACTCCCCGCCCAAGCCCCTGGCAACGATCTGCAGGCCGAATACGGCCATTTGCGCGACGAGTTGGCTCGCCTGCTGACCGAGCCGGTCAAGAACTTTCCGCGGATCGATGAATTGGTGGACCAGCTCGAGCGCGTGCAATTGGCTTTCAAGCAGCAGCACGGCATCAAGGGCAACAACCCGAATGAATGAGGGCTCTGTCACGGACCCAGCAGGAAGCCTTCGGGCGGTGCGACCGGGCACATGGGTTCAGCCGCCGCCGGGCGGTGCTGGCGTATGCGAATCTGCTGCACATTCCACCACGCTGGCAACAGTCGCCTGACTTCCGGCCGGGAAAAACGGTCATCCATCAGGTAGATGGCGCCCTGGTCCGAGGGGGTCCGAATGACCCGGCCCGCGGCCTGCACCACCTTTTGCACGCCTGGGTACAGGAAGGTGTAGTCGTATGCGTGCAAAGCGCCAAAACTTTCAGCCAGCCGCAGCTTGATCTGTGCATTCACCGGATTGACTTGCGGCAGGCCTAGCGTGGCGATGAAGGCGCCGATCAAGCAGTTGCCGGGCAGGTCGATTCCTTCCGAAAATGACCCGCCCAGCACCGCAAAGCCGATGCCCTGCCCATCGGATACAAAGCGCGACAGAAAGTGCTCACGCTCTGCCTCGTTCATGCGCCGGGTCTGCTCCCACATCGGGAGGTGCGGGTAGCGCTGCCTGAAACACTGGGCCAATTGCGCAAGGTAGTCGTAGCTGCTCAAGAAAACCAGGTAGTTGCCCGGCTTTTCCTGGAATTGCCGGGCCATCAGGTCCGAGATGGGCGCCAGCGATGAGCGGCGGTGCTGGTAGCGGGTAGAGATGTCGGTGACGATTCGCACCGCCAGTTGTTCAGCCATGAATGGCGACTGAATGTCGGCCCAAACCGTGTCGGCTGGCAGGCCCAGCAGGTCTGCATGGTAATTTTGCGGGCTCAAGGTGGCGGAAAACAGCGCAACCGACCGGGCAGCGGCAAACCGCGGCCCCAGGAAAATCGCCGGTATGACATTGCGGATGCACAGCCGGCCCAGCCTTGCGGGCTGCCGGCGACGGCTGCCGGTATCTTCCAGGCCTGGCGAATCCGGCAGCGTCATGTCGAACAGCGAATGCTTGCCGAAGCTGTCGGCCATGCGCAAAAAATGCAGGGCCTCGAAGTAAAAGCGCAAAAGCGCGCTGTTGACCTGCGCGGGATGGGCTTCCAGGTCTTCGGCAATGGCCGAGGTGGCCTGCAGCAAGACGGACATGAATTTTTCGGGCGGCTCGGGTTTGACCTGGTAAATCTGGTCAAGCTGGGCAGGCGCACCAGCCAGTTCTGCCTGCTGAGGCTGAGGCGCCTGGCCTGGCAGCCGATGCGGGCCCTTGCGCAGTTCTCGCCAAGCACGGTGCAGCCGGTCAAGCGGTTTTTTGAGCCCCGGCCAGGCAGATGCCCGCACCTCTGCCAGCTGCGCCGGGTCCAGTTCGGCCGAATACATCTTGCGCCCCCGGTCGACCAGGTTGTGCGCCTCATCGACCAGGACGCTGATGCTCCACTGGTTGCCGAGGGTCAGCGCATGCAGCAGGGCGCTGACATCGAAATAGTAGTTGTAGTCGCCAACCACCACGTCGCTCCAGCGGACCAAGTCCTGGCTCAGGTAGTACGGGCACACAGCATGGGACAGCGCAACGGCGCGAAGGGCCTGTTTGTCCAGCAGGCCGGCTGCCAGGGGCGCCAGCGCCGCACGGCGCGCTGCCGGAAGCCGGTCATAAAACCCCTTGGCCAGCGGGCATGACGCGCCATGACAGGCTTTGTCCGGGTGCTCGCAGGCCTTGTCGCGCGCCACCAGTTCGATGACGCGCAAAGGCAGCAATGGCGCGGTGTCGGTGATCAAGGCCAGCGCATCCAGGGCCAGGCGGCGGCCCGGGGTCTTTGCCGCCAGAAAAAACACCTTGTCCACCCCATGCCTGGGCACGGCCTTGAGCAGGGGAAACAGCGTGGCCATTGTTTTTCCGATGCCGGTGGGCGCCTGCGCCATCAGGCAGCGGCGGCTGGAAACGGAGCGGTACACCGCCTCGGCCAGGTCACGCTGGCCCGGACGAAAGGCTGCATGCGGGAATTTCAGGGCGCCCAGCGCAGCATCACGCGCCGTGCGGTGCGCCATCTCCAGCCGAGCCCAGCCCAGAAAATTTTCGCAATGCGCTTCGAAATGGCTTTTCAGCGCAGCGGCCGTGAACAGGCCGGTCAGCAGCGTTTCCTGCTGGCTGCCGATGTCAAAATACACCAGCGCCAGCCGCAGCCCGGCCAGGCCCCGCTGCCGGCACAGCAGCCAGCCATAGATCTTGACCTGCGCCCAGTGCAGATGCTGGTGGTTTTCAGGCATGGCCGACAAATCGCCCCGGAAGGTCTTGATTTCCTCCAGCTGGTTGTTGTCGGGGTCGTAGCCATCGGCGCGGCCTCGCACCTGCAATTCCTTGTACTCGCCCGCCAGGCTGACTTCAGCCTCGTAGCCGTCACCGCGTCGCGATGACACCACCTTGTGGCCGGCCATGCCTTCCTGCGCAGAAGGCGAGGGCGTGAACCGCAGGTCCAGGTCGCCCTGTTTGGCCGTGAACTCGCACAGCGCCCTGACCGCCACGGCATAGCTCAATCCGCACCCGCCAGCAAATTCGGGGGCATGGTTATTTCAGGGTACGGGCGGTAAAGCGCCGTCAGTGCCGTCATTGCGGCTTGACGTGATTCATGGCCGTGTCGAATTCCTCCCGGGACAAAAAACCATCGTGGTCGGTATCGGCCCGGTCAAAGTTCTTGGCCACGCCGCGAAATCCTGCGGCTTCCTGCCGGCTCACCTTGCCATCGGCATTGCCATCCATGAAGCCAAAGGCCCGGCTCAAGTCGCCGGCGGCATACCGGGGCGCGGGCTGTTCAGCCGGTAACGCACCAATGGCGCCGGAAGGGTTGTCGCTGCCTTGGGCATGGGCGCAGAAGGCCAGCACGGCAATGGCGGTGCCGAAGCCCAGCGTTCTTTGCCAGGACCGCCCTGCGGGCGCTGGCGGATTCAAGGTGGAATTGCTTAAAAAATTCATGAATTCATTCAGTCAATGTTGAGACGTTCCTGCGATTGAACGCCAGTTTGCACCAGAACTCCAGCGCACTTGCAGGATGTTTCCCAGCTTTACGCGCCCGGCACGCCAAGGCGCGAATGACAGGGCGCAATGGCATGATTCGACCCGGTCAGTACAAGATCAACCGGATGCGCCTGCGACTGACAGCCGGGCCGTGGACTGTCCCACAGCGTCAGGCTGCGATATTTTCCACACTGGGGGCCTCTGCAAATTCAAAAGCACAAGGAACCACCATGGCAACCAGCAGCATTCTGGGCGGATCCAGAGCCCCTGAGGAAATCAGCGGAAAAGACCTGCACTCCCTCGGCCCCAGCGACAACTCAGACAGCGGCAGCGATGCCGTGGGGGCTTACGGCGACGATGAAATGTCGAGCGACAGCGACGCGGTGGGCACAGGTGAGCGTGCTTCGGCAGGCCTGGTGCATGGCGTGTCCGATGCCGATATCCTGCCCGACGCCATTGAAAAAATGCCGGGTGGAGCCGCAGACCCGGATCTCGACGAAGAGGGCGGCGATGAATTCAATGACCTGAATGACATCGAGAACCTGGCTGATGACACCGATGACCTGGACGCCGAACAGGACGACGCAGAATAATCAGCTTGTATTTCGCAGTTTGGAACTGCCCAGGCCGGCGAGCCCTGCAAAGAGGCCGGCGCCAGAAAAAATCGCTGTCCGGCTTTCGCCATTGATGCCGTTACCATGCAGGCTCACGCTATTTCACTAATTTGCGCAAGCCTATGAAACTTTCAAACATGGCCAGGTCGTCCAGCCTGGAAAACCGGTCTTTTCTGCTGTTGCTGGTACTGGTTTCATTGGCTTTCCTATGGGTGCTGTGGCCTTACTACGGGGCGGTGTTCTGGGGCGCGGTACTGGCCATCCTGTTTAATTCGCTTTTTTTGCGCCTGCTCAGAAAGATGCCGCTCAATCGGACGATTGCCGCCTTGCTCACCCTGTCGATCATTCTGGTGCTGGTGATCTTGCCGGTCGGCCTGATCACCGCCTTGCTCACCCAGGAGGCCGCCAGCGTGTACCAGCGCGTCCAGACGGGCGAATTGAGTTTTACCCGGTACTCCCAGCAGATCTACAGTGCGCTTCCGGTGTGGGCCACCGGCATCCTGGAGCGCCTGGGGCTGGACAACCTGGTGCTGATCCAACAGCGCCTGACCACCAGCCTGACGCAAGGCAGCCAGTTCATCGCCGCGCAGGCATTGAGCATCGGGCAAAACGCCTTTGACTTCCTGGTCAGCTTTTTCATCATGCTGTACCTGCTGTTTTTCTTCTTGCGCGACGGCGGCGGCCTGTCGCGGCGCATCAAGGAAGCAATTCCGCTGGAAGCCGAGATCAAGCGCAACATCTTCAGCAAGTTCACCACCGTGATTCGCGCCACGGTCAAGGGCAACATCGTGGTGGCCGTCATGCAGGGCGCGCTGGGCGGGCTCATCTTCTGGTTTCTCGGCATTCACGCGCCCGTCCTGTGGGGTACGCTGATGGCGTTTTTGTCCTTGCTGCCGGCTGTGGGCGCTGCCATGGTGTGGATTCCGGTGGCGGTGTACTTTCTGGCCACCGGCGCCATCTGGCAGGGCGTGTTGCTAGTGGCTTTCGGCGTGCTGGTGATTGGGCTGGTGGACAATATTTTGCGCCCGGTGCTGGTCGGAAAAGACACCAAGATGCCCGACTATGTGGTGCTGGTGTCCACGATTGGCGGCATGTCCCTGTTCGGGCTCAACGGGTTCGTCATTGGCCCCGTAATTGCCGCCATGTTCATGGCAGCCTGGGACATTTTCATCAAGTCCCGGGAAGATGAATTGCCGGGCCGGGAAGACGTGGGCTGAAAATTTTTTACGCTAGTACCGGACAAGGGGAAACCGCTACCAAACAGTAGCGGTTTCTCAGGCGATCCATGCAGTCAGGCAAAACTGCAAGCTGATCAACCCATTAAAGCGTAGCCATGTCGACCACGAAACGGTATTTCACATCGCTCTTGAGCATGCGTTCGTAGGCGGCCTCGATCTCGTCCATGCGAATGGATTCGACGTCCGACACCAGGCCATGCTGCGCGCAGAAGTCCAGCATTTCCTGGGTTTCCCGAATGCCCCCGATCAGCGACCCGGCCAGGCGCCGGCGCTTCATGATCAGGTTGAACACGCCGGGCGACGGATGCGGGCTGGCGGGCGCGCCGACCAGCGTCATGGTTCCGTCCAGCTTGAGCAGCACCAAAAACGCATCCAGGTCGTGCGGCGCCGCCACCGTGTTCAGGATGAAGTCGAAACTGCCCGCATGCGCAGCCATTTCATCTGCATTTTTGGACACCACCACCTCCTTGGCGCCCAGGCGCAGCGCATCCTCGCGCTTCCCGGCCGAGGTGGTGAACAGCACCACATGGGCGCCCATGGCGGCGGCAATCTTCACGCCCATGTGGCCCAGTCCGCCCAGGCCCACAATGCCGACCTTGTGGCCCGGACCCACCTTCCACTGGCGCAGCGGCGAATAGGTGGTGATGCCGGCGCACAGCAGCGGCGCCACCGCCGCCAGGTCGGCTTCGGCATGCGAAATGCGAAGCACGAAGGATTCGCGCACGACGATATGGCTTGAATAGCCGCCGTAGGTGTTCCCGCCCGTGCCCTGCTCGGGTCCGTTGTAGGTGCCGGTGAAGCCGTTGTCGCAGTACTGCTCCAGGCCGTCGGCGCACGGCTGGCAGTGCTGGCAGCTGTCGACCATGCAGCCCACGCCGACCAGATCGCCCACCTTGAACTTGCTGACCAGTTCGCCGACAGCCGTGACACGGCCCACGATCTCATGGCCGGGCACCGACGGGTACACCGTGTTTTGCCATTCGTTGCGCGCCGTGTGCAGGTCGGAGTGGCACACCCCGCAATAAAGAATGTCGAGCGCCACATCGAGCTGTCCGGGTGTGCGGCGTTCAAACGAGAAAGGCGCCATCGGGCTGGTGGGCGATGTGGCAGCGTAGCCTTGTACTGGGGTCATGTCGAAATCCATATCTAGAAAGTTGGCAAGCAGCCCATGCTATCGCTTTACCGCTGTTGCTGCACGGCAGGCCGCCTTGATGCTGGCAAGGCCTGACTTTATGTGCGTGAATTTTCTTTTCGGCACGTTGCCTGTTTTTATGGCGACTCCTGGTTCAACCGGCTGCCTGTACGCCACCCGGCGTATTCCCCAAGCCCGCGTGCTTCCCTAAAGTCCATCCATCGCAAGGGAAAAGTACTGCTTTGCAGGCTATCCACCGCGAGACGGAATTTTTCACCCACCGGAGAAGCACACATGCAACGTCGATTCACCCTCAAGGCGCTCACCGCCGCGGTCGCCCTCACCACCTTGTCCGCGCTGCCCGCTCACGCGGCAGAAGACACCATCAAGGTCGGCATTCTGCACAGCCTGTCGGGCACCATGGCGATCTCCGAGACCGTGCTGAAAGACACGGTGCTGATGGCGATTGACGAGATCAACGCCAAGGGCGGCGTGCTCGGCAAGAAGCTGGAGCCCGTCATCGTTGACCCGGCCTCCAACTGGCCGCTGTTTGCCGAGAAAACCAAGCAGCTGCTGGGCCAGGACAAGGTGTCCGTGATCTTCGGCTGCTGGACCAGCGTGAGCCGCAAGTCGGTGCTGCCGGTGGTCGAGGAAATGAACGGCCTGCTGTTCTACCCGGTGCAGTACGAGGGCGAGGAGCTGAGCAAGAACGTGTTCTACACCGGCGCGGCACCCAACCAGCAGGCTATTCCCGCGGTCGATTATTTGATGAGCAAGGCCGGCGGCGGCGCCAAGCGCTGGGTGCTGCTGGGCACCGACTATGTGTATCCGCGCACCACCAACAAGATTTTGCGCGCCTACCTGAAATCCAAAGGCGTGGCCGACAAGGACATCGACGAGAAATACACACCGTTCGGCCATTCGGACTACCAGACCATCGTGGCCGACGTGAAGAAATTCTCGCAGGGCGGCAAGACGGCGGTGGTGTCGACCATCAATGGCGACTCGAACGTGCCGTTCTACAAGGAACTGGGCAATGCCGGGCTGAAAGCCAAGGACGTGCCCGTCGTTGCCTTTTCGGTGGGCGAGGAAGAACTGCGCGGCGTGGACACCAAGCCGCTGGTCGGCCACCTGGCCGCGTGGAACTATTTCCAGTCGATCAAGAACCCGACCAACACCGAGTTCATCAACAAGTGGTCGGCCTATGCCAAGGCCAAAGGCATTGCCGGCCACAAAGACAAGCCGCTGACCAATGACCCGATGGAAGCGACCTACATCGGCATCAACATGTGGAAGCAGGCGGTGGAAAAAGCCAAGTCCACCGACACCGACAAAGTGATTGCCGCCATGGCCGGCCAGACCTTCAAGGCGCCGTCCGGCATCGTGAGCAAGATGGACGAGAAGAACCACCACCTGCACAAGTCGGTGTTCATCGGCGAGATCAAGGCCGACGGCCAGTTCAACGTGGTCTGGAAGACACCCGGCCCGGTCAAGGCCAAGCCCTGGAGCCCGTACATCGAAGGCAACGACAAGAAGCCCGACGAGCCGGTCAAGGGCATGAGCGTCGCGAAAAAGTAAATCCGGTTTCGGGGGCTTCTCCGGCCCCCGACGTTTCCAAGGAAGTTGCAGTCTGGGCGTTGCGCCATCGGGCGGCCCGCCCAACCTACAGGTTCTTTCATGCCAATTCGACACCTACTTTTATTTGCTACGTTTTTCATGGCCTCCCATGTCCATGCCTTGAGTGCCAGCGAGGTGAAGGCCATTGTTTTCGGGGAAACCGAGGCGCGCGTCGAGGCGCTGAACAAGGCGGCCGTCACGGCCGATGAAAAAACCGTGGCCTTCATCCAGGCGCTGTCCGGGGATGCGGTGAAAACCAGCGGTGAAAACGTCTTCATCGTCAAGGCAGAGAAGGCGTTCGACCCGCTGACAGGCGCAGAGCAGCCGCTGCCGGCCGATGCGGAAGACGTCATCAACCCCAACCTGATGCGCAGCGAGATCGACAACGCGCTGGCGGCGCTTCAATTGTTTTCAAAAGACCGCTCTGCCAGGGCCGATGCCATCAGGACGCTGGCCGGCGAAAGCGACGAGGCGCGCCTGCCACTGATTGAGAAAGCCTATGCCGCCGAAACCGATGCCGGCCTGAAAAGCGACCTCGCGCGGATACGCGCCGCCATCCTGCTGGGCAGCAGCGACCAGGCCAGGCGCCTGGAAGCGGCCAGCTTGCTCTCGGCCAGCAACAACCCGGCCACCAAAACCGTGCTGATCGAGCGGCTCGGCGTAGAAGAAGACGCCAGTGTCAAGGCAGCGCTGCGGGCCGCCTTGGCCAAGGTCGAGTCGTCGCTGGCGTGGGGCAACCGCCTGGGCGCGGTGTTCAGCGGCATTAGCCTGGGCAGCATTTTGCTGCTGGTGGCCCTTGGCCTGGCCATCACCTACGGCCTGATGGGCGTGATCAACATGGCGCACGGCGAACTGATGATGATTGGCGCCTATGCCACCTACGTGGTGCAGGGCCTGTTCCAGAAATACCTGCCGGGCGCCTTCGACTGGTATTTGCTGGCCGCCGTGCCGGTGGCCTTCCTGGCGTCGGCGCTGATGGGCGCGATGCTGGAACGCAGCGTGATCCGCTTTCTCTATGGCCGGCCATTGGAAACCTTGCTCGCCACCTGGGGCATCAGTTTGATGCTGCAGCAACTGGTGCGCTCCATATTCGGCGCGCAGAACGTCGGCGTGGAAAACCCGGTCTGGATGAGCGGCGGCGTGCAGGTGCTGGGCAACCTGTCGCTGCCCTACAACCGGCTGGTCATCATTGCCTTTGCGATCTTCGTGCTGCTGGGCGTAGGCTGGCTGATCAGCAAGACGCGCCTGGGCCTGTTCGTGCGCGGCGTGACGCAAAACCGGCCGATCGCTTCCTGCATGGGCGTGAACACCGCGCGGGTCGACACCTACGCCTTTGCGCTCGGCTCGGGCATTGCCGGGCTGGCCGGCTGCGCGCTGAGCCAGGTCGGCAACGTGGGGCCGGATTTGGGCCAGGGCTACATCGTCGATGCCTTCATGGTCGTGGTGCTGGGCGGCGTGGGCCAACTGGCCGGCACGGTGTATGCCGCCCTGGGCCTGGGCATCCTGAACAAGTTCCTGGAGGGCTGGACCGGCGCGGTGCTGGCCAAGATTGCCGTGCTGGTGTTCATCATCATTTTTATCCAGAAGCGGCCGCAGGGCATTTTCGCAATGAAGGGCCGCTCGGCGGAAGCATAAACACATGAGTACGCCATTTCCCACCCTCCATGACACCTTGCTTGCGGAGCAGGGCACGCAGTCTTCCTTGCCTGTCATTGGCAGCCTTTCTGCACTTGCCCCCCCACCCCAACCCTCTACCCAGAAGATAGGAGAGGGAGCAAGCGGCGCACCGGCTGTGGAACTGCCTGGCAAAGGCCCGCTGCTGACCCGCGCCGGCTGGAGCGGTTTCATGGCCGCGCTGATCGCCGTCTGCGCCGTGGCCCCGGTGCTTAACTTGTGGCTGCCCGAAGGCCATGCGCTGCACATGAGCACATACGCGGTCGCGCTGCTGGGCAAGATCATGTGCTACGCGATTGCCGCGCTGGCGATGGACCTGATCTGGGGCTACACCGGCATCCTGTCGCTCGGCCACGGCGTGTTCTTTGCGCTGGGCGGCTATGTCATGGGCATGTATTTGATGCGGCAGATCGGCGCGGACGGCAACTACAAAAGCACGTTGCCCGACTTCATGGTGTTCCTGGACTGGAAAACGCTGCCCTGGCACTGGACCTTCAGCGACAGCTTTGTCGCCACGCTGTTCCTGATCGTCGCGGTGCCCGGTGCCGTGGCTTTCGTGTTCGGCTACTTCGCATTTCGCTCGCGCATCAAGGGCGTGTACTTTTCGATCATCACCCAGGCCATGACCTTTGCCGCCATGCTGCTGTTCTTTCGCAACGAAACCGGCTTTGGCGGCAACAACGGGTTCACCGACTTCAAGCGGATTTTGAACATTCCGATCGCCACGCCGTCGATGCGCATGACGCTGTTCGTCTTGACCGGGCTGACCTTGCTGGGCTGCTTCCTGTTCGCCAGATGGCTGGTCGGCAGCAAGTTCGGCCGGGTGCTGCAGGCGATCCGCGACGCCGAAACGCGGGTCATGTTCTCTGGCTACAGCCCGCTGGGCTACAAGCTGACCATCTGGGTCATCTCGGCCGTGATGTGCGGCGTGGCCGGCGCGCTGTACGTGCCGCAGGTCGGCATCATCAACCCCGGCGAAATGAGCCCCGCCAGCTCGATCGAGATTGCCATCTGGGCGGCCGTGGGCGGCCGCGCCAGCCTGATCGGACCGATCGTCGGCGCCTTCATCGTCAATGGCGCCAAGAGCTGGCTGACCGTGGCCTACCCGGAGTTCTGGCTGTACTTTCTGGGGGCGTTGTTCATCGGCGTGACCTTGTTCCTGCCCAACGGCGTCGTCGGGCTGGTGAAGAAGCTCCGTAAGGGAAATGAATCATGATTGGAGCGAACGGCCGTTTTTTCAAATGGGGGCCGCGGGACCGGCTTCGCCGGACTGCAGGCGCAGCGGCCCCCTCGGTAGGCATCGCAATACTTGAAGCGACAAGCGTGGGGGTTCTTCAATGACCCCCGACCTGCTTGAAGCAGGCGCGCGCCGGGTTGAACGGCACGGCATTGCGCCGGCGGGCCTGAACAACACCGAATCGGGCGGCCGCAACGCCAGCACTGGCCGCATCAGCACGCCGGGCGAGGTCGATGTGACGCATGGCCGCATCCTGTACCTGGAGGATGTGAGCGTCAGCTTCGACGGCTTCAAGGCCATCAACCGGCTGAGCCTGGACATTGCGCCGGGCGAACTGCGCTGCATCATCGGCCCGAACGGCGCGGGCAAGACGACCATGATGGACATCATCACCGGCAAGACCCGGCCCGACGCGGGCACGGTGTTTTTCGGCAGCACGATCGATTTGCTGCGCCACAAGGAAGCCGAGATTGCGCAGCTGGGCATTGGCCGAAAGTTCCAGAAACCGACGGTGTTCGAGCAGCTGACGGTGTTTGAAAACCTGGAACTGGCGCTCAAGACCCACAAGGGCGTGAAGGCGTCCATGTTCTTCAGGCTCGATTCGCAGCAAAGCGACCGGCTGGCCGAGATGCTGGTGACGATTCAGCTCGCAGGCAGCGTGAACCGGCTGGCGGGCAATTTGAGCCACGGGCAAAAGCAGTGGCTGGAAATTGGCATGCTGCTGATGCAGGACCCCAAGGTGCTGCTGCTCGACGAGCCGGTGGCGGGCATGACCGACGAGGAAACGGCCCGCACGGCCGAGCTGTTCCTGACGCTCAAAGGCAAGCATTCGCTGATGGTGGTCGAGCACGACATGAGCTTTATCCGCACGATTTCCGAGATTGTGACGGTGCTGTGCGATGGGTCTGTGCTGGCGCAGGGAACGCTGGATGAGGTGCAGGGGGATGAACGGGTGATCGAGGTCTATCTTGGGCGATGACCACTGCTTTAGTGTTTGTGCTTGGCTGTGTTTTCGCTGCTGTGGCCGGCCCCTGTCCTAAGACAAGAAGCGCCGCGCGTGGGAAAGCATCCTGCTCGTGGCATTCAGCAAAATACAACGGAGCCAACCCCATGCTGACAGTCAAAAACATCAACCAATACTACGGCAGCGGCTCCCACATCCTGCGCGACCTGAGCCTTCAGGCGCATCTGGGCAAAGTCACGGTATTGCTGGGCCGCAACGGCGTCGGCAAGACGACCCTGCTCAAGTCCCTCATGGGCCTGGTGCCCATCAAGACCGGCACCATCGAGTTCAACGGCAAGGCCATCCAGAAAGATACCCCCTACGAACGGGCGCGGGCCGGCATCGGCTTCGTCCCGCAAGGCCGCGAAATCTTTGCACGCCTCACCGTCGAGGAAAACCTGCGCATGGGCCTGGCCTACAAGAGCGCCCGCACGCCGATTCCGTCCGAACTGTTCGAGCTGTTCCCGGTGCTCAGGCAAATGCTGAACCGGCGCGGCGGCGACCTGTCGGGCGGGCAGCAGCAGCAACTGGCCATTGCCCGGGCGCTGGCGGCCCGGCCCAAACTGCTGATCCTGGACGAGCCGACTGAAGGCATCCAGCCGAGCATCATCAAGGACATCGGCCGCGTCATCCGCATGCTGGCCGACCGGGGCGACATGGCGATTTTGCTGGTTGAGCAGTACTACGACTTTGCCGAGGAACTGGCCGACGACTACCTGGTCATGGAACGCGGCGAATTCATCGCGCGCGGGCAGGGCAAGGACATGCGGGCCCATGGCGTCCGGCAACTGGTGTCCATCTAGGCCGGGCCAGTCCGCCACCGCCGTTGGGCGCGCACCCGCCCTGACAGCGCAGGATCAAGATGCGCGCGGCTGGGGCATACTGGTGACCTCTCACTACCGGGCGATCCAAGGCGCTCGCCCCGATGAAAGCTGCCTCACCTTACCCGCCAGCCGGCAACAACAGTTCCCAAGGCAATGTGCGCACGATGCGGCTGGCCACGGCGCTGGTGCTTGCCCTTGGGCTGAGTGCCACGGCAGCCGTTTTGCATTGGCAGCAAAAAGAACTGGAAGCCCGGGCACAAAGCCGCTTTAGGCATCAGGTCGAACGCATCGAGGCAGATGCCCAGCGCCGCCTCAACCAGCCTTTTATGGGCTTGAAGGCGGCGGCGGGCGTGTTCGCAGCCAGCCGCCTGGTGCAACGTGACGAGTTTCGGACTTTTGTTAATTCAAGCAACGTCGGGCTCGAATACCCGGGCATCCGCGGATTTGGTTTTGTGGAGCGGGTCAAAAGAAGCAACCTCAAGACTTTTGTGGCAGCGCAACGGCGCGATGGCCGTCCTGCATTTGCGCTGAAACTACAGGGCCCGGGCACGGCGTCAGAGTTGTACGTTGTCAAATTCATGGAGCCCGCCGAATCCAGTCATGCTGCCCTGGGAATCGACCTGGGCCATGAGCCGGTTCGCAAGCAGGCAATCGAGCAGGCCATCACCAGCGGCGAAGCAACCATCAGCGGGCTGATACACCTGGTTCAGGACGAGCACCAGCGGCCTGCCTTGTTATTTTTGCTGCCTATCTACCGCCATGGCTTCATGCCGGTCACGGTGCAGCAAAGGCAGGACAGTCTGGTCGGCGTCCTGGCCGCGCCTGTCATTCTGGAAGAGATCATGGCCGACATCGCCAGCAGCCTGAACGGTCAGATTCGGCTGGCCATCTATGACCGTCCGCAAGCGTCGGCTGCAGCGCCAGACAATCTGCTGATTGAACTGGGAGCCTCCCCAGGCGCGGCGGCCCGTGCCGGCCAGCGTCTGGCGGCGGGCAAGCCCATGTTTGAAACGTCGCTGCCCGTGTTGATAGGCGGCCGGCAGCTAACGCTGCGCATGAGCACCACAGCCGCCTTTGAAGCCCAGCAGGGCCTGTCGGCGCCCTGGCTGCTGGTCGTCTCGGGTATCTTGCTGAGCAGCCTGCTGGCCTTGAGCATCTGGCTGCTGGGCAGCGGCCGGGCGCGCGCGGAGGCTTTGGCGCTGCGCATGACCGCAGACCTGGCGTATGAACGCCAGCGGCTGCTCAACATCATGGAAGGCACCAACGTGGGGACATGGGTCTGGGATGTGCAGGTGGACGCCATTCAGCTGGACGAGCGCTGGGCAGCCATGATGGGCTATACGCTCGCCGAACTGGGCACCCAGCGCATGAGCGAATGGCGCAACCGGGTCCCGCCCGAGGAACAGGAGTTGGTGGCCCGCGCACTGTACAGCCACTTTCGGGGAGAAACCGGGCATTTTGAATGCGAGCACCGCATACGCCACCGCAAGGGGCACTGGGTCTGGGTGCTGGACCGGGGAAAGGTGTCGGTCTGGACGCCGGCAGGGCAGCCGCACTTGATGTCGGGCATGCACATGGACATTTCAGACCGGCAGTCGGCGCAACTGGCGCTTCGCACCAGCGAGGAAAACTTTCGCCAGTTGTTTGAAAGCAGCCTGCACGGCATTTTGCAGGCCATGCCGAATGGCGATATCCAGTATGCCAATTTCGCCGCCTGCAAGCTTTTCAGGCTGACCCAGGATGAGATACGGCAACGCGGACGCGATGGACTCGTGGAACTGGACGACTCGCGCCTGCATATCCTGGTGGCGCAAGCCCGGATGTCTGGCCATGGTCGGGGCGAACTCATCATGAAGCGGGGCGATGGCTCGCGGTTCGAATGCGAACTGACGCTGACCAGCTACCAGAGCCCGACCGGCCAATTTTGCAACAACCTGTTTTTGCGCGACATAACCAAGCGCAAGAAGGCCGAGGCCGAGATCCGCGCCCTGAATGCGGACCTGGAAGACAAGGTGATGCAAAGGACAGCCCAACTGGAAGCCGCCAACAAAGACCTTGAAGCCTTTTCTTATTCCGTGGCGCATGACCTGCGCGCGCCCCTGCGTTCCATTGACGGGTTCACCCACCTGCTGGAAAAAACCGTTGCCTTTGAAACGGCAGCACGGACCCGCCATTACATGCTGCGCATCCGTGCAAGCGTCCGGCAGATGGGGGAACTGACGGATGGCTTGCTGTCACTCGCCCAAGTGTCGCGCACCAGCCTCAAAAAAGAAGCCGTGGACCTGAGCGCCGTCGCCAGACGAGTGCTGGAAGCCCACCATGAGCAGGACGCCGGCCGGGTGGTGAACGTCCATGTGGAAACCGGCATGTTTGCCCAGGGCGATGCCGCCTTGCTGCACCAGGTAATGGAAAACCTGCTGGGAAATGCCTGGAAATTCACAGCGAACAGTACCGATGCGGCCATTTACGTAGGACGCTTGCCGGGCACCGAGAACGGCATGGCGACCTACTTCGTCCAGGACAATGGCGCCGGTTTTGACATGGCCTATGTCGACAAGCTGTTTGGTACCTTTCAGCGCCTGCATTCGCCGGGGGAATTTTCCGGCACCGGCATCGGCCTGGCCACCACCCACAGGATCGTGACCCGCCACGACGGCCAAATCTGGGCGGAGGGCCGGGTGGATGAGGGCGCAACTTTTTTCTTCAGCCTGCCTTGTGCCAGCCCCGCTGCGCCATTGGGCCAGGGCTCTTCCGGCAGCCTGGAAACCAGCGCTTTGGTAACGCAGGTCTGAGCGCCGGCGAGGCCTCTTGAAACCCAACCCGCCTCTTTCAAGGCTTGACCGGAACAGCGCCCTCGCTGGAAGGGCTGACCACGGTTTCCGTTTCACGGATCACGCCGCCGGCCGCAACCCCGCCCTTGGCTTCGCTCTCGCCCATGATGCGTGCCCGGCAGGCCGCCTGGTCACTGGCTTCCGGGAACACATCGCAGCGTTTCAGGGCGTTGGCTGAAAAATCAGAACCTCCCGTGAGGGAACCGGCACGTTTTTCACCATTCGCATTGCGCACCTCGGTCATGCAGGTTTCGCGTGCCTGCTGGGTAGTGCCGTTGTGGCAGGCTGCCATTTCGCTGCGGGCATTGCCCGTGGCGTCGATGCCTGTGGTGCCGGCGGCGATCTGTGCCGAAGCAATCTGGGCCGTTGCCGCGCTGATTGCCAGCAAGGCGACAAATGCAAAACAAGCCGTATTTTTGCCTTGGCCTGCAGGGTGCGCACGGCGCGCCAACCGGGACTGGATGAATGTCAGCATGGCCAAGCTCCTTGTAAAAATTGATACAACCAGTGTGCAGCGGGTCTCCCGCAAAGCGGGACAGCCCATGCGGCCGGTTGTTGAAGCGCAATGGCGGGACCCTTTGTAGGAAAAATCTTTCACCCAGGCCCAGGCCAATCAATCATCGGAAAGTGCTGCGCGCCTCCTAGGCTACATCGACCAGATGCGCGGGGTTTCGCCGTCCAGTTCCCAGAAATGCCCGCGCCAGGCCTGCCAGACCTGCCTGATCAGCGCCATCGCCGGTTCGACCAGCGGCGCCAGCGCCCTGACGACCACCACCTGGCTGTTGGGGCTGGTGGCGCCTGCCGTGGCGCGCAGCGGATGCGCTTCCAGCAATTCCCTGGCCAGGTCCAGCGCAGCCTGGCGGCGGTGGCGGTCCAGCTTGCTGCCCGCCACGAAAAACACGGTTGCCATGCAGCGGTTGCCGGCCAGGCCAAGCGGACTGTTCAGGAGCAGCGTGTCGCTGGCGGCAATGCGCGCGCGTTCCAGCCACACGCCGGGCACTTCGACATGCTGGCAAAAGCTGCCCTGTGCAAAAGGCAGGCTGGCCGCAGGCAGGCCGAGTGCCGTCACGTCCCAGCCGATCAGTTCGGCGCCGGGGGCGAGTTCCATCGTCAGGCGGTTTTCGGCCAGGCAGCCACTGTAGCAGATGGCTTCCAGCGGCAGCCATTCCAGGCGGGCGCCGGCTTGCAGCGACAGCCGGGTGCGCTGCAGGGCGGGCTCGCCGGTAGACCGGTAAAAGCGCGTGGCGCCGGGCGTGGTGACCAGGCCATGCGCGCCCGGGCCAGCCGTGAACGCCAGGTCCAGCGTGTCGCCCCCGACCAGCCCGCCGGGTGGATGGACGATGACGTTGTGGCAGATGCCTTCGCCTTCCGGGTACAGGCTTTGCAGGATGCGCAGCGGCCCGCTGTGCTGGAAATGCGCCACTGTCTTACCCGCTTGCCGCGTGTAGTCCAGGGCAAGGCTTGCGTTCCAGGTCATGGAAAAAATTGAATCATGTGTTCTGCTATAGAAAATATAGCGTTATGTGCATAAGGGCAAGGTAAGCGCCGCATCTTGTCTGGCCGGGCAGGGCGGCCGCCCAGGTGTTGCCCTGGGCGGCCGCCGTGGCGGGCATCAGGCCGTGACGGGGTTGTTCCGCGATTCCTTGATGCGCATCGCCAGGTGGTCCAGGGCTTCCTGCACCTGGTCGACCAGGATCAGGCACAGGTCGCCGGGCTGCAAACGGGCCAGCGCCAGGTCGATGGCGGCAAACTCGCCGCGCACTTCATCGATTTTCGCCGTGCGTCTGGCGCCCTGGAGCCCGGCGCGCAGCAGCGCCATCACTTCGCCGTCGGCACGGCCGCGCTGGGCGGCGTCCTGGTACAGGATCACCTCGTCGAACGCGGCGCCCAATATCACCGTCTGGTCCTTGATGTCGCTGTCGCGCCGGTCCCCCGCGCCGCTGATGACCACGCTGCGGCGCTGCGCCGGCATGCTGTTCACGGCCGATACCAGCGCATGCATGGCGTCCGGGTTGTGGCCATAGTCGGCAATCACGGTTGCGCCGGCGTAGTCCATCACGTTGAACCGGCCAGGCGCGTTGTGGGTGTCCGTGACAAAGCTGGCCAGGCCGCTTTTGATGGTTTCCCAGCCGATGTTGACGGCCCAGGCGGCAGCCACTGCCGCCATGACGTTTTCGACCTGAAAGCCGATGCTGCCGCCGCGCGTCACCGGAATGCCCTGCAGCGGCATGCGCTCGACGCGCGAGCCCTCGGCCGCCACCAGCATGGCGCCATCGACAAAAACCGTCCGCTTGCCTTGCGCCCGGTGCGTGGCCATCTGCGGGTGATGCCGGTCGGCCGCGAAAAAGATCACCTTGCCGGGGCAGGCGCGGGCCATGTCGGTGACGATGGCTTCTGCCGCGTTGAGCACCGCGTAGCCGGTCGGCGAGACGTTCTGGACGACCACGCGCTTAAGCACCGCCAGGTCTTCGACCGTGGTGATGTAGTTCAGGCCCAGGTGGTCGCCGCTGCCGATGTTGGTGACCACGGCCACCTCGCAGCGGTCAAAGCCCAGGCCTTCGCGCAGCACGCCGCCCCGCGCGACCTCGAACACCGCCGCATCCACGTCCGGGTGCATCAGCACGTTGCGCGCGCTTTTCGGGCCGCTGCAGTCGCCGCTGTCGGTCTGCCGGCCGTTGATGTACACGCCGTCGGTATTGGTCATGCCGGTGCGCAGCCCGTGCGCGGCCAGCAGGTGGGCAATCAGGCGGGTGGTGGTGGTCTTGCCGTTGGTGCCGGTCACGGCTATCACCGGAATGCGCCCGTTGTCGCCGGGCGCAAAGAGCTCGTCGATCATGGCGGCGCCCACGGCGCGGCCTTTGCCGTAAGAAGGCGACAGGTGCATGCGCAGGCCGGGCGCGGCATTGACCTCGACCACGCCGCCGTCCTGTGCTTCCAGCGGGCGCAGCATGCTTTCGCACACCATAT
>JAQGMZ010000126.1 GCA_028292045.1 Polaromonas sp. | reverse complement strand
CTTCCTCGATGGCGATCTCGTCAAACGGGTTCATGCTCATCTTCACATTGGCGATGTCCACGCCGCTGCCGTCGCTCTTGACGCGCACCTTCACGTTGTAGTCGACCACGCGCTTGACCGGGACCAGAATTTTCATGACGGGGCTCCAATATTGTTCATTGACGTTGACGTAAACGTAAGCTCTGCATTCTATGCCGGGACAACTGGGTTGACCCGCGCATTGTTCTTCCAGCCAGACGACTATCTTGCCGCAAAAATAAAAAAGTACGGTCGTTCTATTTTATTATAGAAGCCATTTTTCCGCAACCCGGCTCAGTTGTCGCCGCCAGCCTGTTTCATGCGCCAGCCGAAACTGGCGGGGCCGGAGCCACCGGCGCCGGGCTGAAAATTTCGACCTGGTGGGCGCGCAAGGCTTTCAGCAGGGCCAAGTTGACGTTCGAGCGCACATTGTGCTGGCCTTTTTCAGGATCGCCAATCCAGAAGTTCACGGTGAATTCCAGGCCATGCGGGCCAAAGCCGGTCAGGTTGGCATCGGCCCCCGGCTGCGCCAGCACACGCTCCTGCGCCTGCGCCGACTCGGTCATCAGGCGCATCACCAGTGCCTCGTCGGTGTCGTAGGCGACCGACACCACGGTGGACAGCTGCAACCGGCTGTCGGTCTGCGACAGGTTTTCCACCCGGTTGATGATGAACATTTCGTTGGGCACGATGGATTCGCGGCCGGACGGGGCGCGCACCACGGTATAGCGGGCGTTGATGTCGGTGACGCGGCCCTCGAAGTTATCGACCCGGATGTTGTCGCCGATGCGCACCCTGCGCTCGGCCAGCATGACAAAGCCGCTCACATAGTTGGACGCCAGCTTTTGCAGGCCAAAGCCCACGCCGACGCCAATGGCGCCGCCCAGCACCGACAAGGCGGTCAGGTCGATGCCCACGGACGACAGCGCCAGCAACAGGCCGACAGACATCAGCGCCGCCCGGGTCGCGTTGTTCACCGCCTTGCGCAGCGACAATTCGCTGCCGGTGGAAGAACGCAGCAGCCGGCTTTCAATCGCCGACGAAATCCAGAGGGTGATGAGCAGCACGACACCGGCCGTCAGGGCGCCCTGCAGCAAGGCCAGCACCGATATCGGCGATCCGCCGACCTTCCACTTGATGCCGTCCAGCTCGTCCAGAATGATGGGCAGCAGGCCGCTGACCCACAGCACCATCAGCGCCCAGGCCAGCCATGAGAAATTGCGCTCCAGCGCGCGCACCACCGGCGCATCCCTGAACGCCACCTGCAGTACCTTGACGCTCAGGCGTATGGCCGCCAGCGCCAGCAGCACCGGTATGGCCAGCTTGAACAGCGCCAGCGGAAAAACCCGCGCCAGCAGCGTTTGCGCAATGTACGCCAGCGTCAGCAGCAGCAGGGGAAACAGCACGCCGTCGACGATCCGCTGCCCGAAAAGAATCGACTGGCCGTTTTTCAGCGGTTGTGCACGGCTCAGCACCCGCACCGCCAGCCAGGCCAGCAGGGCGCAGGCGACCAGCACCGCCAATTCTGTCAGGGCGTTGGGCCGGGTCATCGCCCTGAGCCAGTCGTCCAGCCCGTCCAGGCGCGGATTGCTGGCGCCAGGGGCGGCCACATCGGAAACAGGCAGGAGATTCACGGTGCCGGGTCCGTCCAGTTCGGCGCTCTCTTGTCGATGAAGGCCTGCACGCCTTCCTGCGCGACCTGCAGCATCATGTTGCAGGCCATGGTGTGGCCGGCCAACTGGTAGGCCGCGTCAATGCCGGTTTCACGCTGCCTGTAGAACAGCGCCTTGCCCAGGGCAATGGCTTCGCGGGGTTTGGCCAGGATCGCCACAACCATTTTCTCCACCTCGGCGTCGAGCGCGTCGAGCGGCACGACGCGATTCACCAGGCCCCGGGCCCGGGCTTCATCCGCGCTGATGAACTCGCCGGTCAGCAGCATTTCCATGGCCTGCTTGGGCAGCATGTTGCGCACCAGCGGAACGCTGGGCGTGGCGCAGAACAAGCCCAGGTCGATGCCGTTGACCCCGAAACGGGCCTGGCTGGCGGCCACGGCCAGGTCGCTTTGCGCCACCAGCTGGCAGCCGGCAGCGGTGGCCAGGCCCTGCACCCTGGCAATCACCGGCACCGGCAGGTTCTGCAGCGACAGCATCATGCGGCTGCACTGGGCAAACAGTTGGCGGTAGTAAGCCAGTTCCGGCTGCGCGCGCATTTCCTTCAGATCATGGCCTGCGCAAAACGCCTTGCCTTGCGCGGACAGCACCACGATGCGGGCGGACTCGTCGCGTGCAACCGCATCGAGCGCCGCCTGCAGCGCGGCCAGCATGTCTTCGCCCAGCACATTGAAAGCCGCCGGCCGGCTCAAGACCAGGCTGTGAACGCCGCGATGGTCGCAGGCGTGCAGCAGCGGCGGGGCGGCCGGGGTTTCGGCGGCATTCATGACGAATCCCTTGCACCGGCCAGTTCGCGCAGATGCGCCTCGACGCTGCGCCCCAGCGCGCCCAGGTTGTAGCCGCCTTCCAGCGCCGAGACAATGCGGCCTTTGGCATGGCGCACGGCCACCTGCATGATGCGCCCGGTGATCCAGGCGAAATCCTGCTCGTTGAGCCTCATCTGCCCCAGCTCATCATCCTGGTGGGCGTCAAAGCCGGCGCTGATGAAGATCATCTCGGGCCTGAAAGCCTCCAGCCGGGGCATCCACATCATGTCGATCAGCTCGCGCACCTCCATGCCCGTGGTGTACGCCGGCACCGGCAGGTTCACCATGTTGGGGGCAGCGGTGTCGGCACCGCTGTAGGGGAACAGCGGATGCTGGAAAAAACTCACCATCAGGATGCGGCCGTCGCCCTTGACGATGGCTTCGGTGCCGTTGCCGTGGTGAACATCGAAGTCGACAATCGCCACGCGCTTCAGTCCGTGCCTCTCCAGCGCGTATTTGGCGGCAATGGCAATGTTGTTGAAAAAGCAGAACCCCATGGCCTTGCCGTGCTCGGCATGGTGCCCCGGGGGCCGCACGGCGCAAAAGGCGTTGGCCATCTCGCCGGCCATGACGCTGTCGGTGGCGGCAATCGCCGCGCCCGCCGCGCGCAGGGCAGCGGTCCAGGTGTGCAGGTTCAGCGAGGTATCGGGGTCGATCTGCGCATGGCTCGGGCCGCCGGCCATCATGTCGTCGGCCAGCTGGTCGCTCAGGCCGCGGATGGCCGCCACCAGCATGCGGTCGTGCGCCAGTTCGATGTCGCCGATGGCCGCCAGCGGCGCTTCCCGCCGGTCCAGCACTTCGGCCAGGCCGGACATCATGAGCTGCTTTTCTATGGCGTCCAGCCGTTCCGGGCATTCGGGGTGGCCGGTGCCCATTTCATGCTTCCAGCAGTCCGCATGGGTGAAATAGCCCGTCTTGTTCATGATGCGTAAATCATGTTAAAAATTACGTTATGGTCAATGCAATGCACGTCAAAGAAAAACTCCAGGCGCTCCTGAATCAGCTTAACACGGTGATTGTGGGCAAGCCTGAACACGTCAGCGACTGCGTGGCGTGCCTGCTGGCCGGCGGCCATCTGCTGATCGAAGACGTTCCCGGCGTGGGCAAAACCACCTTGGCCCATGCGCTGTCGCGCTCCTTCGGCCTGCAGTTTTCGCGGGTGCAGTTCACCGCCGACCTGATGCCCAGCGACCTGTCGGGCGTGTCGATCTACGAGCGCCAGAAAGAAAGCTTCGTGTTTCACCCGGGGCCGGTGTTTGCCCAGGTGCTGCTGGCCGACGAGATCAACCGCGCCAGCCCCAAGACCCAGAGCGCCCTGCTGGAGGCCATGGAGGAAAAGCAGGTCACCATCGAGGGCCAGACGCGGCCGCTGCCGCTGCCGTTTTTTGTCATCGCCACGCAAAACCCGCATGACCAGCTGGGCACCTATGCCCTGCCGGAGTCGCAGCTGGACCGCTTCCACATGCGGATTTCACTCGGGTATCCGGACCGCGCCGCCGAACGCGAACTGCTCAAGGGCGCCGACCGGCGCGAGATGCTCGATGCCCTGCCGGCCATGCTGGCGCCGCACGAGCTGGTCGAACTGCAGCATCTGGTGCAGCAGGTGCACACGGCCGAGCCGCTGCTGAACTACCTGCAGGACCTGATCGCCGCAACGCGCTCCGGCCGCTGGTTCCTGCAGGGGTTGAGCCCACGCGCCGGCATTGCCATCATGCGGGCGGCCAAGGCGCAGGCGTTTCTCAGCGGTCGCGCCTACGTCGCGCCCGACGACATTGCCGCCATCCTGCCGCAGACCGCCGCGCACCGGCTGACGCCGGTCAGCGATGCCGGCCGGGGCGCCATCGGGCAGGTGCGCGCCATGCTGGACGCCGTGCCGTTGCCTTGAACCGCCAGACAACGGTTTTCATTCATGGCTGCGTTTGCTTTTCTGCCCCATCCGCTGGCGTTCCTTCAAAACCGCCTGCAGCGCTGGTTCGAGGCCAGGCTTCCGTTGGCCGACAGCGTGACGCTGACCCAGCGCACCGTCTACATCCTGCCCACGCGGCCCGGCTGGATGCTTTTCCTGACGCTGGCGGTGCTGCTGGTCGCGTCGATCAACTACCAGCTCAACCTGGGCTACCTGCTGACGTTCCTGCTGGCCGGGACCGCCCTGGTCGGCATGCATGTCTGCCACGGCACCTTGCGCGGACTGGCCCTGCACCTGACGGCGCCTGCCGCACAGTATGCGGGCGCCAACACCAGCTTCGACATTCAGCTGACGAATGCGCGGCGCTCGGTGCGCCACGGCATCGGCCTGAGCGTGCTGGACCCGCAGGCCGCCGGTAGGCAACAAGGCGCTGGGCGGCACTGGGCCTGGACGGACGTGCCCGCGCAAGGCAGCAGCACGGTGCAGGTGGCCTTCACCCCGTTGCGGCGCGGCCTGCACCGCCTGCCGACGCTGACGGCCGAGACGCGGTTTCCGCTCGGCACTTTTCGCGTCTGGACCGTCTGGCGGCCTGCCGCGCAGGTGCTGGTCTACCCGGCGCCCGAGCCGGGGCCGCCGCCCCTGCCCTCCGGAGAGCCGCGTTCCCAGGGCGCAGGCAATGCGCCGCGCGCGCAAAGCAGCGGTGAATTCGACGGCGTGCGGGGGTACCGGCGCGGCGATCCGCTAAAGCATGTGCTGTGGAAAAAAGCCGCGAAGGCGGGCGAACAAGGCGGTGAAAGCGCCGGGCTGGTGGTGCGCGACCACCAGCAGGCCCAGCACCATGAACTCTGGCTCGACATCCGGCAGGCGGGCACGCTGAGCGCCGAGCAAGGGCTGTCGCGGCTGTGCGCCTGGGTGCTGCAGGCCGACCGGCTGGGCCTGCGCTACGGCTTGCGCCTGCCGGCTGCCGAGATCAGCCCGGCCAGCGGCGAAGCCCACAAGCGCCGTTGCCTGGAGGCGCTGGCCACATGCTGACGCTCTCCCTGGGCAGGCTCGCTACCCTGCCGCGCGACAGCCGCGACACGCTGTTTTTGCTTGCAGTGACCGCCTGGGTGCTGCTGCCGCAGGCAGGCCGCCTGCCGCTGTGGTGCAGCCTGGGAGCCGCCGCCGTGCTGGTGTGGCGCGGCTGGATGGCCGTTCATGCCAGGGCCCTCCCCCGCAAGCGCTGGCTGGCGCTGCTGCTGGCGCTGACGCTGGCCGCCACCTATCAGTCGCACGGCACGCTGCTCGGGCGGGATGCCGGCGTCACGCTGCTGGTGGTGCTGATCACGCTCAAGACGCTGGAGCTTCGCGCGCGGCGAGATGCCTTCGTGGTCTTTTTTCTTGGCTTTTTCTGCATGCTGAGCAATTTTTTCTATTCGCAGTCGCTGCTGACCGCTGCCAGCATGGTGGTCGGGCTGCTCGGGCTGCTGACCGCGCTGGTCAACGCCCACATGCCGGTAGGCAAGCCGCCATTGTTGCAGGCGGCAAAAACCGCGGGCTCGATGGCCTTGCTCGGCGCGCCCGTCATGCTGGTGCTGTTCATGCTGTTTCCGCGCATGGCGCCGCTGTGGGGCATGCCCAGCGACGCCATGGCCGGCCGCAGCGGGCTGAGCGCCAGCATGGAGGTCGGCACGATCGCCACGCTGGCGCTGGACGACAGCGTGGCCCTGCGCCTACGCTTCGAGAGCGAACCCCCGCCCCAGCGCGACCTGTACCTCCGGGGGCCGGTGCTGTCCAGTTTTGACGGGCGGCAGTGGCTGCCGCTGCGCCGCAGCCTGCCCGCCAGCTACGATGTTCCGGTCAATCTGCAGGTTGCGGGCACGCCGGTAGCCTATGAAGTCACGCTGCAGCCCACCAGCCGGCCCTGGCTTTTCGTGCTGGAAGCGGCCGTGCAAAGCCCGGAGCTGCCAGGCTACCGCAACCGCATGCAGGACGACCTGCAGTGGATGACCAGCCGGCCCATCACCGACCTGGTGCGCTACCGGGCCGTCAGCTACCCGCAGTTCAGCCATGGGCCGCGGCAGCAAATGCTGGGCCTGCAGGAGTTCGTCGACCTGCCGCCGGGCTTCAATCCGCGCACGCTGGCGCTGGCCGCCGAGATTCGGCGCGACCCGCGCTTTGCCCAGGCCGGCGCGAGCGCGCTGGTGCAGGTGGCGCTGGAGCGGCTGCGCACAGGCGGCTACAGCTACACGCTGGAGCCGGGCATCTATGGCCGGGACACAGCCGACGAATTCTGGTTTGACCGCAAGGCGGGCTTTTGCGAGCACATCGCGTCCAGCTTCGTCATCCTGATGCGGGCGCTGGACATTCCGGCGCGCATCGTCACCGGCTATCAGGGCGGCGAGCTGAACAGCGTGGACGGCTTCTGGGTTGTTCGGCAAAGCGATGCCCATGCCTGGGCGGAAGTCTGGCAGGCGGGGCGCGGCTGGGTGCGGGTTGATCCGACCTCGGCCGTTTCGCCGGGCCGCACGGGCGCTTTCCAGCGACTGGCACCGCCCCGGGGCGTGGTCGCGCAGGCGTTCGGCAATTTCAGCCCCGACCTGGCGGCCCGGCTGCGCGCCACCTGGGAAGCGGTCAACAACGGCTGGTCCCAGTGGGTGCTCAACTACACCCAGGGCAGCCAGCTCAAGCTGCTCAAGGACATCGGCTTCACCTCCCCCGGCCGGGAAGACCTGACCACCCTGCTGATCGGCGCCCTCGTCCTGGCCAGCATCGCAGGCGCCGGCTGGGCCTGGTGGGACCGCAGCCAGCACGACCCCTGGCTCCGGCTCCTTGGCCAAGTGCGCAAACGGCTGGCGCAGGCGGGCATTGCCAGCACGCCCGCCACGGCACCGCGTGAACTGGCCCGGCAGGTGCTGCAAAAATACGGCAGACAGGGGCAGGCGCTGCACGACTGGCTGGTGCAGCTGGACATCCAGCGCTATGCCGACCCGGCCACCCTGCCCAGGCTGCTGGGCCCCCTTCGCCGGCAGCTCAGCAGACTGCGCTGGCCGGCCTGATATTCGTTTTCAATCTAACTTTCCTTGCTGGCATGACCTGTAAAAAATCCAATATCCGATTCGCCATTGCCCTGTTTTTTATGGCTGCCAGCGCCTTCACGTTAAGCGCTGAAGCGGCAAACCCCTTGAAAAAGACGGCTTCCGGCCAGAGTGACCCAGCGCAGGGGCCGCTGTACGCCACGCGGGAAGATGCCATGGCCTTTGCCGACGACCTGGCCAGCCGCCGCAGCCTCGACCCGGCCTGGGTGCGGCAAACCATCGGCCAGTCGCGCTTCAACCCCACCGTCTCGCGGCTGATGCAGCCGCCCACCCAGGCTTTCGTGAAAAACTGGCGCGCCTACCGCAGCCGCTTCATCGACCCGGTCCGCATCCGGGCGGGCGTGAATTTCTGGCAGGCCCACCGCGCCATCCTGGCGCGCGCCGAGTCCGACTACGGCGTCCCGCCCGAAATCATCGTCGGCATCATCGGCGTCGAAACCATTTATGGCCGTGACACGGGCAGCTTTCGGGTGATGGATTCGCTGGCCACGCTGGCCTTCGACTTTCCGCCCAGCCATCCGCGCGCGAACGAGCGCAGCGCGTATTTCAAGGGCGAGATCGAGCAGTTCCTGACCATGGAAAGCCGCCGCAACGCCGACCCGTTCGAGGCCCGCGGCAGTTACGCCGGCGCCATGGGCATGCCGCAGTTCATGCCGTCCAGCCAGGCCAAGCATGCGGTGGACTTTGATGGCGATGGCCGCATCGATTTGTGGAACAGCCCGGCCGACGTCATCGGCTCGGTCGCCAGCTACTTCAAGGCCTACGGGTGGCAGCCCGGCATGCCGACCCACTATCCGGTCACCTTTGACCCGGCCCGCCTGGACATGGACGCGCTGATGGCGCCCGACATCCTGCCGACCTTCGTCATCGCCAGCTTCACCGCCAAAGGCGCGGTGCTGGAAGGCCCCGCGCTGGAACACAAAGGCCCGCTGGCACTGGTCGAGCTGCTCAACGGACCGGATGCCGCCAGCTATGTCGCCGGAACCGAAAACTTCTATGTCATCACCCGCTACAACTGGAGCAGCTACTACGCCATGGCGGTGATCGAACTGGGCCGGGAAGTCCGGCAAGCGCTAGACAAAGGCATGGGACGCTGAGCGCAGCCCGCCCGCCGGCAGCAAACGCATCGGGCTTCAGCCTGCAACGGGTTGCGCCAAATGCAAGCACTCGAAACAAGCGCAGGCCCTGCGCCGGAGCGCACGCTGTAGGATGCTTGCGCGGCCAGTCCGCCCTTTCAATCACTACCCAAGGGAAACCACCAGATGTTCCAGGCTCTGCAACTGCGCCAAAACCCCGAAGGCGCCACCGTCGCCGAGATTGTCTCCCTTGACGAGGCGCAACTGCCTGACGGCGAGGTGCTGGTCGGGGTGGCCTGCTCGACCGTCAACTACAAGGATGCGCTGGCCATCACCGGCGCTTCGCCGGTGGTGCGCAAGTTTCCGATGGTGCCGGGCATCGACTTTGCCGGCACCGTGCTTGACAGCCGGGACAGCCGCTACAAGCCGGGCGACGCGGTGCTGCTCAACGGCTGGGGCGTTGGCGAAAACCACTGGGGTGGCCTGGCGCAAAAGGCGCGGGTCAAGGCCGACTGGCTGGTGCCGATGCCCCGGGGCATGGATGCCCGGCAAGCCATGGCCATCGGCACGGCAGGCTATACCGCGATGCTGTGCGTGATGGCCTTGCAAGAGCGCGGCTTGTCGCCGGGGGCCGGGCCGGTGCTGGTGACCGGCGCCAATGGCGGGGTGGGCAGCATTGCCATTGCGCTGCTTGCCCGGCTGGGTTTTGAAGTGCACGCCTCGACCGGCCGGATGGCCGAGTCCGCCCACCTGAGACAGCTGGGCGCTGCGGAAGTGATCGACCGGGCCAGCCTGAGCGTTCCCGGCAAGCCGTTGCAAAAAGAGCGCTGGGCGGGGGCGGTGGACAGCGTGGGAAGCCACACGCTGGCAAATATCTGCGCCAGCCTGAAATACGGCGGCACGGTCGCTGCCTGCGGCCTGGCGCAGGGACTGGACTTTCCCGCCAGCGTGGCGCCGTTTATTTTGCGCGGCATCACCCTGGCGGGCGTGGACAGTGTGCAGGCGCCAATGGCGCGGCGCCTGACGGCCTGGGAACGGCTGGCCCGGGAACTGCCTGCCGATCTGATGGAAGCGAACACCGAAACCATTTCCCTGGAAGCCGTAGCTGCGCTCGCGCCGCGCCTGCTTGCAGGCCAGGTGCGCGGCCGGGTCCGGGTGATGCTGCCGGCTTGAGCCTTTGAAAATCTCGCGCTTTTCACGCGCTTTTCACCGGCAGCTCAGGCAGGCTCGATCGTGATGCTGACTGTCATGGACTCTTCGCCGCCGCCGTGGCGCACGCCCTTGATGGGCGGGAAGGCGCTGTAGTCGGTGCCCATCGCCATGCGCACATGGCGCTGGTCAATGGGGCAGCTGTGGGTCACGTCGATGCTGGCCCAGCGCCGCCCGGCCACATCCAGGCACACGTCGGCCCAGGCGTGGCTGGCCAGGTCGGGTTCGTTGGCGGCGTAGAAATAGCCGCTGACATAGCGCGCCGGAAGCCCCATGCTGCGGCAGATGGCCACCATCACATGCGCCTGGTCCTGGCACACGCCGGCGCCGGCCTCGAACGCCTGCAGCGCCGTGGTGGTGACACTGGTACTATTTTTTTGATAGCTGACTGCGCCCGCCACACCTGTGGCTAAGGCCAATACGGCTTGTAGATCGACTTTTCCGCCGGGGCCCGGCGCGGCCATGAAACGGCGGCCAAACTCGGCCAGGCTGGGGTGCGGCCGGGCCAGCGGCGATTCACGCAGGTACAGCTGCGGCAGCGGCATGCCGGGCGCATCGTTGAATTCGGCAATGCCCAGGGTTTCGACCGTGCCGGCCGCATTGACCAGGCTCCAGCGCACGTTGTCGGACAGCTCGCCCACGAAGGTATAGGAATGGATGCTGTTGCCAAAGGCATCGGCCTGGGCGAACAGTTCTTCGGGCGCGCCCAGGCTCCAGAAGTTCACCGTCTGCGCCGGTCCGCTCAGCGGCGTGAGCCACAGGGTCTGCAGCGCGTAGCGCAGCGGTTCGGTGTAGCGGTAGTCGGTGGTGTGCTTGATGTGCAGCTTCATCGCCAGGCCTTTGCAACTGAGACAGCCGGCACCTGGTTCAACGGGTCACCGGCACCAGGAACTCCCGGCTGATGTGCGCGCCCAGTTCGTTGACACGGTCCAGGAACTGCATCAGGAATGCATGCAGGCCGGCCGACAAAATCACGTCGATGCGGGCGTATTGCAGGTCCGAGCGCAGCTTGCCGGCGCGGCGCTGGGTTTCGCTGAGCGGGTCGCTGGTGACCATCGACAAATTCATGATGAGTTCATTGAGGCAGGCCAGCAGCGAGCGCGGCATGTCCGGGCGCAAGATCAGCAGTTCGGCGACACGCTCGGGCTTGATGACATCGCGGTAGACCTTGCGGTACACCTCGAAGGCGGACACGCTGCGCAAAATGGCGCTCCAGTGGTAAAAGTCGTGCTCCTGCTCTTCCTCGCCGGCCACGTTGGGAAAGTCGCTCTGGATCGCATGGAACTTGACGTCCACCAGCCGGGCCGTGTTGTCGGCCCGCTCCAGAAACGTGCCGAGCCGCAAAAAGTGGAAAGCCTCGTCCTGCAGCATGGTGCCCGAGGTGACGCCGCGCGACAGGTGCGAGCGAAACTTGACCCATTCAAAAAACTTGCCCGGGTCGCGCTCGAAATCGCCGTTGCGCAGCATGCGGATGACTTCCAGGTAGGTCTGGTTCTGGGTTTCCCAGACTTCGGTGGTCAGCGTGCCGCGCACGGCGCGCGCGTTTTCACGGGCGTTGCGCAGGCACGAGACAATGCTCGACGGGTTTTTTTCGTCCCGCACCATGAAGTCCATCACATCCCGGGCTGTGATGTTTTCGCCGTAGTGGGCGGCATAGGCGGGCTTCAGCTCGCTGATGCTGAGCAGGCCGCGCCAGCCGGTCTGCACGTCGGCGGTCGATTGCGGCAGCAGCGACGTCTGGTAGTTCACATCGAGCAGGCGGGCTGTATTTTCGGCGCGTTCTGTGTAGCGGGACATCCAGAACAGGTGATCGGCAGTGCGTGACAGCATGTTCAGGCTCCTTCGGCGACGGTGGCGGACTGCGACTGGGATTGCGTTTCCAGGGGAATGAACGATGCCGGATCCGCCTCCAGAATCCAGGTGTCCTTGGTTCCTCCGCCCTGGGAAGAGTTGACCACCAGCGAGCCGTCCTTCAGCGCCACCCGCGTCAGTCCGCCCGGCACCATCTGCACGTCCTTGCCGCTCAGGACGAACGGCCGCAGGTCGATATGGCGCGGGGCCACGCCGCTTTCGACATAGGTCGGGCACGTCGACAGGCTGAGCGTGGGCTGGGCGATATAGCCCGACGGATTGGCCAGAATCGCGCGCCGAAAATCCTCGATCTCGGCCTTGGTCGAGGCGGGCCCGACCAGCATGCCGTAGCCGCCCGCGCCATGGACCTCCTTGACCACCAGGTCCTTCAAGTTGGCCAGGGTGTACTTCAGGTCGTCCTCATTGCGGCACATGTACGTCGGCACGTTTTTAAGAATCGGCTTTTCACCCAGGTAGAACTCGATCATCTTGGGTACGTAGGGATAGATCGACTTGTCGTCCGCCACACCGGTGCCGATGGCGTTGCAGATCGCGACATTGCCGCTGCGGTACACATTGAGCAGGCCGGCGCAACCCAGCGTTGAATTGGGGCGGAAGGCCAGCGGATCGAGGAAATCGTCGTCCACCCGGCGGTAGATCACGTCGACGCGCTTGGGGCCGCGCGTGGTGCGCATGTAAACAAAGTTGTCTTTCACGAACAAGTCCAGGCCCTCGACCAGTTCGACGCCCATTTGCTGGGCCAGGAACGCATGCTCGAAATAGGCCGAGTTGTGCATGCCGGGCGTCAGCACGACCACGGTGGGCTCGGCGGTGGCCGGCGGCGCCATGGCGCGCAGGGTTTCCAGCAGCAGGTCGGGGTAATGCTCGACCGGGGCGACCCGGTTCTTGCTGAACAGCTCGGGGAACAGCCGCATCATCATCTTGCGGTCTTCGAGCATGTAGCTCACGCCGCTGGGCACGCGCAGGTTGTCTTCCAGCACGTAGTATTCGCCCTCGCCCTGGGCATTGGGGGCGCGCACGATGTCGATGCCGCTGATGTGCGAGTAGATGTTGCCCGGCACGTTCACGCCGATCATTTCGGGGCGGAATTGCGAATTCTGGAAAATCTGCTCTGGCGGGATGTGGCCGGCCTTGATGATGTCCTGGTCGTGGTAGACGTCGTGGATGAATCGGTTGAGCGCGGTGACCCGCTGGATCAGGCCCTTTTCCATCGTCGCCCATTCATGCGCCGGAATGATGCGCGGGATCAGGTCGAACGGGATCAGGCGCTCGCTGCCCGAACCGTCTTCGTCCTTGTCGCCATAGACGGCAAAGGTGATGCCCACCCGGCGAAAAATCATCTCGGCTTCAGCGCGGCGCGCCTGCATCACGTCGGCCGGCTGCAAGGCCAGCCATTGCTGGTAGCCCTGGTAGTGTTTACGCACGCTGGTTGCGCTGGCATTCATCTCGTCAAACATAGGTCGGCTCATAAGCTTAAATTTCCGTCTAGATTTGAGTTCAGTAACTACTTGCACGATAGCTTAGCAAGTTATGCGCCATATAAGTGCATGGCGCACGATTTTTAAAACGCTCACGCAGGCTGCCAGTAATGCGGCGCTGCCTGCCGCTGGCAGAAAATTTTACCGGGCTGCAGGCTCTGCCATTGCGCCGCGCCGCACGCCGGCGAACGCACCAGCCGGATGCCGCGTTCGTCGTACCGCGCGGCCACCACGGCAACCGGATGGTCAAATCGATTGCGGTAACCGGCCTGGGCCAGCGCCAGCCCGGGCTGCACCGCATCGAGGAACGCCGGGCTTGACGAGGTCTTGCTGCCGTGGTGCGGCACCAGCAGGAAATCCGCCTTGAGACGGGCAGGTTCGGCGGCCACCAGCCGGGCCTCCTGGGCGGCTTCAATGTCGCCGGCCAGCAGGGCGGTCTGCACGCCGTTGGAAATGCGCAGCACACAACTCATGGCGTTCGATTTGCTCGGGGTTTCGTAGTCGGCCGCCGCCGGATGCAGCACCTCGAAATCAACCCCGTCCCAGTTCCAGTGCTGGCCGGCAATGCAGCGTGTGGACGCACGCAAGGCCTGCAGCGCATGGCCGTCCTCGATGGAAGCCAGCAGCCTGGCCTGCGGCTGCATGGCCAGCACGGCCGGCGCGCCGCCGGTATGGTCGCTGTCGCGGTGGCTGAGCACCAGCACGTCAATGCGTACGCCCAGCGCACGCAGCAGCGGCACAAGCACCCGGTGGCCAGCATCGCTTTCGCGGGAAAACCGGGGGCCGGCGTCATACAGCAATGCATGCGTGGCGGTGCGCACCAATACGGCGTTTCCCTGGCCGATGTCAGCCCCGAGCAATTCGAACTGCCCGGGCGCCACCGGGGCAGGCTGCCACAGCAAGACCGGAAGCAGCAGCGGCATGCCCAGCAAGCGCCAGTGCCAGGGCAGGCGCATGGCCACCAGGGCGCCTCCCGCCACACCGGCTACCGCGCACCATACCGGTGCCGCAGCCACGCTGAGCGAGGCCAGCGGCCAGTCGGCCAGTAGCTGGAGTAGCCCCGTCAGCCGCCCGACCGTCCAGGCAGCAACACTCCACAATGGTGCATAAACGACGCCAAGCATGGCAAGCGGCGTTACCAAAAGGGTGACCCATGGAATGGCCAGCGCATTGGCCAGCAGGCCGACCAGCGACACCTGGTTGAACAGCAGAAGCGACAGGGGCGTGAGCGCCAGCGTCACGACCCATTGCTCGCGCGCCGAGCGCAGCAGGCTGGACAGCGGGCGGTGCAGCCACCAGGGCAAAAATGTTGAAGGCACTTTGGGGGCCGCAAGCTTCCGGCTGGCTTCGTCAGTGCCTGAATCGGTGGCGAACAGCACGCCTACGGCCACAAACGACAGCCAGAACCCGGCCTGCATCAAGGCCCACGGGTCCAGCAACACCACCACCCCCATGGCCAGCAGCCAGGTGGAGGGCCAGGGCCATTGCCGGCCGCCCTGGCGCAGCAGCACGACAGTCGCCAGCATCCAGATGGTGCGCTGGGCCGGCACCCCCCAGCCTGAAAACAGGGCGTACAAGGCGGCCAGCGCCAGCCCGCCCAGGGCACCGGCGCTGTTGGCCGGCAGGCCCAGGCACAGCCGGGGCGACACTCGGGCCGAACGCCGCCACAGCTTGCCAATCAACCAGGACACGGCCCAGGCGAACATGGTGATGTGCAGGCCTGAAATGCTCATCAGGTGCGCCACGCCTGTGGCGCGAAACACATCCCAGTCGGCGCGGTCAATCGCGTTCTGGTCGCCCACCACCAGCGCGGCCAGCACACCGGCCAGCTGCCGGTCGTCCACCTGCCGGTAAATGGCCTCCCGAACCGACTGGCGGGCGCGCTCCACCGGATGACGCCAGTGGTTCGACAGCATGGACGGCGGCGCATCGCCCGGTCCTGCGCGCACATAGCCCGTGGCCTGAATGCCTTGCTCCCAGAGCCAGAGCTCGTAGTCGAAACCAAACGGATTGCTGTTGCCATGCGGCGCCTTGAGCCGCACGGTCATCTGCCAGCGCTCGCCCGCACGCAGGGCTTGCGGCTTGCGCTGCAGTTCCAGCGCCGCATCATGCGCCTCGCCGCCCTGCAACGAGGCGCCCTTGATCTCGCGCGGCGCGAAACCCGCATACCAGCCCAGCATGATCTGCGGCGGCAGCGTCACCGCGCGGCCGTCAAGCCGGGCCGCATCAATGGCCAGGCGAAACCGCACGGCTTCCTCGCTGATCTGCGGCATGGCCAGCACGGTGCCGGTCACTGCGATGTCGCGGCCTTCCAGCAACGGATTGAACGCGCTTGCCTGGAAAACAAGGGCTCGTCCGCCGGTCAGGCTGAAACCCAGCAGGGCGGCCATGGCGAACACGATGCCGCTCCTGCAAAGCGAAACGCGGCCCTTGACGCGCCTTGCAAGCATTGCTCCGGCCAGCGCCCAGGCAAGTGCCAATGCCGCCAATGCCGCATAGCCTGGCGCAGGCCACAGCGCCGGCTGCTGCAATTGCAGGGCCACGCCGGTGATAAAACCGGCCGGTACGGGCCCGGAACTGGCGAAGCGGGTGACCCTGAAGACATCCATGCTGGTCTTTCTTGGCGGCTGGTGCGGCCTTGCCGGTCCAAACAAGCCAGCCCATGGCAGAGCTTACCGCCCTTCATCGCCCTTTCATTGTTCACTGTGCGGTGCATTAATATGCACAGGCACCAGCGCCTGAAGGGCTTTATTCATGCTGGACTGCTCAATTTTTCTCACTTTTTGAACATTTACATGACCACCAGCACACCTTCCGTCTACGACAAGCTCAAGTCCCTCAACATCACCCTGCCCGAAGTGTCCGTTCCCGCCGCCGCCTACCTGCCGTTCGTGCAGACCGGCCGGCTGGTGTTCCTGAGCGGCCACCTGGCCAAGAAAAATGGCCAGGTCATCGTCGGCCAGCTGGGCAAAAACGTGACCACCGAAGAAGGCAAGGCCGCCGCCCGCCTGATCGCCATCGACCTGATCGGCACGCTGCATGCGGCCGTGGGAGACCTGGGGAAAATCAGGCGAATCGTCAAGGTCATGAGCCTGGTCAATTCCACAGGCGACTTCACCGAGCAGCACCTGGTGACCAACGGCTGCAGCGAACTGCTGGGCGAGGTGTTCGGCGACGCCGGCAAGCATGCCCGCAGCGCCTTTGGCGTGGCGCAGATCCCGATGGGGGCGTGCGTGGAGATTGAGTTGATTGCCGAACTGGTTTGATTGTTCAGCCCCGGACTGCTGACCGAGTTGCGCACCCGCTCGGGGGCAGTTCTCAAGCGCCGGCAGCGTTTAGTTACCCGACCCGCACAATGCCCAGCGGCTTGAAACCCAGGTCCGCCGCCTTGCCCTTGCGCCCGCGCAACATGCGCGCATTGTTCAGGCTGCGTATTTCCAGCGTTTCCTCGCGCGGCTTGTTGCCACGGCCCAGGCCCTCGATGCGCACGCTGCGCGTATAGGCCGCCGCGCCCGCCAGCGCATCCTTGGGCTCCAGATCGATCAGCATCAGGCCGCGTCCGCCCTTTTCCATTTGCTTGAGTTCGCTGATGTCGAAGGTCAGGATGCGCTGGCCGGTCGAGGCGCAGGCGACGTGTGTGGCAGGGGCCAGCGGCTGTGCGCCTGACGTGCCGCCCACGTGCGAAGGCCGGCAAATGGTTTCGCCTTCGTTCAGTCCAATGAATGCCTTGCCGCTCTTGTTGCGCGAAATCATGTTCTCCACCGTGGCCAGGAAACCATAGCCGCCCGAGCCGGACAGCAGCAGCATGGCCGACAGCGGCCCGGCAAAGTAATGCAGCAACTGCGTGCCGGACTCCAGTTCGATCAGCGTTGTGACCGGCTGGCCGTCGCTGCGGGCGCCGGGCAGCAGCGCCACCGGCACCGAATAGAGGCGGCCGTTGCCGCCGAAGGCCAGCAGGGTATCGACGGTGCGGCATTCAAACGTGCCGTAAAGCTCATCGCCCGCCTTGAAGGCAAAGCTGCCAGGCGCATGGCCGTGGCCGCCGCGTGCGCGCACCCAGCCCTTGCTGCTGACCACCACCGTGACCGGTTCGTCGAGCACCTTGACCTCAAGCACGGATTTTTTCTCGGCCTGTATCAGCGTGCGGCGCGGGTCGGCAAACACCTTGGCATCCTGCTCGATTTCCTTGACCATCAGCCGGCGCAGCGCCGTCGGGTTGCCCAGAATATCTTCAAGCTTGCCCTGCTCTTCGCGCAGTCCCTTCAGTTCCTGCTCGATCTTGATCGCCTCCAGCCGGGCCAGCTGGCGCAGGCGGATTTCCAAAATGTCCTCGGCCTGCCGGTCGCTCAGGGCAAAGCGCTCCATCAGCGCAGCCTTGGGCTCGTCCGACTGGCGGATGATGGCGATCACTTCATCAATGTTGAGCAGCACCGTTTGCCGCCCCTCGAGGATGTGAATGCGCGCCAGTACCTTGTCGAGCCGGTGCTGCGAACGCTTTTCAATCGTCGTCTGGCGAAAGGCAATCCACTCGGTCAGCATCTGGCGCAGGGACTTTTGCGTGGGCCGGCCGTCCAGGCCGATCATGGTCATGTTGATCGGCGAGGAGCTTTCCAGGCTGGTGTGCGACAGCAGCGTGTTGATGAGTTCGGCCTGCGACACCTTGCTGGTCTTGGGCTCGAACACCAGTCGCACAGCGGCGTCCTTGCTGGATTCGTCGCGCACCACATCGAGCACCGCCAGCATCGACTGCTTGAGCTGCACCTGGTCCAGGCTGAGCGCTTTTTTGCCCAGCTTGATCTTCGGATTGGTGATCTCCTCGATTTCCTCCAGCACCCGCTGCGTGCTGACGCCGGGCGGCAGTTCCTGCACCACCAGCTGCCATTGGCCGCGGGCGAGT
>JAQGMZ010000122.1 GCA_028292045.1 Polaromonas sp. | reverse complement strand
ATGTTAACGGTATCCGGGCGCCCCGCGCATCGGGGGTTTCCTTGAGCCGGTGCGACAATTCAGCGCATGACTTCAGCCGCCCAATCCCTTGCCGCCCGACTCACCATCACCCGCCCCGACGACTGGCACCTGCATGTGCGCGACGGCGAGGCCCTGCGGACCGTCGTGCCGCACACGGCCGCGCAATTCGGACGGGCCATCATCATGCCCAACCTGCGCCCGCCGGTGACGACCGCCGCGCAGGCAGTCGCCTACCGCGAACGCATCCAGGCCGCCGTGCCCCGTGGCGTGGCGTTTGAGCCCTTGATGACGCTGTACCTGACCGACAACCTGCCGCCCGACGAGATCAAGCGGGCTAAAGACGCCGGCGTGGTCGCCGTCAAGCTCTACCCGGCCGGCGCCACCACCAACAGCGACGCCGGGGTGACCGACCTGCGCAAGACCTACGCCACGCTCGAAGCGATGCAGCGCGAAGGCCTGCTGCTGCTGGTGCATGGCGAAGTCACCTCGCCCGACATTGATTTGTTCGACCGCGAAGCGGTGTTCATCGACACGCAACTGATTCCGCTGCGGCGCGACTTTCCCGAGTTGAAAATCGTCTTCGAGCACATCACCACCCGGGAAGCGGCGCAGTTTGTCGCCGGTGCGGACCGGTTCCTGGGCGCCACGGTCACGGCCCACCACCTGCTGTACAACCGCAACGCGATCTTCACCGGCGGCATCCGGCCGCATTACTACTGCCTGCCCGTCCTGAAGCGCGAGACGCACCGGCTGGCGCTGGTCGAAGCGTCCACCTCCGGCCATCCCCGTTTCTTCCTCGGCACCGACAGCGCCCCGCATCCGGCGCACCTCAAGGAACATGCCACGGGTTGCGCCGGCTGCTACACCGCCCATGCGGCGATCGAGTTGTATGCCGAGGCGTTCGATGCGGCCGGCGCGCTGGACAAGCTGGAAGCGTTTGCCAGCTTCAACGGCGCCGACTTCTACGGCTTGCCGCGCAATACGGGCACGGTCACGCTGAAAAAGGAAAGCTGGACGCCGCCGGTGAGCTTTGCCTTTGGCGAAGCAGAGTTGAAGCCGCTGCGCTCGGGGGAGAGCCTGCCGTGGAAACTGCTGGCCGAATGAACGGCTTGCCGGTTGCTGAGCCCGTTCGGCTTGCACAAGCGCCGATCGTGGCGCCAGCACTGGCCGGTATCGACTGGCAGCCCGGCTGGTTATCCGGCTGGAGCGGGCACGCCCAGGCTGTACAGCGGCAGGTGCTGTCAGGCGCAACCGTGGCGCAGTCGCTCAATGCCCACGCCCAGACTCCGGTCTGCTTTGTTCCGCAATCTGCCCTGCCACCCGGCATGGCTTACGAACAATTCATTTTTGAGCATGCAAGCGTTCCCACCCGCGACAACCTGCACGACTTTTTCAACGGACTGTGCTGGATGCGCTTTCCTGCCACCAAAAAACGGCTGAACCAGTTGCAGGCGGCTGAAATTGCCGTTGCCGGCGTGACGGGGCTGCGGGGACCGGTGCGCGACGCCTTGACGGTATTTGATGAAAATGCGGCCTTGCTGCTGGCGCCGCCTCCGCTCTGGAACGCGCTGGAAGTCCGGGACTGGCAGCGTCTGTTTGTCGAACTGCGGCCGCTGTGGCAAGAGGCACAACTTGTTTTGTTCGGGCATGCGCTGCTTGAAAAGCTGGTAAATCCGCGAAAACAAATAACAGCCCATGTATACCGTGCCTCACCAGCTATAGATTCAATAGCGCAGCTGGATGCCTGGGTGGCCGCTGACCTGAGCGTTGCCAAGCTCGCCGCCAAGCCGTTCCTGCCCATGCCGGTCCTGGGCGTGCCCGGCTGGTGGCCTGAAAACGAGTCTGTTTCCTTTTATGATGACCCGCTGGTTTTTCGCCCGCGCCGTTGAGGCGGGATTTCACGCGATCTGCACTGCTGCCAAACCCGATAGCCCATACAAGTTGACTTGATTTCGGCTGAATCAGCGCCATTTCCTGATCAGAAATGCACAATTCGGCGCTGGGCCGCCGTGCTGTTTTTCCCCTTGCCTTGCCTTTTAACGACCTCCGGAGAATCCATGAAACGCATTTTTCTGTTTATGTTGACCAACATCGCCGTCGTGGCCGTGCTGGGCATCGTGGCAAGCCTGCTGGGCGTGAACCGCTTTCTGACGCCCAACGGCCTGAACCTGCAGATGCTGCTCGGCTTTGCGCTGGTCATCGGTTTTGGCGGCGCGATCATCTCGCTGCTGATCAGCAAGCCCATGGCCAAGTGGACGGCCGGCGTTCGGCTGATCAACGACCCGCAAAACGCCGACGAAGCCTGGATTGTCGAGACGGTGCGCAAGCTGGCCGACACCGCGAAAATCGGCATGCCGGAAGTCGGCATTTTTGAAGGCGCGCCCAATGCCTTTGCCACCGGCGCGTTCAAGAATTCGTCGCTGGTGGCCGTGTCCACCGGCCTGCTGCAAGGCATGACGCGCGATGAAATCGAGGCCGTGCTGGGCCATGAAATTGCCCACGTGGCCAATGGCGACATGGTGACCATGACCTTGATCCAGGGCGTGATGAACACCTTTGTGGTGTTTTTGTCGCGCGTGATCGGCTACGCGGTGGACAGCTTTTTGCGCAAGGGCGACAGCAACAATTCCGGCCCAGGCATCGGCTACTACGTCAGCACCATCGTGCTGGACATCGTGCTCGGGTTTGCGGCGGCCATGGTGGTGGCCTGGTTTTCGCGCCACCGCGAGTTCCGCGCCGACGCCGGCGCCGCGCGCCTGATGGGCCGCAAGCAGCCGATGATGAACGCGCTGGCCCGCCTGGGCGGCATGCAGCCGGGCGAATTGCCCAAGGCGGTGCAAACGCTGGGCATCACCGGCGGCATCGGCAAGCTGTTTGCCACGCATCCGCCGATTGAAGAGCGCATTGCTGCCTTGCAAAACGCCCAGAGTTGAGCGCTGAGCAGCGCGCAGAAAAGATAGCCGGCTTCGAGAGCCGGCTTTTTTCAGGGCGCTTCTACGGCAGGGGCTGCAGGGGTGTCGTCTGCCGTTTCAATAGGCGCAGCCGATTCGGCTTCAGGGTTGCTGGCAGCGTCCAGCAGTGCTTGCGCAGCGGCTGCAGTCGCCAGCGCCGCAGCCGCCTGGGCATGGCGCGCCCGTTCCAGCGTTTGCGCCACTTCGTCCGGGTCCATGCCGTACATGTCGGCAAACTCGGCGACGGTCTTGCCGCTGGCTTCAAACATCCGCAGCAGGGCATCGCGCTTGGCGGCGTGCTCGGCCAGCTCGGCGAAAGCATCGTCAAGCAGGGCGGTGGACAGCTCGTCTTGCTGGCGCACGCACAGCAGGTAGGCTTCCCGGCTCAGGCCGGACGCTTCGATCGCCTCGATCAGCTGGGCGCGCGCATACGGGCGCAGGTCCTGGTTGGCGCGCGCCTGGCGGCGGCGGAACACTTCCATGATGGCGTGGTGCACATGCTCGGGGGCGACAGGCTCCACCGGCTGGCCGCTCAGGTCGTGGCGCTGCAGGCCGGACGCCACGCTTTCCAGGTAGCGGGTGGAGCGGGCATGCAGCCCCAGCGCCACTTTCAACTCGTCGCGCTTGAACAGTTCGGGGTGCAGCGCCAGCAGATCCTGGAAAACGCCCAGCTTGAGCGGCAGGAACTGGGCGCCGAACATGGCCGGGTACAGGTCGAACAGCTGCTGCAGCACCGGATGCACCGGGCGCGGAGAGCGGGCCGGGCTCTGTTGCGGACGAGCCTGCGGGCGGCCGCGGCCGCCTTGCCGGTTCTGCTGGTTCTGCTGGTTCGGCCGTTTCTGACGTTCGGGCGCCGTGGCGGCTTCAGCGGGCACGGAAGCAGTTTCGGTTTCGGCCGGTGTGGGTAGGGTTTCGTTCATGGATGGCTTTTGTCAAAGGTTGGTTTGAACGGCGCCTTGGCGTCGCTTGGAAAAAGTCGAAAATTTGAAAGGGCGCGCCGGTTTTTATGGCGGGGCGGTGTGAAACCGTGAGGGCGAAGTATCCCCTATTCGGCAGGAAGGCGGCTTCAGGCGGCCGCCAGTCGCATGCTTTCGGCGTGTGCCATCAGGCTGCGGGCAACGGCTTCGGCCACCCGTATGCCGTCCACCCCGGCCGACAAAATGCCGCCGGCGTAGCTGGCGCCTTCGCCTGCCGGGTACAGGCCGCGCACATTGAGACTCTGCAAATCCTCGCCCCGGCTCATCTTGATCGGCGACGAAGTGCGCGTTTCCACGCCGGTCAGCACGGCGTCGTGCAAATCGAAGCCCTTGATTTTCTGGCCGAACGCCGGAAAAGCTTCGCGCATCGCGGCAATCGCATAGCCGGGCAGGGCGGACGACAGGTCGCCCATCACCACGCCGGGCTGGTACGAGGGCACGACGCTGCCTATCGCGGTGGAGGGCCGCCCTGCCACGAAGTCGCCGACCAGCTGGCCGGGCGCTTCGTAGGTGCCGCCGCCCAGCACGAAGGCATGGGATTCCAGCTGGCGCTGCAGTTCGATGCCAGCCAACGGGCTGCCGGGGTAGTCGCGCGGATCAATGCCGACGACGATGCCGGCATTCGCATTGCGTTCGTTGCGCGAATACTGGCTCATGCCGTTGGTCACCACGCGGCCCGCCTCCGAAGTCGCCGCCACCACCGTGCCGCCGGGGCACATGCAAAAGCTGTACACCGAGCGGCCATTGCCGGCGTGATGCACCAGCTTGTACTCGGCCGCGCCCAGCGCCGGGTCGCCGGCATGGCGGCCCCAGCGGGCGCGGTCGATCAGGCCCTGCGGGTGCTCGACCCGAAAGCCGATGGAAAACGGTTTGGCCTCGATGTGCACGCCGCGCGCATGCAGCATGGCAAAGGTGTCGCGCGAACTGTGGCCCAGCGCCAGCACCACGTCGTCGGCGCGCAAGGCGTAGCTTTCGCCGGTGGCCTGGTCCAGCACCGTGAGGCCTCGAATGTGTTGGTTGTCAGGGCCGCCCTCGATCAGTACGTCGGTCACGCGCTGCTGGAAGCGGATTTCGCCGCCCAGGGCGATGATCTGCTCGCGCAGGTTCTCGACCACCTTGACCAGTTTGAAGGTGCCGATGTGCGGGTGCGCCTCAAACAAAATGTCGGCGGGCGCGCCGGCCTTGACGAACTCGTTCATCACCTTGCGGCCCAGATGGCGCGGGTCCTTGATCTGGCTGTAGAGCTTGCCGTC
>JAQGMZ010000114.1 GCA_028292045.1 Polaromonas sp. | reverse complement strand
TGGCGGTCTCGTCGATGCCGAACCACAGGATCACCAGCGGAATCAAGGCCAGCGCCGGAATGTTGCGGACCATCTGGATCGTCGAGTCCAGCAATGTCTCGAATATCCGCACCGAGCCGGTGAGCAGGCCTAGCGCCAGCCCCAGGCCGCCGCCGATGGCCAGTCCCGACAGCGCGCGCCCGGCGCTGACCTTCACATGCGTCCACAGCTCGCCCGATTCGGCCAGCGTCCAGGCCGCCTTGATAACGTCCGAGGGCGCAGGCAGCACGCGGGTGGAGAGCCAGCCCAGCGACGTGGCCACCTGCCACAGCGCGATCAGCCCGACTGGCACCAGCCAGGGCAGCAGGCGATGGCCCAGGTCGCGCAAGACCGCGCTCAGTAAAAGCCGCGCCAGGCCCAGGCCGCCGGCGAAAGAAATCAAGCCCAGGCCCAGGCCCAGGCCGGGTTCGTCAATCACGTCGGGCATGGGCGTAACCTGGAGTTCGCGCGTCTGTGTGGTCATGGTTAGTTCCTTCTCAACAGTCAACGCTGCTTAGCTTTGTGACGCGCGCGGCAGGTAGCTGTTGCCCACCACCTCGCCAAACGGGCCGGTCAGCCCGGCGCCCGGCAGTTTTCGGCGCAGCTTGAGCGGCAGCAGCGGGAACACCAGTTCGGCAAAGCGGTAGGCTTCCTCCAGGTGCGGGTAGCCCGACATCACAAAGGTGTCGATGCCCAGCGCCGCGTACTCTTCGAAGCGGGCGGCGACGGTTTGGGCGTCCCCCACCAGCGCCGTGCCCGCGCCGCCGCGCACCAGGCCCACGCCGGCCCACAGGTTGGGGCTGATCTCCAGGTCGGCGCGGGTGCGCTTCTTGCCACCGGCATGCAGCGCGGCCATGCGCCGCTGGCCTTCGGAATCCATGCGCGAGAACGCCGCTTGCGCCCGGATCACGGTATCGTCGTCGAGCCGGCTGATCAGGCTTTCGGCGGCGCGCCAGGCTTCCTCGTCAGTTTCCCGCACGATGACGTGCAGGCGAATGCCGAACTTGACTGTGCGGCCGTGCCTGGCGGCGCGCTCGCGCACATCGGCAATTTTCTTGGCGACTTCGGCAGGCGGCTCGCCCCAGGTCAGGTAAGCATTGACCTGCTCGGCGGCCAGTTCGTGGGCAGGATCGGATGAACCGCCGAAATAGACCGGCGGATAGGGTTTTTGCACGGGTGGGTAGAGCAGTTTGGCGCCCTTGACGCTCAGGTGCTTGCCTTCGAAGTCAAAGCTATCACCGCTGTGGCTGCGCGCAATGATCTCGCGCCAGATACGGATGAACTCGGCCGACTGCTCGTAGCGTTCGGTGTGGTCCAGGCTGACGCCATCGCCTTCGAGTTCAACCTGGTCTCCGCCGGTGACCAGGTTGACCAGCAGGCGCCCACCTGAGAGCCGGTCAAACGTCGCGGCCATGCGTGCAGCCAGGCTGGGCTGGTGCAGCCCAGGCCGCACGGCCACCAGGAACTTGAGATTCTTGGTGACAGGCAGCAGGCTGGAGGCGACCACCCACGGGTCTTCGCAGGAGCGCCCAGTGGGAATCAAGACGCCTTCGTAGCCCAGCGTGTCGGCGGCCACAGCCACTTGCTTGAGGTAGTCAAAGTTGACCTCGCGCGCGCCCTCGCCAGTTCCAAGGTAGCGGCTGTCGCCATGGGTGGGAATGAACCAGAAAACTTGCATGAAAAATTCCTTGAGGTTGTGTGCTGCCGGGCCATCAGCCGAGGTCCACCGGCGCAGCGTGCAGCAGGTTGAGCTTTTTGGGAATGAGCTTGAGTTCAAAGAAGGTGTCGGCAATCGCCTGCTGCTCGGTCAATATTTCGCGGGTGATCGGTGCCGTGCCATACGCGGCGCGGCTCACATAAAGTTCGGTCACGCCGATGTCCAGCCCCAGCACGGCCGACAGCTCTGTGGCCGCCGCTGCCTTGTTCTTCGACACCCAGGTGTCAATGGCATTGATCTCCTGAATGGCCACGCGCAGGATGTCGGCATTTTTCGTGGCGAAATCACGCGAGGTGAAGTAATACTGTCGGTTATTCGCCAGCCCCGTGGCGTCGGCCAGGAGCCGGGCGTCCAGCGCTTTCTGGGCTGCGGCCAGGAACGGGTCCCAGATCACCCAGGCATCCACGGCGCCTCGCTCGAAGGCTGCGCGTGCATCGGGCGGCGCCAGGAAGACGGGCTGCACATCGCTGTACTTCAACCCGTTCTTTTCCAGAAGCTTGACCAAAAAATAATGCACGTTCGAGCCTTTGTTCAAGGCGATCTTTTTGCCCTTGAGCTCAGCCACCGTGCGAATGGCCGACGTTTTCGGCAGGATGACGGCTTCCAGGCGGGGACGCGGCACGGTGGCGCCGGCATACACCAGCGGCGCGCCGGCGGCTTGGGCAAAGATCGGGGGTGCTTCGCCCACGTCGCCAAAGTCGATCGAGCCGACGTTCAGCGCTTCGAGCTGCACCGGACCGGCATTGAACTCGGTCCAGTTGACGCTGGCGCCCAGCGGGGCCAGGCGCTGTTCGAGCGTGCCGCGCGACTTGAGCAGCGACAGCCAGCCCTTCTGGTGGCCGATACGCAGCACACGGACAGGCTTTTGCGCCAGCGCCAAGCCACTGGCCGAAAGAGTTGCGACTGCCAGGCCAGCGGCCATGATATGGCGCCTGGGTAGTGAAAAAATTTGCGTCATGGGGAAGTCTTTCTTCATATCAATAAAAGCCAAAGCGGCGGCAACAACCGGAAACCCGCGTTGACCCGCGTCGCTCAACTCATCGTCCGGATCGCAGGCGATGCACTGTGAACATGCACGGTCCAGTCGTCTTTTTAATTTCACGCACAGGTTTCCCCGGAACGCCTCAAAAGGGCATCAGGAACGCAAGGGTCTATCGCGCGCCAGGGTCTGTGCAGGCGTCAGACGCTACATCGCACCTGTGAAAACAGCACCGGATCGAAGCGCGTCGGCTGCGGCATTCGAAAGCCTTCGGCCAGCAGCGTGACCACGGCCTCGTCAAGTCGGGTCGCGATGTCCGCATCGAGCGTGTAGCGGCCTTCGGCCGAGCGCGCAATCTGCGCATCGGTGGCATAGACGCCAGGCAAAATTTGCCGCGCCGAGAGCGACTGCAGCACTGGCCGCAGCGCATAGTCGAGCGCCAGCATGTGGTTCGGACTGCCGCCGGTGGCCAGCGGCAGGACGGTTTTTTCCTTAAGCGCCGTTTGCGGCAGCAAATCCAAGAACACCTTGAGCACGCCGCTGTAAGCCGCCTTGTACACCGGCGTGGCCACCACGATGGCGCGCGCTCGCTGCACCTGCGCCAGCGCCTTGACAATTTCAAGATGGCCCCACTCGGCCAGCAGCAGCGCTTGGGCAGGCAACTCGCGGATGTTCAGCTGCTCCATCTTCAGCCCGCTCCTGCGCGCCAGTTGGACACTGACCGCATCGAGCAGCGCGGCGGAACGGGAAGACTCGGACGGGCTGCCCGCAATCAAGAGGACGGTGGACGGTACGGACATGTGTGGTGCTCTCTAGTGGCTCGATGGAAATAGGTGTCGGCTGCAGGCTTTACTTCTGCGTGTAGATCTGGTCAAACGAGGCCCCATCGGCAAAGTGCGCCTTGTCCGCGCTGGCCCAGCCGCCAAAGCCCTGGTCGATCGTGAACAGCGTTAACTTAGGGAACTGGGCAGCGTACTTGGCCTTGGCCTTCTCGCCGGTCGGGCGGTAGTAGTTGCGCCCGGCAATCTCCTGGCCTTCGTCGGAGTACAGGTAGTCGAGGTAAGCCGTTGCCACGGCGCGCGTGCCCTTCTTGTCCA
>JAQGMZ010000109.1 GCA_028292045.1 Polaromonas sp. | reverse complement strand
CCAGTCGCCCACATTGCCGACCGACGCATAAAAAGACTAGCCCAGCGCTTTTTGCTCATCCAGCCATTTATCGAAATCCCGCGTTGGGCCGCAACCTGCGATGACAGTGAATCCATCCTTGGCCAGGCGCTGGCAGATGGCAGTTCCGATGCCACCCATGCCGCCGGTGACATATGCTACTTTTTTGCTCATCGTGTTCTCCTTGGTTCGTTGGATTTATATAAAACTTGCACTATTACTTTAATAGCTAAGCATGCGCTGCAGCTAAGCGCGCACGACCGTTTTACCTGATATTTAACGTTCCAGTGTGAGGGCAACCCCCATGCCGCCGCCAATACACAGGCTGGCAATGCCTTTTTTTGCATCGCGGCGTACCATTTCATGCAGCAGGGTCACCAAAATACGGCATCCGGATGCGCCAATCGGGTGTCCAATGGCAATGGCGCCGCCGTTGACATTCACTTTGCTGGTGTCCCAGCCCATTTCCTGGTTCACGGCGCAAGCCTGGGCGGCAAATGCTTCATTGATTTCCAGCAGGTCAAGGTCCTGCGCCGTCCAGCCCGCGCGCTGCAGGGCCTTGATGGAAGCAGGCACCGGGCCCATGCCCATGTAGGCCGGGTCCAGGCCGGCAGTGGCGTAACTGGCAATGCGCGCCAGCGGTGTCAGCCCAAGGGCTGCCGCCTTTTTGGCAGTCATGACCATGACGGCGGCCGCACCGTCGTTCAAGCCCGATGCGTTGCCTGCGGTCACGCCGCCCGCCTTGTCAAAAGCCGGTCGCAACCCTGCAAGGCCTTCGGCGCTGGTTTTACGGTTGAGGAATTCATCAGCGGAGAACACCACCGGGTCGCCCTTTTTCTGGGGGATGGTGATGGGAACAATCTCGTCCTTGAATTTGCCCGCATCCTGGGCGGCCGCTGCCTTTGTCTGGCTGCCAAGCGCCAGCGCATCCTGGGCTTCACGGTTGACCCCGTATTTTTTGGCCACATTTTCAGCCGTGATGCCCATGTGGTACTGGTTGTACACGTCCCACAGGCCGTCCACGATCATGGTGTCGACCATTTTCCAGTCGCCCATGCGCTGACCGTCGCGTGAACCATTCAGTGCATGCGGCGATGCGCTCATGTTCTCCTGGCCGCCTGCAATCACGATTTCGCTATCGCCGGTGGCAACCGCCTGGGCCGCCAGCATGACGGCTTTCAGGCCCGAGCCGCAAACGGCGTTGATCGTCAGGCCTGGGACACCTTGGGGAAACCCGGCCTTCAGCACGGTCTGACGTGCCGGGTTCTGGCCTGCGCCCGCAGCCAGCACCTGCCCCATGATGACTTCGCCAATCTGATCAGCATTCAAGCCTGAACGCTCCAGCACGGCCTTGATCACGGCAGCGCCCAGTTCAGTTGCCGGTATCTTCGCCAGCGAGCCTCCAAATTTGCCCACGGCGGTTCTGCCTGCCGACACGATAACGATATCTTCCATGTTGTCTCCTTGTTAAAACTTGATATACGCCGAGGTGGCGTCGCACTGAAACAGTTCAAACCTGCAAGGCCTGTTCAAACCTTGACCTTGACATAGCGGCCGGGCGCGGCTTCGATGTTTTTGTATTTGCGGCTGCCGTAGGATTTGGGGGCGGCTACCTGCTTGCCGGCATGGCTTTGCAGCCAGCCGGACCAGTCCGGCCACCAGCTGCCGGCATGCTCGGTTGCGTCTTTTTGCCAGCTTTGCTGTGTGGCTGGGTATTTGTCGCCAGTTGTGCGGCTGGAAGCGAGTTGGTCATTCGTCCAGTAGCTGCGCTTCTTTTTGGCCGGGGGATTGATGACGCCTGCAATATGGCCGGATGCGCCCATCACGAAACGCTTCTTGCCCGGCAGTATCTGGGTGGAGGCATACGCGCCGCCAATCGGCACGATATGGTCCTCACGCGAGCCATAGATGTAGACCGGCATGTCCAGCTTGCCCAGGTCAACTTTTTCACCGCACACCACCATTTTCCCCGGCTCGATGAGGTTGTTTTCAAAATAGGTGTTGCGCAAATACCAGGTGTAAAACGGTCCGGGCAGATTCGTCGAATCGCTGTTCCAGTACAGCAGATCGAACGGCGGCGGTGTTTCGCCCTTGAGGTAGTTGCCCACCACGTAGTTCCAGACCAGATCGTTGGGACGCAAAAAGCTGAATGTCGAAGCCAGGTCCTTGCCCTTGAGCAAACCGCCCTTGCCCATTTCCGCTTCCCGGTACTTGACCGACGTTTCGTCGATAAAGATGTCCAGAATGCCGGTGTCGCTGAAGTCCAGCAGCGAAGTCAACAGCGTGACGCTTTCAACCGGTTTCTGGCCGCGCGCAGCCAGCACCGAGAGCGCGGTGCTCAAGATCGTGCCGCCAACGCAAAATCCCAGCGCATTGATGGTGTCGGCGCCCGTGATCTCCTGCACCACTTCGATAGCCTTGATAGGCGCGTTCTCGATGTAGTCGTCCCAGGTTTTTTCCGACATCGACTGGTCTGGATTGCGCCAGCTCATCACGAAGGTCCGGTGCCCCTGCGCCGTGGCATAACGGATCAGTGAATTTTCAGGCTGCAGGTCGAGTATGTAAAACTTGTTGATGCAGGGCGGAACCATCAGGAACGGTTTTTCAAAAACCTGGTCCGTCAGCGGCTTGTATTCAAGCAACTGGAAATATTCATTTTCAAACACCACCGCGCCTTCGGTGGTGGCAACGTTTTTGCCGACTTCAAAGATGCTCTCGTCGGTCATAGAAACATGGCCTTGCTTCAGGTCATGGAGCATGTTGGCCAGGCCCTTGGCAATGCTCTCGCCGCGGGTTTCAATGGCTTTTTGCTGGGCTTCGGCATTCAAGGCCAAAAAATTGCTCGGCGCTGAAGCCGCCATCCACTGCTCAACCGCAAAGCGCAGCCGGGCCTTGGTCTTGGCATCGCTGTCCACCGCTTCGGCCAACCCCATCAGGGTGGTGGCATTGAGCTGGTAAGCCGAGGCGAGGAACTTGGAAACCGGGCTGGCCTGCCAGGCAGGGTCCGAAAACCGGCGGTCTGCGGGAACAGCTGCAGTTTCGCTGGATTGCAAACCCAGGTTCCAGAGTGCGGAAGCACCGGCAATGTAGCGCTGCTGAAGCTCAAGCAGCTTGGCAGGCTCGAACTTGATGGAAGGCTGGTCGGGCGCCAGCGACTTGAACACGGACAGGTCCATTGCAGGAAGGCCCGGCACGGGTCCGGGGTTGAATGCTGACAACGCCTGCTTGAACCCTTCCCCCAAAGTTTCCTGCATTTGTTGGGCCGACTGTGTCCAGTTAGGTGTGGAATTCATCAATGTCTCCTCGGTAATTCAATGCCTCGGCTAACGCCTCGAACGTGGAATCGGTATCCTATCAATTAATTTTTTAAATCCCGACAAGAAAGCACGAATCATTTATGTATTTGGTTGTTATTGCCTGGATGTATGTGGTGCTCATGATGAGCGCTGCCGAGGCCACGAGCAGCAATGGCACGGTTCTCGGCGCGCTGGTCACTCTTTTACTCTATGGCGTTGGTCCGGTGATATTGGTGGTTTACCTGATGGGCGCGCCTGCACGCAATAAAGCCATCAAAAAACGTGAGGCCCTGGCGCGTGCCAGCCATGTTGCCTTGTCCGGCCAGGATGCCCAGGCGGCAGTGGATTCAGCTGTCGAGCCAGATGCAGGCAGCCATGCGGCCGGTGGTGCCGGCATCGCGCCGATGGGAAAAGAACCGTGATGGATTTCCCACCGTACACCACGAAGCCGTGCCATCGTTGCCGTATACCTGGGTAATTCCCAGCGCCTGCAGCCGAAGACGCGCCAGGGCCGGCAGATCAGCCAGGTATTTATCCAGGCCCACGGGCGTGAAGCAGCGGGCCGCCTCAGGCTGCCAAGCCTCGAACGTCGCCTTGACCTCCAGGCCCACCTCGAACGCGGCAGGTCCAATGCACGGCCCCAGCCAGGCTATCAGCTTGACGGCTGGGTCAGATTGCCGGTGCTGCGCCAAGGAACCCAAAGTACCTACAACCGACTCGACGACGTCTTGATTGCCGTCCTGGCCCACGCCTGCCAACCCCCGCCACCCGGCATGGGCAGCAGCAACCATGCGGCCATCGGCTGAAGCCAGCAGCACCGGCAGGCAGTCGGCCACCATGACAGAGCAAAGCAATTTTCGATGCATGGTGACGCAGGCATCGGCGGTTTGGCCGTCAGGCGCGGCTGGCTCCAGAAATTGCACCCGGGTCCCGTGCACTTGGTTCAAAAAGACAGCCTGCGCAGCACCGGTGGCAAGTTGCAACGATTGGCGGTTGGCCGCCACGGCGCCAGGAAGGTCGCCCACATGCATGCCAAGGTTCATGGTGCCGAAGGGCATGGCCGACACACCGCCCGCGCGGGTGGTGAACACCGCCTTGACACCGGCAGGCACCGGCCAGTCTGGCACCAGCCAGTCGGGGTGAAGCGTGCTGACCAACTTCAGCCTTCGCTGTCAGGGCAGGCCGAGGGCTGTGCTTTTTGGAAAGCCGGCAGCGCCATGCAGGCATCGTAGGACGCCAGGGTCAGCGGCAACCCATCAAAATTGACGTTGAAACGCGCCGCATTGAAAATTTGCGGCACCAGGCAGCAATCAGCCAGCGTGGGCGTGTCGCCGTAACAGTAAACGGATGCAGGCAGTCGGCTCAGCTGGCGCTCAAAAGCCTCCAGGCCCTGCCGGCACCAGTGCCGGTACCATTGGTTTTTTTCCTCATCAGCCACATTCAGGTCGCGCACCAGGTACCTGAGAACGCGCAGGTTGTTGAGGGGATGGATCTCGCAGGCGATCGACTGGGCCAGGGCCCTTACCCTGGCGCGACCCAGCGCGTCGGCAGGCAACAGGGCCGGCGACGGATAGACTTCATCCAGATATTCAATGATCGCCATCGACTGGGACAGCTTGTCGCCCTCCACCTCCAGCAGCGGCACCAGACCATCTGCGGACAATGCGGCAAAAGGTTCCTGGCGGTGTTCGCCCCTGACAATCTGGACGGCAACGTAGTCGTAGGCAAGTCCCTTGAGTTCAAGCGCAATCCGCACGCGAAACGATGCGGAAGAACGAAAATAGTTATGAAGCTTCATGACACAAAGCATAAACCTTGCTGTTTTTCACTTTTACAGCAGGTAGATCTTTATCCGCGAAACCAGGCAAGATGGGCGGTTGCGATTGAAATATCCAGCTAGAGTTGCTGTTTTCAATATTTTCTAATTTCCGGAGCTTTCATGATTCTTGAACTTGCCGATATTCGCATCCATCCAGGCCAGCAGGCTGCTTTTGACGAAGCCATCGAGCGCGGCGTACGCACCATCATTGCCAAGGCCACAGGATTCAAAGGCTGCCATATCCACAAAGGCATTGAAAGCCCAGAGCGTTACCTGCTGCAAATCTCCTGGGAGACCCTGGAAAACCACACCATTGATTTCCGCGAGTCGGCAGCGTTTGCGGAATGGCGCGCCCTGGTGGGACCGTTTTTCGCCAGCCCGCCCACGGTCGAGCATTTCAATTTGCTGGCCGCAGTGGCGTGATGACCTGGACAGATCAAGCGTTGATCAACTACCAGAGCGCCATGTCAACCCGGAAACAACCGTTTCTTGCCTTATTTGCACATACTGCAATTTCGGCCATCTTGATGGCCGTATGTGCGGCTCCTCTCGGCGCACAGACCCAACACGCAGCCAATGAAGCAAAAGCCCGACAGGCCTGGCCTACCCGGCCGATTCGTATCCTGGTGGGTTTTCCCGGGGGTTCAACGCCTGACATGTCGGCCCGAACCCTGGCCGAACCCCTGTCCAGGGTGCTGGGTCAGCCGGTCATTGTCGAAAACCGAGTCGGCGCTTCGGGCAACATTGCGGCTGACCTGATTGCCAAGGCTGTTGACGACCATACGCTGGGCGTTGTCATCAATGGCAACCTGACCTCGGCC
>JAQGMZ010000257.1 GCA_028292045.1 Polaromonas sp. | reverse complement strand
GTGGTGCATGGCGCATCAGGACAAAACGTCATCCGGCCAGCCCGGCATGCGCTGCGCTGACGGGTTCGCGCACCGGGCAATCGCCAAAGCCGGCGAGCTTCAGTGCATGGCGGTCTTGCGCCAGCGTTTGTATAAATTCCGCAGCTCGTTCGGGGCACTTCGACTGCACGGTCAGGCCCGCCGAATAAAGGGCGGTCATTTGAAGCTCGGCCGGAAAAGGCCCGGCCAGGGTAATGCGTCGGCTGGCAATGATCTCGGTCATCTGCATCACGCCCAGTTCGCCCTGGCCACTTCCCTGCGCCAGCCGGTCCATGGCTTCGTAGCCGCTGGCGCAGTACATCAGCCGCGGCTGCAGCTGCGCGCCAATGCCGAGCTGCTCCAGCACATTGAGCAGTGCTTTTCCGGCGGTGGCCGCCGCAGGGTCGGGGCAGAAGATTTTTTCGCACGCCAGCAACGTGGCGCGCAGCGCCTGCGGGCTGCCGACCGGCGGCGGTGGCATGCCGGCACGAACGGCAATGCCGGTGCCCACCGTGCCCAGGTCGACACGCGAACCCGCCACCACCCGGTTTTTATGGATCAGCTCATCGATCAGGCCATCGGTCAGAACGATCACGTCCACTGGTTCGCCCGCCAGCACACGCGACTTCAGCGAATGAACCGCGCCATAGCTGCTGTTGATGGCACCGCCGCCATTCAGTTGGAAACGCTGCACCAGACGCGCCACGACCGCCTGAGCGGCGCCGGCACTAAAAATATCAAGAGTTTCCAACCTTCTCTCCAAAATAAGCGCTGGGTGCCCGAAGGAGGTGCCCTAACCTGCTCAAACAGCCCGTCATATGGCGAAACGAGGACAAGGGCTGGCCCGGCGGATAAGGCGCAACAGGACACTTAAGGAAATGCCGGCGCTGTGCTTGATCAAAACACCTAAGGCATTTGCTACCAACCTTATAGCAATTTAAGTATGCCAGTCATGCGCTCAAGACATATTTGATGCTAAAAACCTGTTTCCAGGTTATAACGAATGCGCGCTGGCAACCAAATGGTATTTGCACTGAAAGCCAGGCATTCGCCAGCCGTCATCGCACCAGTTTCATGCCGGCCAGCTGGAACTGGGTCCGCATGTCTTTTTCGATCTGCTCGATCGACTTCTTCAGCTCCGCGCCATTGGCATAGCTGTCTTCCAGCTGGTTTTCCTCCACGTATTTTTTCCAGGAGGCTGTCTGGCGCAGCTTGGCGAAAAGGTCCTCGTAATAGGCCAGTGCTTCCGGCGGAAAGGCCGGCGGGGCCACAACGGCGCGGATTTGCGGCGTGGCCACCACGTCATAGCCGGCCTGCTTGAGGGTCGGCACATTGGGGTAGCCGGGCAGCGGCTTGTCCGACAACTGCGCCAGCACGCGCAGCTTGCCGGCTCTCACCTGCTCGCCGGCTTCCTGCGGCTCGATCACCATCATGTCGACATGGCCGCCGAGCACGGCTGCCAGGCGCTCGCCGCCGCCCTGGAACGACACAAAAGCCCATTTCGCACCGGTGTGCTGCTGCAGCGTCTGGCGAATGATGTTGTCGCGCGAGGTGACCGACCCGCCGGACTGCTTGAGCTCGCCCGGCTTGGCCTTGGCCGCGTCAATAAATTCCTTCAGCGTCTTGTACGGCGAATCGGCCCGCACCACGATCACAGCCGGCTCCAGCAGCAGGCGCGCGACAGGAGTCAGGTCCTGCAGCGTCACCTTGGCTTCGCTGGTGGTGAGCGGGTTGGCGATCCAGACGCTGGTGATGAAGCCCAGGGTGTGCGGATCGCCTTTTCGCTCGGCGATGGCGGCGGCAGCCACCGCGCCGTTGCCGCCGGTTTTGTTGAGCACCTGCATGCGCACCGGCAGCAGGTTTTCCTTGGCCAGCATCTGCGCCACGGCCCTGGCCAGCAGGTCATTGCCGCCGCCAGGTCCGGTGTGCACGATCACATCGACTGTCTTGGTCGGTTTCCACTGGGCCTGCGCGAAACCGCTGAAAGTGGCCAGCGCCGCAACGGTTACGGCGCAGATGGTTGTAGAAAATGTCATCACTGCTTGTCTCCTGTCTGTAAAAAGTTGATGGCGGATAAAAACTCTGGAATTCAGGCTTCCTGGTCGATGACCTGCACCCGCACCGCGTTGAATTTCTTCATCAGCGGCACGATCAGCAGGAAGGCGGCGATCAGCAGCAGCACGGCGGGGATCGGACGGAAAAGAATCGAAATATGGCCCTGCGACATCATCAGCGCCTGGCGCAGCGCTTTTTCCATCGCGTCGCCCAGCACCAGGCCCAGCACCAGCGGCGCGGTCGGAAAGTTGAGCTTGCGCATGGCATAGCCGACCAGGCCGAAGCCGACCAGCAAGCCGAGTTGGAAAATGCTGGAGTCGGTGGTGTACACGCCCACGATGGACACGCCCAGGATCAGCGGGTACATCACGTAGCCCGGCATCTTCAGCAACTGGGCAAAGACAGCCACCAGCGGCAGGTTCAGGATCAGCAGCACCACGTTGCCGATGTACATGCTGGCCACCAGCCCCCAGAACATGGCCGGGCTTTCCTCGATGAACAGCGGACCGGGTTTGAAGCCCCACAGCACCAGCGCCGCCAGCAGGATGGCCGTCGTTCCGCTGCCCGGAATGCCCAGCGTCAGCAGCGGCACCATGGCGCCGGCGGTGTCGGCGTTGTTGGCGGCCTCAGGCGCCGCCACACCCTCGATCACGCCAGTGCCGAATTTTTCGGGATGCCCGGAGACCGATTTCTCGATGCCGTAACTAAGGAAGGACGAAATCGTCGAGCCTGCGCCGGGAAGGATCCCGATGATGAAGCCAATGAAGGAACCGTTGAGGAAAGCGAAGCGGCAGTCCTTCATGTCCTGCCAGGTGGGCATCAGGTTCTTCAGCCCCTTGGGAATCGGCAGCATGTCCACCGGCTTTGACTGCTCCACGTTGGCCATGACCTCGCCGACGGCAAAAATGCCGATGGCCACGATCACGAACTCGATGCCGCCCAGCATTTCTGTCTGGCCGAAGGTGAAGCGCGACGTCGCGGTGAACAGGTCCGTGCCCATGCCGGCAATCCACAGGCCCACCATCATCGACAGCAGGGCCTTGGTCAGCGAGTCGCCGGCCAGCAGCGCAACCATGGCCAGGCCCAGCGCCATCAGGGCAAAGTATTCGGGCGAACTGAAGGCCAGCGTGAGCTTGGCGAGTGGCGGCGCCACCAGCATCAGCGCCAGTGTGCCCAGGGTGCCGGCGACAAACGAGGCGATGGCGCTCATGCCCAGAGCGGCGCCGGCCCGGCCCTTGCGCGCCATCTGGTAACCGTCGAGGCAGGTGACGACCGAGGAGGTCTCGCCCGGCACATTGAGCAGGATGGCGGTGGTCGATCCGCCGTACTTGGCCCCGTAGTAAATGCCGGCCAGCATGATCATGGCGCCGGTGGGGTCCAACTTGAAGGTCAGCGGCAGCAGCATGGCAATGGTGGCCGGGGGGCCCAGGCCGGGCAGGACGCCGACCACCGTTCCCAGGAAACATCCCACGAAGCACATGACGAGGTTCATGGGCGTCAGGGCGACGGCAAAACCCTGCATCAATCCACTGAAGATATCCATGGCGGCCGCTCGTTATTTTTGAAAAAGCGTTCCAGCGGGCAATTGCAGATCGAGCCCCCAGGAAAAAAGCGCATAAAAGCCCACCGCGCCGCCGATGGCGTAGGCGAACGCTTCAAATTGCGAACGCCTGAACATGATGGCAATGATGAACCAGGTCAGCAGTCCGAAGGCCAGCATGAAGCCGATGAACTTGAGCGCCGCCACGCAGGCGGCCAGCGCCAGCCAGCAGGCCATGGCACGGCGCAACTCGCCCCACTCAAAGGCTTTCTGCTTTGCATGGGGGTTGCTTTTAAGCACTGTTCCAGCCACCAGGAAGAGTGACAAAACCAGCATGATGCCGCCGTACCAGCGCGGAAAGAAACCCGCGCCCGGGCCGTCCTCGGCCATGTAGTTCCAGCCCCAGGCCTGGCTCATGATGTAGATGCCCAGTGCCGCCAGCGCCAGGCCGGCCCAGAAATCTCCCCTTCGGGTGAATGCGTTCATGCTTGTCTCCTGTCTCTTTCGTTCTCTGCCGCGCTTTTTGGCTGCGGTCGATTCATGGCCAGTTGCGCCAGGCGGATGCCGGCGTTCCGTTTTTCCGCCTTTGCATCTGCTGGCTCGGCCAATCAGCTTCCAAGCTGGGTGTAGCGGCCGATTTCCACCAGCTCGGCAATGATGCCGCCCGGATCGCGGAACTTGACTGGAATCACCCCCGGATCGCTGATCACCTCGCAGCCCAGCGCCTGGATGTCCTGCGTGGACTTTTCCAAATCCTCGACTTCCACTGCGAAGTGGTGAATGCACGGGCCTGCGCCGGCCGCAATGGACTCCGCCGATGTCGTGCCCTCGTCGTACTTGATCAGGGTGAAGTCGATTTCGCCATCGGTCATGTGGCGCGACGTGTGGTCGCGCGTTTTCTTGGTTTCGGTGTCCCTGAAATCAAAAAGCTT
>JAQGMZ010000078.1 GCA_028292045.1 Polaromonas sp. | reverse complement strand
GACCTTGTCGGTCGCGTCAATCACAAACCACTCGTGCGTCACATCAGCGGGTTTGGCGCTGAAGGTTTTCATGAGTTTTCTTTTCAAAGGAAAGGGTTTGTCGGGTTCTTTTCCACGGTCGGCGTTCCTCTGATGAGAACCTCTTAGGTGGTCATTTGCTTTTTCAAGCAACCCTGCCGCGGAACCACATGTGCGCTGCAGAGCCTCGGATTATATGAAGATTCAGGCGCCTGCGTCAATTTTTGAAGTTGTTCGCATGCAAGAAGGTACGATAGAGGCATGTTTTCCTATCGCCACGCCTTCCATGCAGGCAATCACGCCGATGTACTCAAGCACACCTGCCTGATTGCGTTGATGAAATACCTGACCCAGAAAGACACGGCCCTGACCGTGATCGACACCCATGCCGGCGCCGGCCTGTATCGCCTCGATGGCGATTACACCGAAACCAGCGGCGAAGCCAGCGAAGGCATTTTCAAGCTGATTCTGGCGTCGAAATTACCTCCCTCGCCGGCAGCCCGGGCGGCAACACCTGCCAAGAAAGCCATGCCGGCAACGCCTGCTGCCGCGGCCAGTGACGCCGCCTACGCCTGGGCGCCGGCGCTGCTCGACTACCTGGATCTGCTGCGCGGCCTGAATCCGCATTTTGCCCAGACCGGCGACCCGGCGCACCTGAAGATTTACCCGGGCTCCCCCTTCATTTCGCAAAAATTCCTGAGCGGGCGCGACAAGCTCAAGCTGTTCGAGCTGCACCCGACCGATTTCAAGTCGCTCACCGGCAACATCGAGCAACTTGGCGTTGGCCGCCAGGTGACGGTGGCGCGCGAGGACGGGTTTGAGGCACTCAAGACGTTTTTGCCGCCGCCTGCCCGCCGCGCCATGGTGCTGTGCGACCCGAGTTATGAAATGAAAAGCGACTATGCCCGCGTGGCGGCCTGCATGGGCGACGCTGTCAAGCGCTTTGCCACCGGCACCTACGTGGTCTGGTACCCGATCATTCCCCGCCCCGAGGCGCATGATTTGCCGCGCAAGCTCAAGACGCTGGCGGTCAAGGCGCACCGCCCCTGGCTGCATGCCACGCTGACGGTCAAATCCAGCAAACTGACCACCGACGCCGAGGGTGAAGTGGTCCGGCCCGGCCTGCCGGCCAGCGGCATGTTCATCATCAACCCGCCGCACACGCTGAAGGCCGAATTGAACGCCGCCCTGCCGCAGATGGTCGCCCTGCTCGGCCAGGACCGAAACGCCGGCTTCACGTTGGAGCATGGCGGCTGAACCTGCAGACAGGCAGGCAGCAGTTGCCTAGCCGCCACCGCTGGGCCCCATCCCGACCTTCCCCAAAGCGGGAAGGAGCAATACAAGCAAGATAGCGCGATCATCTTCACCAGCAGGGGCCGCAGGACTGGCTTCGCCAGACCGCAGGCGCAGCGGCCCCCTCGGGGGCAGGAAGCCACACGCAGTGGGCGACCGTGGGGCTTATCAATACTTCAAAGCGGTGCTCTTGCCCCAGAACACGCGGTAGGCAAACACCGTGTAGCCAATGATCATCGGCAGCACGACAGCCGCCCCGACCAGGATGATGCCCATGGATTCCGGGGAAATGGCAGCCTGCCAGATGTTGATGCGGTCAATCACCAGCCACGGAAACAGGCTGTAGGCCAGACCGTAGAACGCCAGCAGAAAAATGCCGATGGTGGCCCCGAAAGGCACCCAGGCACCGTATTCATTCCCCTGCGCCAGCCGCGTGGGCAGGCGCTGCAGGCTGCGGTGGATCAGCCAGAACAGCACGGCCGTGGCGACCGGAATCGGCATCAGCAGCACAATGTTGGGAAAAACAAACCATTTGTCGAAAATGCTCTGGCTCACCAGCGGCGTGGCGATCGAGATGGCGCCAATGCCCGCCATGGTGAAGAACAGGCTGGCCCGCGCCCAGCGCACGGCCTGCAGCTGCAGCTCGCCTTCGGACTTGATGATGAGCCAGCCTGCGCCCAGCAGGCAATAGGCCGCCACCAGCGCCGCGCCAATCACCGTGTTGAAGGCGATGACCCACCAGGTCGCGGCAAAACCGGTGATCAGCGAACCCAGCATGTAGCCTTGCGACCAGCTGGCCAGCACCGAACCGGCGAAAAACGTGCGGTTCCACAAAGGTTTCAGGGCGGCCCGTGCCTTGACGCGAAAGTCGAACGCCACACCGCGCAGGGTCAGGCCGATCAGCATCATGGCCACCGGCAGGTAGAGCGAGCCCAGGATCACGCCATGCGCCAGCGGAAACACGGTCAGCAAGATGCCCACGCCCAGCACCAGCCAGGTTTCATTGGCATCCCAGAAGGGGCCGATGCTGGCGATCATGCTGTCCTTGTCTTCTTCGGCGGCACGGTTCATCAGCACGCCCACGCCCAGGTCGTAGCCGTCCAGCACCACATAGGCCAGCATCGCCAGCCCCATCACCACCAGAAACACCACGGGCATCCAGCCAGCGGCCTGCGTCAGGTCAGGGGCCAGTTCAAGCATGGGAAACTCCCGCTGGCTGGACCTTCTGATGCGCCTTGGCATCCGGATAGTTCACCGGGTTGAGCGTGTCTTCCATACCCGACTCGAATGGCTTGTCGGCATGCGTGCGGTGGCGCGCCAGGTAAAACACCACCGAGATATAGGCCACGATCAGCGCGGCGTACAGCGCCAGGTACAGCGCCAGGGTCAACGCGATCATGGGCGCTGCCACTTTCGAAGCTGCATCCGCGGCGGTCAACACGCCTGAGACCAGCCAGGGCTGCCGGCCGATTTCGGTGGTGTACCAGCCAGCAATCAAGGCCACCCAGCCGGCAAAGGTCATGGCCACCAGCACCCTTGCCTGCCAGGCCCTGAGCGTGCGGGACGGGTCTTTTTTCCACGGTGCCAGCTGCAGCACGCTGGACCAGCTGACCGCCAGCATCAGCATGCCCATGCCGACCATGATGCGAAACGCCCAGAACACCGGCGCCACCGGGGGGTGCTTGCCTTCAAACTCGTTCAGGCCCTTCACTTCGCCATCGAGGCTGTGGGTCAGGTAGAGCGAAGCCAGCTTGGGAATGCCGATTTCATAACGGTTTTCACGGGTTTTCTCGTCGGGCAGCGCAAACAGCACGGCCGGAACGCCTTTTTGCGTTTCCCAGATGCCTTCCATCGCGGCCAGCTTGGCCGGTTGGTGCTCCATGGTGTTCAAACCATGAAAGTCACCCGCCAGGATTTGCAGCGGAATCAGGAAAGCCGCCAGGTAGATACCGGTTTTCAGGCCGGCGATGACTTCGGCGGCGCGGTCATTGCGCAGCCAGCGGTAGGCGGAAATGCCGGCCACCAGAAAGGCCACGGTGAGGCCCGAGGCCAGCATCATGTGGGTGAAGCGGTATGGGAATGACGGGTTGAAGATCACCTGCAGCCAGCTGGTGACATGCGCCTGGCCGTTGATCATTTCAAAGCCTGCGGGCGTGTGCATCCACGAATTGAGGGCCAGGATCCAGAAGGCCGACAGCGACGTTCCGCCCGCCACCAGCAGCGTGGCGATGGTGTGCATCCTTTCGCTGACGCGGGTCCGGCCGAACAGCATCACGCCCAGCATCGTGGCCTCCAGGAAAAAAGCGGTCAGCACTTCATAGGCCAAAAGCGGCCCGGCGATGTTGCCGACTTTCTCCATGAAGCCCGGCCAGTTGGTGCCGAACTGAAAGCTCATGGTGATGCCGCTGACCACCCCCAGCGCAAAAGTCAGCGCGAAGATCTTGACCCAGAACTGGTACGCGTCCATCCAGTGCTGCTGCCCGGTCTTGACGAAGCGCAGCTTGAAAAACAGCAGCACCCAGGCCAGCGAAATGCTGATGGTCGGGAAAAGAATGTGAAAAGTCATGTTGGCCGCGAACTGAATCCGGGCCAAAAGGAATGCATCGAGTCCGTCCATCGTCAACTCCTGTGGTTGTCTGAAAGCGAGGCGGGGGGCAGCACCGCCGGGTTGCTGGCAGGGCCCAAGCCCTTGAATCCGGCCTTTACCGTGTCGGCCACCTTGCTCTTGACCTGGAGGAGCTTTTGTACTTTGGCGCCCATCTTCATCAGGCTGGCCAGCGTGGCCGAATCAATTTTTTGCACATCCGCCATCCAGCCGGTCATCAGTTCGATCAGGTCATGCATCTGCTTCATGCGCGCCTGGGCATGGATGTCGTCCTGGCCGCTGGGCTGCTCCATCAGCGCATCGCGCAGCATGGACAGCGTGGGGTCGATTTCCCGCTTGCGCCGCTCTTCGGCCAGCGTGCGAAAAATGGCCCACACGTCTTCTGGAGCCTGGAAGTATTCGCGGCGGTCACCCGGCAGGTGCTGCAGGCGCACCAGGTTCCAGGACTGGAGCTCCTTCAGGCCCATGCTGACGTTGGAGCGCGAGAAGGCCAGGGCCTCGCCAATGTCGTCGGCATTCAGCGCCCGGGGCGAGACATACAGCAGGGCGTAGATCTGCCCCACAGTCCGGTTGATGCCCCAACGGCTGCCCATCTCACCGAAATGAAGGACAAAACGCTGGGTCAGGGGTGCAAGATTCATGTGATGCAGACTACTGAAGTTTCAGGAATTACTGAAATTATAGTAATCAATTAAAAGCTGCGCTACCCCTTTTTTAGCCGTTTATGGAAAAAATGCAATACGACAAATCCCGCTGGCCTGCCAAAAAAATCAGTGGCGGTAAGGGTCTGCCGGCTTGGCGGGCGCACGGCGCCAGATTTTCTTTCGCGCCGTGAGCGGTAGTGCGGCCTTGCCCTGGCGGCTGCCCACCTTGAGCGACACCTCGGTCACGCCGGCACCCATCAGCCCCAGCACCTCGGCAGCCGCCTGGCTCAGGTCGATCACCCGGCCGGGGGCAAACGGGCCCCTGTCGTTGATGCGCACATCGACTTCACGCCCCAACGTTTCGCTGCGCACCCGGACGATGGTGCCAAAAGGCAGGGTTTTGTGTGCTGCCGTCAGCGCATACTTGTCGAAAGTTTCGCCGTTGGCGGTGCGCCGGCCATGAAATTGCCCGCCGTACCAGGAAGCACGGCCGCGCTGCACTTCGCGGGCATCGTCCGCGGTGAACCGATATTTTTGGTCGGTGGTGTCGCCAGGCGCTGAGAGTGTTTCATCCACGGGAACCGGGGGGGAAACTGGTGCTGATGCCTCAGGTGGCTCGGCTGGCTTGCGAAAGCGCCCGGCCATGAGTTCCGCCAACCGGGACATAGAGAAAGCTGCCGCCGGTGCAGCGGCCGGTGCGTCTGCAACCGTCGGGGCGGGCAGCGCGGCGGCAGGCGCTGGCTCAGGGGTTACCAACGCTTGCTCTACGGCCAGCACCGGGGCGTGTACCGGCAGGGAGATGGGCGGCGCTGGCTGCTGGCTGGCGCAACCCGCTGCCAACCCCAGAATTCCCGTCATCAACCAGCGCGTGACCGCGCGCCAGAATAATAATTGCAGCCCCGCCATCAGGCCGGCTTCAACCGGCGAATGATCTCTGACGTAGCGGCCGCCTGGTTCATCGTGTAGAAATGAATGCCCGGCACGCCGGCCGTGCACAACTGGTCGCACAAATCGGTGATCACATCCAGGCCGAAGCTCTTGATGGAAGCGGTGTCGTCGCCATAACCCTGCAGGCGCAAACGAATCCAGCGTGGAATCTCGGCGCCGCAAGCATCGGAAAAACGCATCAGCTGGGTTGAACTGGTGATGGGCATGATGCCCGGCACCACGGGAACGTTAACGCCCAGGCGCTGCACGTCATCGACAAATCGGAAGTACGCATCGGCGTTGAAAAAATACTGGGTAATGGCGGAATCGGCCCCGGCCCGGACCTTGGCGGCAAAGGCGTTCAAGTCCGTTTCAGCCGATTTGGCCTGCGGATGGATTTCCGGGTAGGCGGCCACCTCGATGTGAAAGAAGTCGCCGGTCTCCAGCCGTATGAAGGCCACCAGGTCGCTGGCGTAATGAAATTCGCCGCCCATGCCATAGCCGCTGGGCAGGTCGCCGCGCAACGCCACCAGGCGCCTGACCCCCATGGCCCGTAACAGGCCCAGCTGGTCGCGCACTGTCGCCTTGGTCGCACCAATGCAAGAGAAATGGCTGGCGGCGGCCACGCCTTCCTGCTGAATGGCCTTGACCGTGCTGAAGGTGCCTTCCTGGGTCGAACCGCCGGCGCCGAAAGTGACCGAGCAGAACTCGGGCTGATGCGCGTAAAGCGCCTGGCGCGTCAGCCTTAACTTTTCGACGCCTTCTGGCGTCTTGGGTGGGAAAAACTCAAAACTGACCGGAGTGTTCATGGCAGGCCTTCAGTCGCTCGTGGCGTTGTCGTCGGATTTCTTGCTGCGCCGCTTGGCCGGGCCATGCTGCCCGGCATGCGCTGCCTCGGCGGCCTCGGAGTCCTCATGCGGCTCGCGGGAGGCGCGCATTTCGCTGCGCGGTATGCGCTTGGCCCCCTTGCGCTGCGGCGAAGCGGCCAGCGGCTGGTCTTCGCCCTGGACTTCATGGCCTTTCCTGGCATGGACGAAAAATTCGCGATTGCCGTCGCCGCCGGCAATCGCCGATTCCTGCCAGCCCAGCACGTCCAGCCCCACGGACTTGCAGGCATCGCGCAGGCGTTGTTCCACAAACTCGAAATGCACGGCATCGCGCACAATGCCGCCCTTGCCGATCTGGCCGGGCTGCAACTCAAACTGCGGCTTGACCAGCATCAGCAACTCGCCATCGGCCTTGAGCAGGCGGACCACGGCGGGCAGCACCAGCGTCAGCGAGATAAAGGACAAATCGCCGGTCAGGAAGTCGAATACTGGGCTGAAGCCGCCCAAGTCCTGGTCGCTGTAGCCGTCTTCCTCGACATCGGCAAACGCATCGTCGTCAAAGCTGCTGCCGTGCAAGGCGCGCCGGTAATGCTCGGTCAAGTCGTCGGCCGTCAGCGAACGCGCGTTCACGCCTTCGATGCAGACCACGCGGTCGTCGCTGCGCAGGCTGTCGTGCAGCTGGCCGTGGCCGACATCGATGCCTACCACCTGTGCGGCGCCGCGTTGCAGCAGGCAATCGGTGAAGCCACCGGTGGACTGGCCGACATCCAGGCAGCGCAGGCCGGTCACGTCCAGGCCGGCCTGCGCCAAGGCGCCTTCCAGTTTGAGGCCGCCGCGCGAGATGAATTTGGCTTCCGTGGTGTCGAGTAGCTGCAATTCGGCATTGCCGGGAATCTCGTCGCCGTTCTTGGCAATTTTTTTCCAGGCCACGGCTTCGTCGACGCGCCAATGCACGCCGGCAGCGATCAGGCGCTGGGCCTGGGAGCGGGTGGTGGCATGGCCGTGTTCGACAAGGAATAAGTCAGCGCGCATAAATGAAATGAATTGAATTCTTTTGGTTTCACTCCTTCCCCCGCTGGAGGAAGGTTGGGATGGGGGCCGGGCTCAGGCACCCGGTTGGTTGGCGGCACCCAGGCCAGCTGAGCGGGGAGACCCCCATCCCGGCCTTCCCCAGCGGGGAAGGAGCGAGAGACAAGGCTCAATAACGGTAAGTGTCGGCCTTGTACGGGCCGGCCTTGGACACGCCAATGTACGCGGCCTGCTCGTCGCTCAATTCGCTCAGCATGGCGCCGACCTTTTTCAGGTGCAGGCGGGCAACTTTTTCGTCCAGGTGCTTGGGCAGCACGTACACCGTGCCGACCTTGTATTCGTCCTGCTTGGTGAACAGCTCGATCTGCGCAATGGTCTGGTTGGCAAAGCTCGACGACATCACAAAACTCGGGTGGCCGGTGCCGCAGCCCAGGTTCACCAGCCGGCCCTTGGCCAGCAGGATGATGCGCTTGCCGTCCGGGAAGATCACATGGTCGACCTGGGGCTTGATTTCTTCCCAGGTGCATTTTTCCAGCGACGCCACGTCGATCTCGTTGTCGAAATGGCCGATGTTGCAGACGATGGCCTGGTCCTTCATCGCCGCCATGTGGGCATAGGTGATCACATTCTTGTTGCCGGTGGCCGACACAAAAATGTCGCACTTGTCCGCGGCGTATTCCATGGTCACGACCTTGTAGCCTTCCATCGCGGCCTGCAGAGCGTTGATCGGGTCGATCTCGGTGACCCACACCTGGGCGCTCAGGGCGCGCAGCGCCTGGGCCGAGCCCTTGCCCACGTCGCCGTAGCCGGCCACCACGCAGACCTTGCCGGCAACCATCACGTCGGTGGCGCGCTTGATGGCGTCGACCAGCGACTCGCGGCAGCCGTACAGGTTGTCGAACTTGGACTTGGTGACCGAATCGTTGACATTGATGGCGCGCAGGGCCAGCGTGCCCTTGGCCGACATTTCATTCAGACGCAGCACGCCGGTGGTGGTTTCCTCGGTCACGCCGATGATGTGTTTCAGGCGGCGGCTGTACCAGGTCGGGTCTGTCGACAGTTTGGCCCGGATGGCGCTGAACAGGCAGATTTCTTCCTCGCTGCCCGGATGGGCCAGCAGCCCGGCATTGGTTTCGGCCTGGGTGCCCAGGTGCATCAGCAGCGTTGCGTCGCCGCCGTCGTCCAGGATCATGTTCGGGCCTTCCTCGGGCGTGCCTTTGGCGCCGGTGAATTCGAAGATGCGGTGCGTGTAGTCCCAGTAGTCGGCCAGCGTTTCGCCCTTGATGGCGAACACCGGCGTGCCTTCGGCGGCAATCGCGGCGGCGGCATGGTCCTGCGTCGAGAAAATATTGCACGAGGCCCAGCGCACATCGGCGCCCAGCGCCTGCAGCGTTTCGATCAGCACGCCGGTCTGGATGGTCATGTGCAGCGAGCCGGTGAT
>JAQGMZ010000072.1 GCA_028292045.1 Polaromonas sp. | reverse complement strand
TTCGGATCGACGCCGGCATGCGCATAGGCCACCAGGCGGGCCAGCGGCTTGAGGCCCCGGGCCTCGGCCACGCCCGCCTCCATCAAGACCACGGCGGCCGCCGCGTCGTTGATGCCCGAGGCGTTGCCGGCGGTCACCGTGCCGTTGTCCTTGAGGAACACGGGCTTGAGCTTGGCCATGTCGGCCACGGTGCAGTTGGGGCGGAAATGCTCGTCCGTGTCGTAGGCGACCTCGCCCTTGCGGCTCTTGAGCATGACCGGCACGATCTGCTCCTTGAAGTAGCCGCTTTCCACGGCTTTTTGGGCGCGGTTGTGGCTCTGCACGGCGAGCGCGTCCTGCTCTTCGCGGCTGATGCCCCACTTGGCGGCAATGTTCTCGGCCGTCACGCCCATGTGGATGGCATGAAACGGGTCGTGCAGCGCGCCGACCACCATGTCGATCATCTTGGTGTCGCCCATGCGCGCGCCAAAGCGGGTGGCCAGGCTGGCGTAGGGGCCGCGGCTCATGTTTTCCGCGCCGCCGCCAATGGCCACGTCGGCGTCGCCCAGCAAGATGGACTGGCTGGCCGAGATGATCGCCTGCAGGCCCGAGCCGCACAGGCGGTTGACGTTGAAGGCCGGCGTGCCTTCGCTGCAGCCGCCGTTGATGGCCGCCACGCGCGACAGGTACATGTCCCGGGGCTCGGTGTTGACCACATGGCCGAACACCACATGGCCCACGTCCTTGCCCTCGACGCCGGCGCGCGCGAGCGACTCGCGCACCACCAGCGCGGCCAGCTCGGTGGGCGGCGTGTCCTTGAGGCTGCCGCCGAACGTTCCAATGGCGGTGCGCACACCGCTGACAACGACTACTTCACGGGTCATGAATATCTCCTGAGTTTTAAAAAATTGACAAGCCGGAGTGTGGGCCTCTTAGGCTACGCCCGGCTGACGCGGGAATCTGGAAAAACAGTATGGCACGATGCTGCAGACCCGTCAGCCGATCAGTTTTCACTGTTATCGGCGGCAACCGAATACGCTATAAAAAACATAGCAAAGTGCCTGTCTTGCCTGGTTGTGGGGGCACGCGCCACAAGGCGGCGCCATGCTGCCGGACGGGTCAAGCAAGCGCTTGGCACAACCTGGACCAAAAACCTTAAAATAGGTGGTAATCCCGTGAATTTTAGTGGCCCTGCCGCACCGCCCATTGTGAAGCGCTGCGGGCACAAATCGCTGGCATTCAGGGCCATGCCGCCGCGCCTGGTATCGATGTGTCTGCCGGTACCTTGTTGCAACTCTTGCGGGGCAAGCCAGCCCGGTGGCAAGCGCTGATTCCACGCAGGCTTTGGCAGCGCATTTGCCCACCTGAAAACCGAACTGATTGAGGCTTGATATGTTTTACCCCCAGGAATTTGACGTCATTGTGGTGGGCGGCGGCCATGCCGGCACCGAGGCCGCGCTGGCCGCCAGCCGCATGGGCTGCAAAACCCTGCTCTTGAGCCACAACATCGAGACGCTTGGCCAGATGAGCTGCAACCCGTCGATTGGCGGTATTGGCAAGGGCCACTTGGTGAAGGAGGTTGATGCCATGGGCGGCGCGATGGCGCTGGCCACCGACGAGGGCGGCATCCAGTTCCGTATCCTGAACAGCTCCAAGGGCCCGGCCGTTCGCGCCACGCGTGCCCAGGCCGACCGGGTGCTGTACAAGGCGGCGATTCGCCGGATGCTCGAAAACCAGCCCAACCTGTGGCTGTTCCAGCAGGCGGTGGATGACTTGATGGTCGAGGGCGACCGGGTGGTGGGCGCCGTCACGCAGGTGGGCATACGTTTTAGAGCACGCACTGTGGTGCTGACAGCCGGGACTTTTCTTGACGGCAAGATCCATGTCGGGTTGAGAAACTACGCGGCGGGACGTGCGGGCGACCCCCCGGCAGTATCTCTAAGCGCCAGGCTCAAGGAACTCAAGCTCCCTCAGGGCCGACTGAAAACCGGTACGCCCCCGCGCATCGATGGCCGTTCCATCGACTTCAGCAAATGCGCGGTGCAGCCGGGTGACGGCATGCCGGGCGGAACGCCTGGGCCGGTGCCCGTGTTCAGCTTCATGGGCGGTGCCATTCCCCACCCCCGGCAAATGCCCTGCTGGATCACGCACACCAACGAGCGAACCCACGACATCATTCGTGCCGGTTTTGACCGAAGCCCGATGTTCACCGGCAAGATCGACGGCGTGGGGCCGCGCTACTGCCCCAGCGTAGAAGACAAGATTAACCGGTTTGCCGGCAAGGACAGTCACCAGATTTTCCTGGAGCCTGAAGGGTTAAGCACCCACGAGATCTACCCCAACGGCATTTCAACCAGCCTGCCCTTTGACGTTCAATACGACCTGGTGCGCTCGATGGCAGGCATGGAAAACGCCCATATCTTGCGTCCTGGCTATGCAATTGAATACGATTACTTTGACCCGCGCGCCCTCAAAACCACTTTTGAAACCCGCGCCATCGGCGGCCTGTTTTTTGCCGGCCAGATCAACGGCACGACCGGCTATGAAGAAGCTGCCGCCCAGGGCATGTTTGCCGGGATCAATGCCGCGCTACAGTGCCAGGGCAAAGAGGCCTGGTTGCCCAGGCGTGATGAAGCCTATTTGGGCGTGCTGGTTGATGACTTGATCACCAAGGGCGTCACCGAGCCTTACCGAATGTTCACCAGCCGGGCCGAGTTCAGGCTGATGCTGCGCGAAGACAATGCCGACATGCGGCTTACCGAAAAAGGACGCGAACTGGGCCTGGTCGATAATGCCCGCTGGGATGCATTCAACCGCAAGCGCGACATTGTTTCACGTGAAACACAGCGGCTTCGCTCACTCTGGATCAACCCGAACAACCTGCCTGTCCACGAAGCTGAACGTGTGCTGGGTAAAGCCATAGAACGCGAGTACAACTTGGCTGACTTGTTGCGCCGTCCAGATGTGAGTTATGCGGCCTTGATGTCGTTGAGCGATGGAAAATATGCCAACCCAGAAATTCCAACCGGAGGCGCTGATGGTTCGGCCGATGTTTCACGTGAAACATCTGAAATAAATAAACTTCCGGAAGACCTGGTCAAGAGTGTGATTGAGCAGATTGAAATCACGGCCAAGTATGCGGGATATATTGATCTGCAAAAAATTGAGGTTGAACGTGCGTCGCAGTATGAAGATCTGAAGTTGCCGCTTGATCTGGATTATCTTCAGGTGGCTGCCTTGAGTTACGAGGCTCGCCAGACGCTGACCAAGTATCGCCCGGAAACCTTGGGCCTTGCATCTCGAATCCAGGGCATCACGCCGGCCACCATTTCATTGCTGCTGGTGCACCTGAAAAAAAACCTGTGGAAAAACACCCTGCCCCTCAAGCCTGTTGCGCAGGTAGAAGCTTGATGGCTGATCCGGAAGTCGTTGTGCGTGCCATGCTGCTCAAAGGCCTGGCGGAGCTAAAACTCGAATTAAGCAGCGACCAAGTAGAGCAGTTGCTGGCTTACCAGGCCTTGATTGCCAAGTGGACCGAGGTTTACAACCTGACCTCGGTGCGCGACCCATTGGAAATGGTGACCCACCATTTGCTGGACAGTCTTGCTGTCGTCCCGGCATTGCAGCGCTATTTGCACGGTGCCGGGTTATTGCAAGGCAGCCGACTACTGGACGTAGGTTCAGGGGCGGGTTTGCCTGGCGTCGTCATTGCCATTTGCTGCCCTGCGGTGCAGGTTACCTGCGTTGATACGGTGGCTAAAAAAGCAGCATTCATCAGGCAGGCCGGGTTGGCTTTGAAGTTGCCAAATCTGGTTGGCATGCATGCCCGGGTAGAGAGCATTTCGGGTTCTTTCGATGTGATTTGTTCGCGAGCGTTTGCTTCGCTGGCTGATTTCACGAAGCTATCAGCCGGGGCGCTGGCAGGGCAGGGCGCATGGATGGCCATGAAAGGCAAGCATCCGGCCGATGAGCTTTTGGCTTTGCCTGAAAAAATTGAAGTGTTTCACGTGGAACAATTGAATATTCCCGGCTTGAATGCAGAACGCTGCATCCTTTGGCTGCGACCGGTGTCGTAAACTCCAGGCTTCTCATTCTGGAAAATTTCATGCCGGCTTCGTTCGTTGGTGTTGCCGACTATGGCGCCTTTGTGGTGGCCATTCTGGTGTTTTTGGCCATTCCCGGGCCTGGCAACCTGGCTCTCATCACCTCGACAGGCAAAGGCGGAATCGCCGGGGGATTGGCGGCCACGCTAGGTGTCATTGCAGGCGACCAGGTGCTGTTGTGGGCGGCCGTGGCCGGGGTTTCAGCATTGATGGCCGCTTATCCAGCTGCTTTTCACGCAGTTCAAGGGGTGGGGGCCCTGTATCTGGCCTGGCTTGGCTTCAAAATGCTGCTGGCCAAACCGGGTGCGGCGCCCCTCTTGCAACTTAAGGCGGGACATTATTTTCGGCAGACCTTCATCATTACCTTGTTCAATCCCAAGGCCATCGTGTTTTATCTGGCTTTTTTCCCGTTGTTTGTCGATCCGTTGCAGCATCAGGGAATCAAGACGTTTGGCGTCATGGCTGGCACCATTGCCGGCTTGACGTTTCTATATGGGCTGGCGGCCGTGTTGCTGACCTGGAAGCTTGCAAAGCAGCTTCGTGATAATCCAAAAATTTCCATGGTGCTACAAAAAGCTGCAGGCCTGTTCCTGATTGCCTTTGGCGTCAAGCTGGCCCTGTCCCGGTAGGCCGCGCCGACACACTCGATCCCCTCAACGGATTTGACAACTCAACATCAAGCTATGGCCAAAATATTCTGCATTGCGAACCAAAAGGGCGGCGTGGGCAAAACCACCACCACCGTCAACCTGGCCGCCGGACTGACCCAGGTCGGACAGCGCGTGCTCATGGTGGACCTGGACCCGCAGGGCAATGCCACCATGGGGTCGGGCGTGGACAAGCGCAAGCTGGACATGACGGTGTATGACGTGTTGCTCGAGGCGGCGTCGATTGTCGATGCGCGCGTTCACAGCGAGAAGTGCGGTTACGACGTGCTGGGCGCCAACCGGGAGCTGTCGGGCGCCGAGATCGAGCTGGTGGCGCTGGAGCGCCGGGAAAAGCGGCTCAAGCAGGCCTTGTCCAAGGTCGACAAGGACTACGACTTCATCTTGATCGACTGCCCGCCGTCTCTGTCGATGCTGACGCTGAACGGGCTGTGCGCCGCGCACGGCGTGATTGTTCCCATGCAGTGCGAATATTTTGCGCTGGAAGGCGTGACCGACCTGGTCAACACCATCAAGCAGGTGCATGCCAACCTGAACAAGGACCTGCAGATCATTGGCTTGCTGCGCGTCATGTTCGACCCGCGCATCACGCTGCAGCAGCAGGTCAGCGACCAGCTCAAGGGCCATTTTGGCGACAAGGTGTTCAACACGGTCATTCCGCGCAATGTGCGGCTGGCCGAGGCGCCAAGCTACGGCCTGCCCGGTGTCATTTTCGACCCCGCCTCCAAGGGCGCGCAGGCATTTGTGGCCTTTGCCCGCGAGATGGTCGGGCGCAGTCTCTAGGCAATGCCATGAAGATGCATTCAAAGCGCTTCATGCCCACAGGCAGCCTTCAATTTAGCTATGAAATCAATAGCAAATTATGTTCCCGAGTTTTACCATCGATGGTCAGGCCTGAACCATGAAACCCTGCAATGTACTGATTCTTCCCGGCTGGAAAGGCAGTGGCCCCGAGCACTGGCAAAGCCGTTGGGAGCATGCCTATGGCTATTGCCGGGTCGAGCAGCATGACTGGATGCGGCCGTTGCGCGGCGACTGGATTGCGCGGCTTGAAGAGGTGCTGCTGTCGTGCGACGAGCCGGCTGTGCTGGTGGCCCACAGCCTGGGCTGCCAGCAGGTGGCGGCATGGGCTGCGCATTCGCAGAACACCCGCCGCGTCAAGGCCGCGCTGCTGGTGGCGCCGCCCGACGTCGAGCGCGACGATGTGCGGGCCATGCTGCCGGGCTGGTCTCCGCCTGTGCTGGCGGCACTGCCTTTCGCGGCGCGCCTGTACGCCAGCAGCGACGACCCTTTTTGCAGCTCCGCGCGTGCCCGGCAGTACGCCCAGGCCTGGGGCGCGGACATGATCGATGCCGGCCAGGGCGGGCACCTGAATGCTGAAAGCGGTCTGGGCGACTGGCAGGAGGCGCATGAACAGCTTCGCCTGCTGATGCGTGATACTCCCGCCTGAACCTGCAAGACTGCGCCACCGTCCTTTTCCCGACTTACAGAAAGACAAGACAACTTCATGGTCACCAAAAAACAAAAAGGCCTGGGCCGCGGACTTGAAGCCCTGCTGGGCCCCAGGGTTGATGAATCGCCAGAGGCCGCGGATGCCTTGAGCGCAGCCAGCAGCCCGGGTTTGCCGGCCTCGCTGCGGCTCGATGAGCTGGTGCCGGGCCAGTACCAGCCGCGCACCCGCATGGACGAGGGCGCGCTGTACGAACTGGCCGAATCCATCAAGGTGCAGGGCATCATGCAGCCGATTCTGGTGCGCCGCCTGAAGGGTGGCGACAACAGCGGAAAGTACGAAATCATCGCGGGCGAGCGGCGTTTCCGGGCTGCCCGGCTGGCCGGGCTCGACAGCCTGCCAGTGCTGATCCGCGACGTGCCCGACGAATCTGCCGCCGCCATGTCGCTGATCGAAAACATCCAGCGGGAAGACCTCAACCCGCTAGAAGAAGCTCAGGGCCTGCAGCGCCTGGTCAAGGAGTTTGGCCTGACGCACGAACTGGCCGCGCAGGCAGTGGGGCGTTCGCGCAGCGCGGCGTCCAACCTTTTGCGACTGCTGAACCTGGCCGACCCGGTTCAGGCCATGCTGATGGCTGGCGACCTGGACATGGGCCATGCGCGTGCGCTGCTGGCGCTCGACCGTGCCACGCAGATCACCGCCGCCAACCAGATCACGGCCCGCAAGTTGTCGGTGCGCGAGGCTGAAAGCCTGGTCAAGAAATTAAGCAGCGAGTTTTTGCTGACCCCCAACAAAACCCGGCCGGAAAAATCGCGCGACACCCGGCGGGTGGAAGAAGAACTGGCCGACCTGCTGTTGGCCGAAGTGGAAGTCCGCATCAAGAAACAGGTCAAGCGCAATGGCAAGCGCGAAGAGGTCGGCGAGCTGGCAATTCAGTTCGCGTCGCTGGACGAGATAAACGGCCTGATCGAACGGTTGCGCCGAACCGCCTGACTCGGCCCGGGCCGCCTGCTTGCCGGTATTGGCGGTTTTTTAACGATAAAAGGCGACGTCCTGGTGAAAAGACGCCGCCCTATCGGCATTCGTCCAGGCCCTTAATAAGCCTGGAACCTGCCTTTATCCCCGCAACCGGGCTTAGCGGTAGATATGCTGGCCGCCTTTTTGTTTCCACTCGTTTTCGAAATGCATGGCGTCTTCGTTGTTGCGGGTTTTCACGCCCATCAGGATGCCGCCGTTCTTGACGCCTTCCTCGTAGTCCTTGACGCGCTCTTCCGGAATGTTCCAGCCAATCAGCGCGCCCAGCAGGCCGCCGCCCGCTGCGCCCGCGCCGGCACCGGCGGCGGCGGCGGCCAATGGCCCTGCAATCACCAGGCCCAGGCCGGGCAAGGCAATGCTGGTGCCCACGGCGGCAATGCCGGCCAGAATGGCGCCAATGGTGCCGCCAATGGCGCCGCCGATGCCTGCGCCTTCGGCAGCCTTGTTGCCCAGTTCGGTTTCCTTGCCGCCCATGGTGCTGTCATCGGAAAAATGACGTTTGCGCGTGTCGTCCGACATCACCAGGTTCACATCGTCTTTTGAATAACCGCGCGAATGCGCTGAGTTGTAGGCGGCTTCGGCGCTGGCTCGGTCAGGAAACAGGGCAGTCACCATGTTGCTGGAACCGGTGGTAGAAGATGTGGCGCCGCTGGAGGTGTAGGGCGCGGTGTTGGCGTTGGTGTTCATGTTCGTGTTCATGGCAATCTCCTAGGTAAAAACAATAGAGGGCAGCGATCAGTTGCGGTCAGCGCGGGCCGTGCGTGTGGTTCCCGCGGCGCCGTTGCCGGTCGTGCCCGTGGTGCTGGCCGTGCCGGTGGTGGCGTCGGTCACTGCTGCGCTGGCGCGGGCCGCTGGCGAAGGCGCCGTCCGCACGACCGTGGCCGTGTCGCTGCGCGGCACGGCCTGGCGGTTGGCCGATGCGGCTTCCTGCGGCGTCACGCCGACGGTGGCCGGGGCTGAAGCGCCAGCCGCAGGCGCTGCGGTCTGGGCTGAAACGCTGACCATTGCAAGCGCGGCTAGAACGCCCAGTGAAATCGATTTGAAGTGTTGGTTCATGGTCCTGCCCTTATTAAAAAATGTGAAAAACCTGCAATTGCAAGCTGGATGAACTGTAGAAAAAGGGCGGGCGGTCCAGTTTCAGCGCAGCGCTTATGCCGTCGTAGGAGAGGGCCGCTATTTCTTTTGCGGGTTTTCAAGGCCAAGGCAATGGTTTAATATTTGAGCAATGAACGCCTGTTTGCCTTCCTCATCCCCCAGAAATGCGCCTTTGCTGCCGCGGCGCAAGTGGGTTGCGCTGCTGACGCACGGCAGCGTAGCCGCATGGCTGTGCCTGCCGCTTTCGGCCGTGGCTGCGCCACCCCTGGTTACCGGCGCGCAAGCCCGGCCGGCCCAATCCCAGCCTGTAGGACAGGACGTGTCCCAGATGACAGCCTGGATTCGCGCAACACGCAACCACCACGGCCAGCCCTTTGCCATCATCGACAAAAAAGGCGCCATGCTGCATGTGTTCGATGCAGCCGGGCAGCCGCGCGGCTCGTCGCCGGTGCTGCTGGGCCTGGCGGTGGGCGATGACTCGGTGCCGGGCATCGGCCAGCGCAAGATGTCCGACATCAGGCCCGAAGAACGCACCACGCCGGCGGGGCGCTTTGCTTCGGAACCCGGCGCCAACCTGCAGGGCGAGGACATTGTCTGGATCGACTATGACGCAGCCGTTTCCATGCACCGTGTCCGCGCCAGCAACAAGGCCGACCGGCGGCTTGAACGGCTGGCCACGCCAACGGCTGCCGACAACCGTATTTCCTACGGCTGCGTCAATGTGCCCGCCGCGTTTTACGACGCGCAGATCAAGCCGGTCTTTGGCGTGAAGCCCGCCGTCGTTTATGTGCTGCCTGAAACCCGCTCAGCCCGCGCGGTGTTCAACATCAGCGGCCTGGGGCCGCGCCAGCAGACGCCGGCGGCGGTGTCCTAGCTGGCGCCACGGGTCAGGGCGCGTTACAGCGAAAAGATCTTGCCCGGGTTCATGATGTTTTTCGGGTCGAGCGCGCGCTTCAGGGTGCGCATCATGTCGACCGCGCCGTGGCCGGTCTCGCTCAGCAGAAAGTCCATCTTGCCCAAGCCGATGCCGTGCTCGCCGGTGCAGGTGCCTTCCAGCCGCAGGGCCCGGGCGACCAGCTTGTGGTTCAGGCCTTCGGCGGTTTCACGCTCTGCGGCATTGTCCGGGTCGATCAGGTAGCCGAAGTGGAAATTGCCGTCGCCCACATGGCCGACGAGGAAGTAGGGAATGCCGCTGGCATCGACTTCGGCCACCGATTCGAGCAGGCAGT
>JAQGMZ010000049.1 GCA_028292045.1 Polaromonas sp. | reverse complement strand
TGATGGTGAACTTCGGAACAGCGGCGGTCGCCACCGCCGTGACCATCTTGGCGCCATTTCTGGCGATGCCTTCGTTCTCGTACTTGCGCCCGACCATGAAGCCGGTGATGTTCTGCAAAAACACCAGCGGAATCTTGCGCTGGCAGCACAGTTCGATGAAATGGGTGGCTTTCAGCGCCGACTCGCTGAACAAAATGCCGTTGTTGGCGATGATGCCGACCGGCATGCCTTCGATGTGCGCGAAGCCGCAGACCAGCGTGGTGCCGTAGCGCGCCTTGAATTCGTCGAACTCGCTGCCATCGACGATGCGGGCGATGATTTCGCGCACGTCGAACGGCTTGCGCACATCGACCGGAATCACGCCGTACAGCTCTTTCGCTACAAATTTAGGAGCTACTGGCGCAAGTCCCGCCTGCGCTGGAGCCTTGTTTTTATTCAAATTCTTGACGGCGGTGCGTGCCAGGGCCAGCGCGTGCATGTCGTTTTGCGCCAGATGGTCGGCCACGCCCGACAGCCGGGTGTGCACATCGCCGCCGCCCAGGTCCTCGGCCGTCACGACTTCGCCGGTCGCGGCCTTCACCAAGGGCGGGCCGCCCAGGAAAATCGTTCCCTGGTTCTTGACGATGATGCTTTCGTCGCTCATGGCCGGCACGTAGGCGCCGCCGGCGGTGCACGAGCCCATGACCACGGCGATCTGCGAGATGCCCAGCGCGCTCATGTTCGCCTGGTTGAAGAAGATGCGGCCGAAATGGTCGCGGTCGGGGAACACCTCGTCCTGGTTCGGCAGGTTGGCGCCGCCCGAATCGACCAGGTAGATGCAGGTCAAGTTGTTTTGCTGGGCAATTTCCTGCGCGCGCAGGTGCTTCTTGACCGTCAGCGGGTAGTAGGTGCCGCCTTTCACCGTGGCGTCGTTGCAGACGATCATGCAGTCCACCCCGCTGACGCGGCCGATGCCGACGATCAGGCCGGCGCAGGGCGCGTCGCCCTTGTACATGCCCAGCGCGGCCAGCGGCGCGACTTCCAGGAACGGCGTGCCCGGGTCGAGCAGCATCTGCACCCGGTCGCGCGGCAGCAGCTTGCCGCGCGCCGTGTGCCGGCTTCTTGCGACATCACCGCCGCCGGCGGCCGACGTGGCGAGTTGCACATGCAGGTCGTCCACCAGCGCGCGCATGGCGGCGGCGTTGGCCTGGAAGTCGGCGGAGCGGGCGTTGAGTTGGGTGTCTAGCGTGGTCATGGGTTACTTTGGGTTGGCTGGTTTTCAGGCAGTTGTGTTGAATTCCAGCCCGGGCTGGTGTGTCAAGGTGTCGCGATTTGCGGGGGTGTGGCCGGCCCGCGCCAATGAAAAGAACTGCGCCAAGCGAATGTAGCGCGGCGCCCGGCGGTGCGCAACCGCGCCGTCGGGGAAGGGGCGGAACTGGTTTGTGCCGGCAGTTCCGCAGCGCCCGGGGCTGCGCGCCGGGGGCGCCCGCCGGGTGCTTGCATTCATGTTGTTGCGCATGCTTGTCTCCTTGCGGCCGCCAGCGAGGGCGAATGCTGCAGTATGGCGCATGCGCCCAGCCAGCGGCAGCCTGAAGGCGCCATCAAGGTTGCAAATCGCGCCAGCATGCATACACTTTCATCCATGCCTACGCCTTCAGCAGCCCATCAATCTTCAGCACCGCCCCATGCGGCCGCCATGACGCCGATTGCTTTTGTCCAGGCGATCGTGCTGGCGTACGAACGTCGCGGCCTGAGCGCGGCCAATGCGCTGGCACAGGTACAAATCCTGCCGGCCATGCTGAACGATCCGGCCGCCCGCATCACCGCCTGGCAAATGGAGCGAATCTCGGGCCTGGCGATGCAGGAACTCGACGACGAGGCGCTGGGCTGGTTCAGCCGGCGCCTGCCCTGGGGCAGCTACGGAATGCTGGCGCGGGCCTCGCTCAGCGCGCCGACGCTGGGCGTGGCGCTCAAGCGCTGGTGCCGCCACCACGGCCTGATTGCCGACGACATCCGCCTGTCGCTTTCCGTGGCGGGCGACACCGCCATGGTGGCCATTGCTGAGCAGCGCGGCCTGGGCGCGCTGCGCGAGTTTTGCCTGGTCTCGGTGCTGCGCAACATCCTGGGCGTGGCCTGCTGGCTGATCGACTCGCGCATTCCGCTGCTGGGCACGCAATTCCCGTTTTCGGCGCCCCCGCACCGCAAGGTGTACGACGTGCTGTTTGCAGGCCCGACGTCTTTCGATACCCCCTTAACAGCCCTCAGGTTCGATGCGAGGTACCTGGCGCTGGCGCTGCGGCGCGATGAGCGGGCGCTGCAGCAGATGCTGGAGCGCGCCCTGCCCCTGACGGTGCTGCCTTACCGGCGCGACCGGCTGCTGGTGCAGCGGGTGCGCCAGGCGCTGACCGCGCATCCGGCGAAAACCCATGGCGCCGATGCGCTGGCCGGGCTGCTCAACGTGTCGCCGCGCACCCTGCACCGGCAACTGAAGGAAGAAGGCGCGTCGCTGCAGGCCCTGAAGGACGAGGTGCGGCATGCGCGCGCCGTGGACCTGCTCCAGCGCACCCGGCGCCCTGTCAAGCAGGTGGCCGAAGCGGCCGGTTTCCAAAACGAGAAAAGCTTCATGCGGGCATTCAAGGCCTGGACCGGCCAGTCACCCGCGCAATTCAGGCAGGGCCGGCTGGGGCCGCCCGATGATGTGGCTCGATCGGCTTGAACGACCTTCCCGGTTATTTCAAAAAGAAGGGCGGCGTGCCGTAGGTGGTGGCCGGAACCACGTCGGAAACCGGCGTGGCATCGGTTGGAAAAGCGCCGCGGCTCCCGATCACAAAACAGCCGCTGGTTGAATAGCGTGAGCCCAGGGTTACCCGGGTAATGTCGACGGCCTTGAAAAAATACAGGTAAGTCCCGCCATTATCGGTAATTGGGATGCCAAGGTAGGGTGTGCCCACGGCGCCACTGATCGAATAAGGCGTGCCGGTGCAATCCGCCGTGGTGTAGTAGACCGACTCGAATTCCGACCACTTGGCACCGTTGCTGGCGTAGGTGCATCCCCGGCCGGCATCGCATTTGCTGTCCGCGCCCAGCCCGGTAATCGTCGCTAGCCGGTTGTCGTGCATTGCCAGGATGGCGAAGTTCCCGATGGCCCTGCCCATGGTCCGTCCTGTCGAGTCCACCCAGACGATGGGCGCCAGGTCGGCTGTTTCGCCCGGCTGCCTGGCCTTGCCGCTTTTACCGGCTTTGCCTGCAGTAGCCCATGCCTGCGAATGCGTACGGTTTGGACTGGCCACCTGCTGGGTGGGTGCCGAGTCGTTTTTTCCGTCCGGAGCACCAGGCCCCGTAGGCTGCTGCGCATGGCTGGACAGGCTTGCGCCCAGCAGTGCAAGAACAATGACAGTGGGATTCATGGCAGCCTTCATGGGTTTTTTCTTTTCAGGAACACCCATTGGAGCTTTTTTCCAGCCAAAAACCAGATGAATTTTGAAATGTAGTGCAACTTCGTCGCGTGTGTCGTTACCTGTCGCGGCCTTTGCCGAAGCGCTGCCTCCACCGGCGCCGCAACGCCATCAATTCAACGCCGCCAGCAGGGCCGGCAAATCACCCATGCGGGCAAACAGGCGGCTGGCTCCCGCCTGTTCCAGGGCCGGGCCGTGTCCAGCCGTCGGGCAGTAGGCCCAGACCGTTGCACCGGCCGCCACGCCGGCCGTCACGCCGATGGACGTGTCTTCAATCACCAGAGAGCACGCGCCGGCTGCGCCCAGGTGCGCCGCTGCCGCCAGGTACACATCCGGCGCCGGCTTGGAGCGCGGCATTTCGTGGCCGCTGAAAACCCGTCCTGCAAACCAGTCCATCAGCCCGACGTGCGCCAGTTGCATTTCTACCTTGAAGCGGTCGGCGCCTGACGCGCAGGCAATCAGCCCAGCCGCATGCGCGTGCGCGGCAGCCACAGCCTCGTGCGCGCCGGCAACGACCTGCAGTCGCTCCCGAAGTTCGACATTGCGCCGGCCATAAAAGTCGGCCATCCAGTCGTCGGTCAGCGGGCGGCCGGTCCTGGCCTCGATCAGGCCACGCTCGTCGCGCACCGACTTGCCGACAAAGACACGCATGCATTCAGCGGAAGTAAGCGTCCATCCGCTTTCTTCCAGCATGTCGCGCAGCACGCCGTTGGTGATCGGTTCGCTGTCCACCAGCACGCCGTCACAGTCGAACAGAATCGCTTCAAACTTCATTTTTACTCTCTTTTTAATAGCTTCATGCACAAGCCCAATATGCGCAAAATGCATGTTTCTTTCTAAAACTGGTCGCCATCGACATAAAACCAGCGCCCCGACTCGCGCACAAAGCGGCTGCGCTCATGCAGGCGCGTGGCGCGTCCCGCTTCGCGGCAGCGGGCGACGAACTCGACTTCGGCATGATCGGCGTCCAGCACCTTGTGCGAGCGCACCTCCAGCCCCAGCCACTTCGCGCCGGACGCAAACTCCAGCATGGCCGGGCGCGTGGAGGCATGCCAGGTGGCAAGCAGGTAATCGGCGCGCTGCACGACAAAAGCGGTGTAGCGGGAACGCATGAGGGCTTCGGCGTCAGGAGCGGGGATGCTTTCGTCCAGATACAGCCCGCAGCAGACAGAAAAAGGCTGAATCTGAGGGCTGCTCGCTTTAATTTTGGAGCCTGCTTTCGCTGAAGTACGGCCGCAGGGGCAGTGCAAGGTCATGCCGCCATGGCCCCAAGGCCACTGACCGGTCCGCCGTTATACAGGCACATCGCAATAGGTGTTCATGCTTCCGATTTTTACAGAACTTGAACTGAGCAGGAGCAGGTGCCCCCGCCTGGGCTGCCGGTGCCTAGCGCAGAAGGGCCAACAACTTGACAAGGCCTGCCGCCATCAGCCCAAGCCCTAGAAGGGACGCCAGGCGCGCTCCTCCCGGCGCCAGTTTTTCAATGGCGACGGCAATCGACAACGCGGCAACCCAGGCAAGGTTCATGACGCCGCCCACGAAAAGCAAAGCCATCAGCGCCCAGCAGCAACCGATGCAGAACAGGCCATGCCGCACGCCCATCACGAATGCACCGTACACCCCGGCACGCCATTCTCCGAGCAAAAAACCCATGGGTGAGCGGCAACGCGACAGGCATGCTTTTTTAAGGCGGGAAAACTGGTAGGCACCGGCGATGAGCAGCAAAAGCACAGTCATCAGCGCCGATGAACTGACGATCATCGGATCGATCCAGTCCAAGGCTTGCAGTGCCCATTGAACGCCAGTGGCCGCCACGCTGAAGGCGAACCAGACCAGCAGGTAAGCGGCCACAAAGCTGCGTCCCCGGGCCGGGTCCCCGCTGCGCAAGCCCAGATCGACAAAGGTCAGGATCATGGGGAGTGCCGACGGCAGCATCATCGCGGCCATCATGAGCGCCCACATGGTCCAGATTGCAAGAACGCTGGAGACGCGCCAATGGGATGAATCCGGCATCGTCAACTGGGCAAACGGCTGGCTCATGTCAAAAGCGATCCATGCCAGGAACAACCAGCCGAACAGGCTGATGGCGAGGATTCCCGCTGCCAGCCGTGGTTGACGGGCGATCAGTGCGGCCACGCCTTGGGGCGCCCGCTTTGCCGGATCAGGCGTTTGCTGCCACATCAATGGTCGTCCTTTCCCGTGTCATGAGTTCTTCCGCACGATGCGCGTTTTACCCTGGACAGTCAAGCAAACTGAAGTGCGGTTTACCGTCCCTTTGCCGATGCTCAACTGGCTGGCATGGCCACCTTGCGGCATTGCGAAGACGCGCACATCGGAATAGACTTTCCTGGTCTTGCGGTCGCTGCGGTAACAAATTTTCTCTCCATTGCGTGCAGCAAGCACATCGAAACCTTTTTACCAAGGAGCATGGACATGTCCAGCTGGAACATCACCGGTCAATACATGGAAACCTGCAATTGCGTATTTCTATGTCCCTGCATCACTTCCAACCTCACCGCCAGGCCCACCGAAGGCAACTGCAAGGCCGCCCTTGCGCTGCGCATTGACAAAGGCACGAAAGACGGCATCTCCCTAGACGGGCTGTCATTTGTCGTCATGATTCATTCGCCGGGCCTGATGGGCGACGGCAACATCACCGTCGGGCTGATCGTGGACGACGCTGCTTCAGACCAGCAGGTGGAAGCCATCAGCGCCATCGCCGGCGGGTCGGCTGGCGGCCCGATGGCCGCACTGGCACCGCTTATCGGCAAAAATGCGGGCGTCGAGCGGCGGCCCATCCGCTTTGAGGCTGACGGGCTGGATTACGCCATGAGCGCTGGCGAACTGGTGGACCAGGCCTGTGAAGGCATACCGAGCGCCGCCGATCCCCAGCAGGCCATCAGCATCGACAACACGGTGCATCCGGTGAACAGCCGGTTGTCTCTCGCCAAGGCAAAGCGCACCAGTTTTCATGCTTTTGGCATCGACTGGGAAGACGCCACGGGCACACGCAACGGGCACTTTGCGCCCTTCGCCTGGGTGGGGTGATTTGTCAGATTGGTGGAAGGGTTTGCCCAAGCTACGCAGGACGGCAAAGCATTGACAAAATCCAGTCCAGGTAAACCCAGGGCTACCTTACCCGGCAACCGCCTCACTTAAAGGCGCCACCAGCCCTATCCGGTCCAGTACCGCCGCCAACTGCCCCACCGTGCGCTCCACGTGGTGCCATTTCTCCAGCCCGAACAGCCCGACACGGAAAGTCATGAAATCCGCGCCCTCGCCGCACTGCAGCGGCACGCCGGCGGCGGTTTGCAGGCCTTGCGCCAGAAACTTCTTGCCTGACTGGATATCCGGGTCGGTGGTGTAGCTGACCACCACGCCGGGCGCCTTGAAGCCGTCGGCGGCGACGCTGGGCAGGCCACGGCTTTCGAACACGGCGCGCACCCCGGCGCCCAGCGCTTCCTGCTCGGCTTTCACCTTGGCAAAACCGTAAGCCTGCGTTTCCTGCATGGCGGCACGCAGGCGCGTGAGCGCGTCGGTGGGCAGCGTGGCATGGTAGGCATGACCGCCTTTTTCATAGGTTTCCATGATCTGCAGCCACTTTTTCAGGTCGCAGGCAAAGCTGGTGCTGGTGGTGGCGTCGATGGCGGCGCGCGCGCGTTCGCTGAGCATGACCATGGCGCAGCAGGGCGAACTGCTCCATCCTTTTTGAGGCGCGGAAATCAGGACATCGACGCCGGTGGCCCGCATGTCCACCCACATGGCCCCCGAGGCAATGCAGTCGAGCACGAACAGGCCGCCCACGGCATGCGCCGCATCGGCCACGGCGCGCAAATAATCGTCGGGCAGCATCATGCCGGAGGCGGTTTCGACGTGCGGGGCAAACACGGCGGCGGGCTTTTCACGGGCGATGGACGCCAGCACCTCGGCGATGGGCGCGGGTGCCCACGGGGCCTGCGCGCCCGGGCCGGTCTGGCGCGCCTTAAGCACGCTGTGCGACGCGGGAATGTTCCCCATGTCGAAAATCTGCGTCCAGCGGTAGCTGAACCAGCCGTTGCGCAGCACCAGCACCGGCTGGCCGGTGGCAAACTGCCGCGCCACGGCTTCCATGCCGAAGGTGCCGCTGCCGGGCACCAGCGCCACGGAATGCGCGTGGTACACCTCTTTCAGGATGCGCGAGATGTCGTTCATCACGCCCTGGAAGCTGTGCGACATGTGGTTCAGGGCGCGGTCGGTGTACACCACCGAAAACTCAAGCAGGCCGTCGGGGTCGATATGGGGCAGCAGTCCGGGCATGGGGATTCCTTCAAAGTGGCGTGAAACAGGCAGTCGTTCAGTTTATGCCGTGTTGTGAAAATCAGGGAATCCGTTTCAGGCTTTAGCCGCTTCCAGTCTCAGGTTGCGGCTCCTGTCGACGCTGAAGTACAGGCTGGAAACGTTTTGCGCGCCAAAAAAGCATGGGGCACATGCCGCCATGCCCCAACGGCAACCTGATGCGCTCTTGAAGTTATTCCATGATGGTGCCGCCGCGTTGCCGTTGACGCGCGAGCCGTAGGCCAGCTGGCAGGGCCTTGCCTTGGCCGGGGCGATCAGCCCCTTCGGGGTCTTGCGCCGCAACGGCAATCGATGCCTTGCGCCGTTAGCCGCGGGAAAATGGCTCAAAGGCCAAAGCCGAACAGGCGACGCGGCGTGTCCCACAGCAGGCGCTGGCGGTCCGCCGCATCGGGCAGCCAGTGCTCGACATGCCTGAGCAGGGGCCCGTAGTCGAGCCGCTCGGTGGCTTTCAAGAACGGCCAGTCCGACGCCCAGACGCACGCATCCAGCGTGAAGGTGTCAACCAGCGCCCTGAAGTAAGGCTCTGCATCGCCATAGGGCAATGGCGTGGCCGAGAACTTCTGGTAGCCCGACAGCTTGACGGCAGCCCGGCCGCTGCGCCCCAGCGCCAGCACCGACTGGAAGCCGGCCTGCTGCAGGCCCAGGCCCGGCGTTGGCCGGCCGCAATGGTCGATCAGGATGCGGGCGCCGCTGCGCAGCAGCATCGGGGCCAGCACCGTCAGCTGGTCGTGTTCGGCCTGCACCTGCACGAACAGGTCCAGGTCGGCCAAAAGGCGAAGCAGGCTTTCGCAGCCGCTGTAGTGCGCCGGGCCGTACAGAGTAAGGTTGAAGGCAATGCCGACGATGCCGCCAGCCTTCAGCCGCAGCAGCTCGCCCCGTTCCACCGTGTTGGCCACGACGGCAATGCCCTTGTAACGGCCGCTGTTCCGGGCCAGGGCGTCGAGCAGGCAGCGGTTGTCGGCGCCATAGCCCGAGTTTGGGCCAACCACCAGCGCATGCCTGACGCCGTAGGCGTCCATGGTGCGGCGGTGCTGCGCCAGCGTGCCGAGTTCCTGTCCGGAGGGGCGATAGGCCACGCCATCGGCGTACGGAAAACGCTCGGGGTCGAAGATGTGGTTGTGGCAATCAACCTTGGGCGCATCGAAAATATTCATGTGGGCTGCAAGCGTTTTTTACACGGCGTTGTGACTGCATGGAAGTTGCGGAAGTCCGCTGCACGAATAACCCGGCGTCAGCGCAGCAAGCCTGGCCTGGCAGGGCTGGCCGCAGACAGCGTTGACTGGACTGACCTGACAGCTGGCCAAATATATGCGCACATTGACAGCAAAATATGACTGCCCTTTTTTCGGAAAGGACAATTTCCTTATGAATTCAGCTTTTTCCGGCTTTGCGCTCTTCCCGTGTTTCGGTCGGTCCGCCCTGCTTGACCCACTCGGCATAGCCGCCGTCGATGTGGGCCACGTTGCGCATGCCCATGTCCTGCAGCGTCTTGCTGGCCAGCGCGCTGCGCCAGCCGGCGCCGCAGAACAAGATGAATTCCTTGCCTTCATCGGCAAACAGCGGCTTGAAATACGGCGACGCGGGGTCGACCCAAAATTCGAGCATGCCGCGCGGCGCATGGAAGGCGCCGGCCACCGTGCCGGCGCTCAGTTCGCGCGGATCGCGGATGTCGACGATCTGCACCGCCGGGTCGGCCAGCCGGGCTTTCACTTCCGAGACCGAATAAGTCTTGACCTCTGCCATCGCCTCATCGACGAGGGCCTGGAAACCTTTGGTGATGGGCATGGGTGTCTTTCCTTGAATGTGGGATGGCCTTGTTAAGCCAGCGCCCGCTGAATGATGATTTTCTGCACGTCTGAGGTGCCTTCATAAATCTGGCAAACCCGCACATCGCGATAAATGCGCTCAACCGGAAAATCGCTCACATAGCCGTACCCGCCCAGCGTCTGGATGGCGGCGCTGCAGACTTTTTCAGCCATTTCGCTGGCGAACAGCTTGGCCATGGCCGCTTCCTTCAGGCAGGGCAGCCCGGCATCGCGCAGGCTGGCGGCATGCCAGATGAGCTGGCGGGCGGCTTCGAGCTGGGTGGCGCAGTCGGCCAGCCGAAAACCGACGGCCTGGTGGTTGAAGATGGCGGTGCCGAAGCTCTGCCGGTCCTTCGCATAAGCCAGCGCGACTTCAAAAGCGCTGCGCGCCATGCCCACGCTTTGCGCGGCAATGCCGATGCGTCCGCCCTCCAGGCCGCCCAGGGCAATCCTGTAGCCTTCGCCTTCGGCGCCGATCAGGTTGTCCACCGGAATCCTGCAGTTGTCGAAATTGACCTGCGCGGTATCGCTCGAATGCTGGCCCAGCTTGTCTTCCAGCCGCGAGGCCGAATAGCCGGGCGCATTGGTCGGCACGATGAAGGCGCTCATGCCCTTCTTGCCTGCGCCCTTGTCGGTCACGGCAATGACGATGGCGACATCGCCATTTTGGCCGCTGGTGATGAACTGCTTGACGCCGTTCAGCACATATGCATCGCCCTGCTTGATGGCGGTGGTGCGCAGCGACGAGGCGTCGCTGCCGGTGTGCGGCTCGGTCAGGCAGAAGGCGCCGAGCAGGTCGCCCTGCGCCAGGGGAACGAGCCACTGCTTTTTCTGCGCGGCATTGCCGTAGCGAAGCAAGATGGCGTTGACCGGGCAGTTGGTCACGCTGATGGCGGTGCTGGTGCCGCCGTCGCCGGCGGCGATTTCTTCGAGTACCAGCGCCAGCGTGAGGTAGTCCATGTTCGCGCCGCCCAATTCCTCGGGCACGCAGATGCCGTAGGCACCCAGCGCGGCCAGGCCTTTATGCGCCTCCTTGGGGAAATAGTGTTCCTTGTCCCAGCGCGCGGCGTGGGGCCAGAGTTCGGCTTGGGAAAAGGCGCGCACCGCGCTCTGCACCTGCTCCTGGTCAGGGGTCAAGATCATGGTGTTGTCCTTTCAGCGCTCCGGGCTGTCACTTCGATCTCAATCTTCATCCGCCCATCTATCAACCCCACCACCATGGCCGTGGCAGCGGGCCGGGCTTTTGCAAAATAATGCCCAAAGATCGGCGCGACTATTTCAAAGTGGTCGCCATGGGTCAGCAAGTACCGAACCCGCACCACGTCGTCGAGCGACAAACCCGCCTGTTGCAAGGCGGCCTGAATGTTGGTAAAGCACTGGTGCGTCTGGACGGAAAGGTCTTCGGCTATCGTCATGCGGGTGTAGTCAAACCCGGTGGTGCCGGACACATGCACCCAGTCACCGTCCACCACGGCACGGCTGTAGCCCGCGAGAGCTTCAAAGCTGGAGCCCGAACTGATGAGTTGGCGCGTCATCACATGATCTCCAGCGCCAGCGCCGTCGCTTCGCCGCCGCCGATGCACAGCGTGGCGATACCCTTTTTCAGACCCCGGGCCTTCAGCGCGTGGATCAGCGTGACGATGATACGGGCGCCGCTGCAGCCAATCGGGTGGCCCAGCGCGCAGGCACCGCCGTTGACGTTGACGATCTCGTGCGAAATGCCCAACTCCTTCATCGCGGCCATTGGCACCACGGCAAACGCCTCGTTGATTTCCCAGAGGTCCACGTCGATCACGTCCCAGCCCAGTTTCTTCAGCAGCTTGTTGACCGCGCCGACCGGTGCGGTCGAGAACCACTCGGGCGCCTGCGCTAACGTGGCGTGGCCGAGGATGCGGGCAATCGGCGTGGCGCCCAGCGCCGAGGCGGTCGATTCGCGGGCCAGCACCAGTGCGGCCGCGCCGTCGCTGATCGACGAGCTGGAAGCGGCGGTGATGGTGCCGTCTTTCTTGAAGGCTGGCTTGAGCGCAGGAATCTTGTCGAGCTTGACCTTGCCCGGCGCTTCGTCGGTGGCAATCACGCTGTCGCCGGCGCGGCTTTTGACAGTGACCGGTGTAATCTCCGCCTTGAACGCGTCGGAATCGGTCGCATGCTGGGCGCGCTGCACGCTGGCGGTGGCAAAGGCGTCCTGCTGCACGCGGGTGAAGCCGTATTTGGCGGCGCAGTCTTCGCCAAAAGTGCCCATCGAGCGGCCCGCTTCGTAGGCGTCTTCCAGGCCGTCGAGCATCATGTGGTCAAAAATCCGGTCGTGGCCGATGCGCATGCCGCCGCGGCCTTTCAGCAGCAGGTACGGCGCATTGGTCATGCTTTCCATGCCGCCGGCCACCATCACGTTGCGGCTGCCCGCGATCAGCTGGTCGTGGGCCAGCATGGCCGCCGCCATGCCGGAGCCGCACATTTTCGACAGCGTGACCGCGCCCGTCGCGGCGGGCAAGCCGCCCTTGAAGCCGGCCTGGCGGGCCGGCGCCTGGCCCTGGCCGGCCATCAGGCAGTTGCCGAACAGCACTTCATCGACTTTGTCGGGCGCGATGCCCGCGCGCTCGACGGCGGCCCGGATGGCGGCGCCGCCCAGGTCGTTGGCCGACAGGCTGGAAAAATCGCCCTGGAATGCGCCCATGGGGGTGCGGGCAGCGCCAAGGATGACGATGGAATCAAGCATGGTTTTCTCCTTGAACAGGTTGGAAACAGTTTAAAAAAACAGTCTGGAAACAGGCAGCATCGAGGCGCGGCTTCAGCCGGTGCGGGCCGGGCCGTGCAGGACCGCGAAACGCTTTTGCTGGTCGTAAGGAAATACATCGTACACATGGCCCGCCTGAATGCGCGCCTGGTGCCGCTGCCAGAAAGCCGCATCGAGCAGGTCGGCATGGTGCTTCATGAACACTTGGCGCACGGCGTCGTTGCCGAGCAAAAAAGGGCCGAAGGTTTCAGGAAAAACGTCCTTGGGTCCGACCGCGTACCAGATGTCGCCGCTCATCTCGTCTTCTTCGTTGCGCGGCAGGGGCACCTTGCGGAACTTGCAGTCGGTGATGTATTCGATCTCGTCGTAGTCGTAGAAAACGACCTTGCCGTGGCGGGTGATGCCAAAATTTTTCCAGAGCATGTCGCCGGGGAAGATGTTGGCCGCCACCATGTCCTTGATGGCATTGCCGTACTCGACCACGGCGCGCTCGATCTGGTCCCGGCCGGCGGGCTCGGCCACCCCGGCATCGAACGCTTCCTGCAGGTAGATGTTCAGCGGAATCATGCGCCGTTCGATGTAGACGTGCTGGATGATGACTTCCATCTGGCCGTCGCCGTCGCGGTCGCTGATCTCCAGCTGGCTGGGCGCGAATTTCCTGATCTCGGCGATCAGCTCGTCGCTGAACCGGTCGCGCGGAAACGCCACCAGCGTGTACTCCTGCGTGTCGGCCATGCGCCCCACCCGGTCGTGCTGCTTGACCAGCAGGTACTTGCCCTTGATCTGCTCGCGGGTGGTGTCCTTCTGGTGCGGGTAAAAGTCCTTGATGACCTTGAACACGTAGGGAAACGACGGAAGGTCGAACACCAGCATGACCATGCCCTTGATGCCGGGCGCAATGCGGAACTTGTCGGTGGAATGGCGCAGGTGTTGCAAAAAGTCGCGGTAGAACAGGGTCTTGCCCTGCTTGGCCAGGCCCAGCGCGTTGTAGATTTCGGCGCGCGGCATGCGCGGCATCAGGCTGCGCAAGAACTGCACGAAGGCCGACGGAATGCCCATGTCGACCATGAAATAGGCTCGCGCAAAGCTGAAAAGAATTAGCAGGTCGTCCTCTCCGAACAGCGCCGCGTCAATCACCAGCTTGCCGGCATCGGCGTCGCTGGAGATGCCCTTTCCCTCAGCGCTCAGCCCCGGCGCGGGCTGGCTGTGCAGGATGGGCAGGGCAAAGGGGATTTCGCCAAAGCCGTTGATGATCTTGCCCACCACGTAGGCGCCCTTGTTGCGAAAAAACAGGCCGGACAGCACCTGGATCTGAAAATTGGCCCGCAGCTTCACGTCGCCCAGCCGCTCGTCCATGGCGGCGGCCACATAGCCCGTGTCGCGCTGCAGGTCTTCAAACTCGCGGCACAGGCCAAAGTCGTCCACCAGCTGGACCAGGGTTGCCTGCAGCTTGCCCCGGGACGGGTAGTAGGCGCGGTAGGTGGGCTGCGCGCTGGGCTCGTCGTTCTCGATGTATTCGGTGCTGACGGCGGGCCGCACGAAAATGAAATCGTTTTGAAAATAGCTGCGGTGCAGGATCTTGGTGGTGACCGAGTTGAAGAAGGTTTCGGCCAGCTCGGGCTGGTGGTGGTTGACCAGCAGCCCGATGTAATGCAGCTTGACCTGGTGCCACACGTCCATGGGCTGCCCGCCCGCCTTGAACTCGCGCTCCAGCCGGAACGACGCTTCGCGCACGCGCAGGTCGTAGAACTCGATGCGCTCGCGCTGGGCGCGCTGCTGGCCGTGCCAGTCGGCGGTCTCGAAGCGGTGCTTGGCCCGGCTGGATTCGGTGCGAAACAGTTGGTAGTGGCGGTTGAAACCGTCGATCATGGCCTTGGCAATGTCGTAGGCCACGCTGGAATCCAGGCGCTGGGGGAACATGGTGCGGGTCTGCTGCGACGCTGCGGGCCAGCCGATTGTCAGCGCCGGGTGGCCGACACACCCGCGATGGCGGCGCGGTACAGCGGCCCCATGCCCTCCGGCCCGTCGAGCGTGATGTGCAGGTCCTGCAGCAGCCCGTCCCTGAGGCCGTACACCCAGCCGTGCAGGGTGACGCGCTGCCCGCGCGCCCAGGCATCCTGGACGACGGTGGTGTGCGCCACGTTCATGACCTGCTCGATCACATTGAGTTCGCACAGGATGTCGAGCTGCGATTCAGGCGGGGCGGCGTCCAGGATGTCCCAATGGCGGTCGCGCACGTCCTTGATGTGCCGCAGCCAGTTGTCCACCAGCCCCACGCGCAGATTGTTCAGGGCCGCATTCACGCCGCCGCAGCCGTAATGGCCTACGACCATCACATGCTCCACCTTGAGCTGGTCCACCGCAAACTGGACGGTGGACAGGCAATTGAGGTCGGTGTGCACCACCACGTTGGCCACGTTGCGGTGCACGAACACCTCACCCGGCTCCAGCCCGGTGATCTGGTTGGCCGGCACCCTGCTGTCGGAGCAGCCGATCCACATGTACTTGGGGGTTTGCTGGCTTTTCAGGCCGGTGAAAAACCCGGGGCGCTCGCGCTCCATCTGGGCAGCCCAGGCGCGGTTGTAGGTAAAAAGGTCTTGTATGGCTAGTGGCATGGGACAGGGCGCGCTCTGGGTTACATGGTTTCGGCGAACAGTTCGCGGCCGATCAGCATGCGCCGGATTTCGCTGGTGCCTGCGCCGATCTCGTACAGCTTGGCGTCGCGCCACAGGCGGCCCAGCGGGTAATCATTGATGTAGCCGTTGCCGCCAAAGATCTGCACGCCCTCGCCGGCCATCCAGGTGGCTTTTTCGGCGCACCACAAGATCACCGAGGCGCAGTCCTTGCGCACCTGCCGCACGTGATCCAGGCCCAGCATGTCCAGGTTCTTGGCGACGGTGTAGGCAAACGAGCGGCCGGCCTGCAGCACGGTGTACATGTCGGCCACCTTGCCCTGGATCAGCTGGAATTCGCCAATGCTCTGGCCAAACTGCCTGCGGTCGTGAATGTAGGGCAGCACGTTGTCCATCACCGACTGCATGATGCCCAGCGGCCCGCCGGTGAGCACGGCGCGCTCGTAGTCCAGGCCGCTCATCAGCACCTTGGCGCCGCTGTTCAGGCCGCCCAGGATGCTGTGCGCCGGCACCTCGACATTGCTGAACACCAGCTCGCCGGTATGGCTGCCGCGCATGCCCAGCTTGTCGAGCTTTTGCGCGACGGAAAAGCCGGGCATGCCTTTTTCGATCAGGAAGGCAGTCACGCCGCGCGCGCCCAGTTCGGGCTCGGTCTTGGCGTATACCACCAGCGTGTCGGCGTCGGGGCCGTTGGTGATCCACATCTTGCTGCCGTTGAGCAGGTAGTAGCCGCCCTTGTCCTCGGCCTTGAGCTTCATGGAGATCACGTCGCTGCCCGCACCCGGCTCGCTCATGGCCAGGGCGCCGACGTGTTCGCCGCTGATCAGTTTCGGCAGGTATTTCTGGCGCTGCGCCTCGGTGCCGTTGCGCTTGATCTGGTTGACGCACAGGTTGCTGTGCGCGCCGTAGCTCAGGCCGACCGACGCGCTGGCGCGGC
>JAQGMZ010000012.1 GCA_028292045.1 Polaromonas sp. | reverse complement strand
CACCTGCGCAGCAATGTGTGCGTTTCCTACCCGCGCTTCAGGCCGGGCTACGACGTGCCCAACCTGCAACCCTTCCTTCCGGTGGGCAAGCACCGCTCGCGCGGCGACGTGACCTTCAACACCACCGCCGCGCCCGCGCCGTTTCGCTACGTCATGCCGCGCATCGCCTATGTCATCCAGCCGCAGGACAACTCGGTGGTGCGGCCGCAGAACCCGTGCTATTTTGAGCCCGGCGACCGGCCCGACCTGCATTCGCGCTTCGACACGCCGGGCACGCGCTACCGCTTTCAGATGGAGCAACTGGCGGCGCGCCAGCGCCAGGGCAGCCTGGCCTACGGCGCCGATGCCGATCCGGAGCGCGACATCAGCGTGCTGCTGGGCATGAAGGACTGATTCGTGAAACAACAAAGCAACTAGACAGGTAATTTGGAATGAACACACAGGAATTGACCGGCAAGGTGGCGCTGATCAGCGGCGGCGCCGGCGCCATCGGCTCGGCCACCGCCCGGCGGCTGGCGCAGGACGGCGCGCGCGTGGTGATCGCCGACCTGCCGGGCTCGCCGATGCAGGCGGTGGCCGAGGGTTTGCGCAGCGACGGCCTGGACGCGGCGGCCTGCACGCTGGACCTGTCGCACGAGGGCAGCATCCGCGAGGCGATGGAATTTACCGCCGCCACCTATGGGCGCCTGGACATTCTGGACAACAACGCGGCCATGAAGGGGCTGCCCGCCGATGGCGACGTGCTGGGCATGAGCACCGAACTGTGGGACGAGGTGATGGGCTGCAACGTGCGCGGCACGATGCTGATGTGCCGGTACGCGCTGCCGCTGATGATCCGGGGCGGCGGCGGCTCGATCATCAACATCAGTTCCGGCACCTCGGTGGCGGGCGAGAAGTACCAGACCGCCTACGCGGTGTCCAAGGGCGCCATCAACACCCTCACGCTGTATGTCGCCAGCCAGTATGGCGCCCAGGGCGTGCGCTGCAATGCGCTGCTGGTCGGTTCCGTGACCACCCCGGCCATGGAACGCGCCTTGCCCCAGCCCATGCGCGAGGTGCTATGCGCCCACAAGCTCACCGGCCGACTGGGCCAGCCGTCGGACATTGCCGAGGTGGTCGGGTTTCTGGCTTCCGATCGCTCGTCCTGGGTGACCGGCCAGCTCTGGGCGGTGGACGGCGGCTATTACGCGCACCAGCCCACCATGCCGCAGTTCGCCGCGCTTCGGGCGGCTGCCAGTGCTGACCCCGCCTGACCCGGTATTGCACCCATGAAAGAGCAATTTTTTAGGGGCGGGAGCGCAAGTGAACAGCCCGGGACGCCTTGCGCATGAATGACCGCAATCCCACTTCGCTGCGGATCAACCTGTCGATACTGGCCATCGTCTGCTTTAATTTTGCCGCTTATGTGTGCAATGGGATGCCGCTGGCCGTGCTGCCCGGCTATGTCCTCAACAATCTCGGCATGACCTCGGTGTTCGCCGGCCTGGTGATTGGCGTGCAGTACCTGGCGACGCTGCTGTCGCGTCCGCTGGCCGGCAACCTGGCCGACCGGCTTGGCGCCAAACGCTCGGTGGTGTATGGCTTGACCGGTCTCATCCTCAGCGGCGCGATGACCAGCGCGGCGATTCATTTGCACAGCCTGCCCTGGCTTGGCTTGCCCCTGCTGCTGGGCGGGCGGGTGGTGCTGGGCATGTCTTCGGCCATGATCTCGACGCCCTCCTGCGCCTGGGCCATTGGCGCGTGCGGCGCGCCGCATACCGCAAAGGTCATGTCGTGGAACGGCATCGCCGCCTATGGCGGAACGGCGGTGGGCGCGCCGCTGGGCGTGCTGCTGCGCGACAGCCTGAGCCTTGCCAGCATCGGGCTGGCGACCGTGCTGATCGGCATGCTTGCCCTGCTGTTCGCCCTGGGCAAGCGCCCCGCGCCCCTGGTGCCGGGCGAGCGGCTTCCGTTCGGCCACGTCTTTCTGGCCGTGATGCCCAATGGACTGGTGATGGCTTGCAGTTCGGTCGGGTTCGGCAGCCTGACCGCCTTCATTGCCCTGTATTTTGAAAGCCTCGGCTGGGCCAACGCCGCCTACTGCCTGAGCGGTTTTGGCATCGGCTTCATCTTTGCCCGGCTGGTTTCAGCAAACCTGCTGCCGCGTTTCGGGGGCTACCGGGTCGTGGCGGTCTGCATGCTGGTGCAGAGCCTGGGGTTGGTGCTGATCTGGCTGGCACCGTCGGCCTGGACCGTGATGGTGGGCGCAGCGCTGACGGGCATTGGCGTGTCCTGGGTATATCCGGGGCTGGGGGTGGAAACCCTGGCGCGCACGCCGCCGGCCAACCGCGGATCGGCCCTCAGCGCGCTGTCCTTGTTTTTTGACCTGGCAGTCGGGCTGGCGGGGCCGCTGATGGGCTTTGTGGCGACCGGTTATGGCTATGCCGGCGTGTTTCTTGGCGCGGCGCTGCTGTCGATGGGCGGCCTGGTGCTGGTACTGTTGCTTTACCGGAGCAGCCTGCACGCGCAGCCTTCCTTGGTGCATCGTTGAGTGCGCGGTACAAGCGCCTCATGATCACTTCGGGTCCGCAAGCCGCTCGAGCAGATAGGGCGCCACGATGTGCCTGATGGCGCGAACAACCCGAATCTCTCCCTCCAGGAAAACGCGTACCGCCTCGCCATAACCGGCGTTCTGGTGCTCAATGTCCTGGATCAAACCGTCCAACGCAGGGAGCAACGCTTCGCTCATGCGGTCCAGTTCACGGGTGCCGATGCGACGCGTCAATCCCAGCGCTTCAGCGGCTTGCACCAAGGACTCGCGCGTCACCTGGCTGAAATGGGTGGCGCCGGGCAGTGGAATCATCATTTCCACCTCAGGCCAGTTCGCACGCTGGTCGGCAAACGCCACTGTGCGATAAACCGATGTGCTGAGCATGTCATAGTGCGGCGACAGGTCGATGCCCTCGGCGCTGACCATGAAGGAAAGGTTCTTCAGATGGTTGTCGTCGTTGGCGACCAGCAGGTTGAACATCAGCCAGCGGTACAGGCGCAATCGGGTGCTGGCCCGGTTGCGGCATTGGTCCACGCACTCGGACAAGGTTTGCAGGTTGGCCGCCTTGTTCTTGAAACCGCGCGGCTTGTTCAGCAGCTGGCAGGCGTCGATGATGTGCCGGCGCTGCGTGCTTCCTGCAGCATTCGCATACCGGTCGAAGCGGGTGATGAGGTAAACCGGTTCAGGCACGTACTTGCGGTACACCGCAGGCGCCAGCAGCCCGAGCTTGCCTGCCAGGCGCAGCACCAGGTATTCATTGATGACGGAGGACGAATAATCGTCGCTGGTGTGGTTTGGCTTGAGAAGGTGTGTCGAAGGCTCTGCGCCGACCGGCTCGAACAGCGCGCCATCCCGGTACACCACGAGCAGCTTGTGCTGCGCGCCGGCCACCGACATGCGCTTGGGCGCGCCGCTGCTCAACGATGCGCGTGGCAGCTTGCGAATGCGCTGGCTCAGCTGTGCATCGGAAAGCGATTGCAGGCCATTGCGAGGCGATGGCTGCTCGCCCGGAGGAAGCAAAACCAGGGAACCTGCGGATTCCGCGCCCAGGTATTCCAGCAGCGCGAATGCATCGTCGCCCTTGATCCCGGCCTCCTTGGAAACGGTTTGCCGCAGTGTTTCCTCGGGCAACAGGTTGTCGAAATACCATTGCACCGGGCGAAAACTGCCGCCGTCCTGGTGAAGTTGTTACGTGCGGGGAAGGCCAGGGGTCAGATCAAAGCTGCCGGGTGCCTGCGCCCATTGCGCATCGTAAGCAAAGCGCCACAGGTCGGCACCTTCGCTGAGGGTGCCGACAGCCTGGTCATTGAGGAATACCGTGAGGCTGCGCATGCGCTCAATCTTCGTTCGCAATGTTCGGCGGTCTGCCCGCGTCGTGCGTGACGTGCGTGCCGGAGCTTTCCGGGGCCGCAGCTGCGGTGCGCCGCTTGTTCAGGGGTTTCAACCCCCCTTTGCGCTGCAGCGCGGCAAGTTCTTGTCCAGCCTCCTGGGGAATGTCCAGCGTCAAGAAAACGCCCAGTTCAGCCAATAACTTAAGTACCAGTCCCAACTGCACGGTTGGCTTGCCGTGTTCGACGTCCGACACGAACTGCTTGCTCACACCCGCCATTGCGGCCAGGTCGTCCAGCCGCACATGACTGCTGCGCCTGACTGCCCGAAGCGCCAGGCCGAGATCAGGCACGACATCGACTTTGATTTTCATGAAATTATTCCTGCGTTCGCAGGCATCTTATCAAAGCTGGGGCATGATGGCTAGATAATTCCTGCGTACGTAGGAATATACCATCCACAAAGGAGGAATCAGGAGAAATACCTGTGATCGCAGGAACTTTAAATCATGACGGTGCTTGCGTTGAACTTGGCCGTTCATTCCGCCGCCTGGCTGCTCACCGACACTTCCAGGTACTTGCGAAACGCCTCGGCCACCGGACTCAGCGGATTCCCCCTGAGCCAGACCAGGCCGACTTCCATAGCCGGTATCGCATCCTTCAGCGGCACTGTGCGGATGCGCCGCCCGTCCAGCGACCAAGGGCGAAACACCATGTCCGACAGGATGGTGACGCCCAGGCCAAGGGCAACCATTTCCCGCACCGCTTCCATCGACGAGGTGCGCAGCAGGGTGGTGGGCTGCAGGCCGGCCTGTTCCCAGTAGCGCATGGCGGCAATATGGCCTTCGTCCACCAGTGGCAGGATGTAGGGAAAAGGCATCACGTCCTGCAGCGTGACCTGCGCCCTGTCGGCCAGCGGGTGGTTGGCGGCCACCCAGAGCTGGCGCCTCGAGCGGGCCAGCGGCAGCTGTTCGAAGCGCGCGATGTCGGTGATGTTCGAGGTCAGGGCCACCGCCATCGACAGGTCGCCATTGCTGATGCTGGCCTCGATCTGCGCGCGGTCCTGCTCGACCGGAACGATGCGAACGCCCGGATGCTGTTTCTGGAACTTGGCGACAAACGGCAGCAAAAAGTAACCCAGCACCGTGTAGCTGGCCGCCAGCTGCAGGGTGCCGGTCACTTCGCTGCGGTCGCGAAACGGGTGCCGGGCCGCCTCGTCGGCCACCTCCAGGACCGCATGGGCATGCTGGAGGAACAGGTGGCCTTCGTAGGTCAACGCCATGCCGCTGCGGCTGCGCTCGAACAGCAGCGTTCCCAGCACCCGTTCCAGCTCCGCAATGGCCGATGTCATCGTCGATTGGGTCACATGCAATTCAATCGCCGCCAGGGAAATCTGGCCGGCCCGGGCGACTGTCCTGAAGTACTGCAGCTGGCGCAGGGTGAAGCGAATGGCGGGTTGAAGAATTGGCATCGATTTTTCCAATACTGGATAGCAAGTATTTGAATTTTACAAATTATTCAAAACCATTGAAACTGTCCAACGAGACAGTACAAACCTACAACAACGCCAGGAAAAGCCATGAGCTCTACAGAGTTGAACACAGCGGTCACGCTGGAAGACAAATACACCCAGCCCGCTGGCCGGGTGTACATGACGGGCACCCAGGCCCTGGTGCGGCTGCTGCTGGCGCAAAAGCAGCGCGATGCGGCGGCCGGCCTGAACACGGGCGGTTTTGTCTCCGGTTACCGGGGCTCGCCGCTGGGCGCGGTGGACCAGGAACTGTGGAAGGCCAGCAAGCACCTGGACGCGCACAACATCAAGTTCGTTCCCGGCCTGAATGAAGAACTGGCCGCCACCGCCGTCTGGGGCTCGCAGATGCTCAGCCTGGACGCCAAGGCCACGGTCGATGGCGTTTTTGCGCTGTGGTACGGCAAGGGCCCGGGCGTGGACCGCAGCGGCGACGTCTTCAAGCACGGCAACATTGCCGGCTGCGCCAAGCACGGCGGCGTGCTCCTGATTGCCGGCGACGACCATTCGTGCAAATCGTCGAGCCTGCCGCACCAGAGCG
>JAQGMZ010000274.1 GCA_028292045.1 Polaromonas sp. | reverse complement strand
GCACAGGGCGACCACCGACAGCTGGTGGCAGCGTTTGCAAGCGCACCTGCCGGGCCTGGACAGCCCGTCTGCTGCGGAGCTGCCTGAAAACTTGGCCGGCCAGGATGTGTTTTATCTGGCCGAACTCCCAGCCCTGCCAGAGAACCGTCCGCCCAGGCCTTCACTGAGAGCCCCGGCAGACGAAGACCCGGCCAATGCGCGTATCGGCAAGGCCATGCACCGCCTGCTGGAATGGGGCGGGCCGTCCTCCGCCGAGCATGTCGGCGCGGTTGCCCGCGAATTTCGCCTCAGCCCGGCGCAGGCCATGGCGGCCAGCGCATTGGCGCAGCGCATTCTCAAGGGCGACGGCGCCTGGGCCTGGCGCCGGGACGCCATCGCCTGGCAGGGCAACGAGGTGGACCTGGTGTACCTGGGCCAGGCCTTGCGGCTGGACCGCCTGGTGCAGCGCAAGGATGCGGGGCATGAAGGCCAGTGGTGGGTGCTCGACTACAAATCAGCCTGGATGCCTGAATTGCAGCCCGCCTACCAGATGCAAATGCAGGCTTACCGGGCCGCCGTGCAGCTGATCTACCCCGGCGCGACGGTGAAGGCGGCTTTCCTGACGGGCCTGGGAACCGTGGTGCCGGTTTGCTGATCAGCCAGCCGCGCCGCATTCGCATGCGGCGCATCTCTTCATTGTTTCACCTGCTGGCACCCACGGCTTTATTGAAAGTAGTTTCCTCCATGTTCAAAATTTTCGCTGTTTCACTGACGCTGCTCGCCAGCACCCTGGCGTTGGCCCAGGCGCCCGCGCCGGCCGGCCCCCTGCTGCGCCTGCGCGCCACGATCGAAAAGGTCGAACCCGGCAGCATCACCGTGCGGGAGCGCAGCGGCGAAGTCATCACCCTGTTGCGCCCCACTGACATGGACGTGTCCGAGGTCTTTCCCATGACGCTGGCCGACATCAAGCCCGGCAGCTACATTGGCACGGCCGCGATGCCGCAAGCCGACGGCACGCAAAAAGCGCTGGAGGTGCTGGTGTTTCCCGAGTCGGCGCGCGGCGGAGGCGAAGGCCACCGCCCCTGGGACCTGCAGCCCGAGAGCACCATGACCAACGCCACGGTAGACGGCATGGCCGAGGCGCCCTCGAGCACGCCCGGCGGCCAGCAGCTCACGCTCAAGTACAAGGGCGGTGAAAAAGTCGTCATCGTTCCGCCCGGCACCCCGGTGGTCAGCTTCAAGCCCGGCAAGGACGATGAAAAAGCGTTGATCGTTCCCGGCGCCAAGGTCATCATCACTGCGCAGGAAAAAAATGGCCAGCCTACCGCACTGCGCGTGTTGGTGGGCCGCAGTGGTTTTGCGCCGCCGATGTGATGCCCTGACCAGCGCTGCGCTGGGTGAGCAGGCCAGGCCGGGCCTGCAATAATTGCAGATCCTGCATGCGGGCCGTGGCACCGGGGTGGAAATCGCAATTTCATGAATTGCAGCCTCTATCCTGAAGCCCGCAAGCCCGGGGAACCATAAAAATCACCGCTTTGCACCTTGTTCCATGCCGCTGGCACTGCCTGGCCGTCTTGACCGATTCACCCATTTATTTTCGCCACACGCAAACGGATTCACATTGACCGATTCAGCTTCCATTTCATCTTCCTTGCCAACCCTGCGCGTCGCTGTCATTGGCGGCGGGCCTGCCGGGCTGATGGCCGCCGACATGCTGGCCGGCGCCGGCCCAGCGGTGTCGGTCCAGCTGTTCGATGCCATGCCGTCGATTGGCCGCAAGTTTTTGCTGGCGGGCAGGGGCGGGCTGAACCTGACAAACGCTGAACCGCCCGAGGTGTTCATGCGGCGCTATGGCGCGCAAGGCGCGCCGCTGCTGCCGATGCTCGCTGAATTTGGCCCGGCCGAGTTGCGCGCCTGGGCCGAAGCGCTCGGCATTGAAACCTTTGTCGGCAGTTCGGGCCTGGTGTTTCCCAAGGACATGAAGGCCGCGCCGCTGCTGCGCGCCTGGCTGCACCGCCTGCGCGCCTCGGGCGTGCAGTTTTCCATGCGGCACCGCTGGCTGGGCTGGTCGGAGGGCGGCGGTCTGCTGTTTTCCACCCCGGCGGGTCCGGTGCAGCTTCAGGCTGACGCGGTCGTGCTGGCCCTGGGCGGCGGCAGTTGGGCGCGGCTGGGTTCCGACGGCGCCTGGGTGCCCTTGCTGGCCGGACGCGGGGTGCCCGTTGCGCCGCTTCAGCCGTCAAACTGCGGCTTTGACGTGGCGGCCCGGCCCGTGGCAACTGCCGCGGAGCCCGTGGAAACGCGGCGCGATTTTTTCAAGGAGCTCATTGGCCAGGCACCGCAGCCCGCAGCCGGCTGGAGCGAGCATTTTTCCAGCCGGTTTGCCGGCCAGCCGTTCAAGTCGGTGGCCCTGCAGTTCACCGATTCGCAAGGCCGGAGCTTCAGCCGCAGGGGCGAGTTTGTGGCCACGGCCTCCGGGGTCGAAGGCAGCCTGGTGTATGCGGTTTCAAGCCTGTTGCGGGACGAGATCAGCGCCCAGGGCAGCGCCACCTTTCTGCTCGACTTGCTGCCTGACAAGTCGCCGGAACAGGTGCTGGTGGAAATTCGCCATCCGCGCGGCTCGCGTTCGCTGTCGAGCCACCTGAAAAGCCGCCTGAACCTGGACGGCATCAAGGCGGCCATCCTGTACGAACTGCTCGGCAAGGACGAGATAGCCGACCCGGTGAAACTGGCAGCCGGGATCAAGGCGCTGCCGGTGCGGCTGGTGGCTGCGCGGCCGATCGACGAAGCCATCAGCAGCGCCGGCGGCGTGCGTTTTGAAGCGCTGGATGCAAACCTGCAGGTCATGGTGCCCGCCGACCTCAGGCCGCCCGTGTTTTGCGCCGGCGAAATGCTCGACTGGGAAGCGCCCACGGGCGGCTACCTGATGACGGCCTGCCTGGCGAGCGGGCGGGCAGCCGGGCAGGGAGTCTTGCGCCATTTCGGGCGCCAGGTTTCGCGTCAGCCTGGCGGCGCCTAAAGCCATCCGCAGCACCTGCAGCGCTAGAGCGGCGCCTCCTGGCCAAACTTGCTGGAAAAATGGGTCTTGAACCAGTCTGCCGCCAGGCCGGCCACTTTTTCAAGTGCGGCCTTGTCTTCAAGCGCCGGGGTGGCGCCTTCGACGATGGCCAGGCGTTTGCCGCACACCAGGTGGGTGAGCGACTGCTCGTTGAATTCGGCGAGGGCCGCTTCGGCCTGCCCGGCGATGAGCAGCGTGGGCGCGGTGACGGTTGCCAGCGCCACCGGACCGGCCAGGTCCGGGCGGCCGCTGCGCGACACCACGGCGGCAATCTGGGCGCCCAGCCTGGCCGCGGCAATGACGGCGGCGGCGCTGCCGTTGCTGACGCTGAAGTAACCCACGGGAAGTGCCTGCAGGCTGGGTTGCGCCATGGCCCACAGGCTGGCGTCCTGCAGCCGCTGGGTGAGCAGCGCAATGTCGAAACGGTGGTCGCGGGCGTGCGGGTCGCTCTGTCCTTCCTGCACGGTGAGCAGGTCAAACAGCAGCGTGCCCAGTCCGGCCTGCTGGAGTTGCAAGGCCACCAGCCGGTCGCTTGCGCTGTGCCGGCCGTTGCCGCTGTTGTGCACGAACAGGACAAGGCCTGCGGCGTTTTCCGGCAGCATGAAGTCGCCGTAAAGCCAGGCGTCGCCGCAGGGAATGCGGACTTCATGCGCAGCAGGAACAGGCCCGGATGGATTCATGGCGGTCTCCAGCAAAAAGAAAAATTCAGCGTACAGGAAACCGGGGCATCGGGCAGTCAGGGTTTTACGTCTATCAAGGTAGTCGGCTTGAAACCTGCGCTTGAGGTCTTGGCATCAGTTTTTCCACACCCGGTAAACGCTGGATGCTATGAAAAGCATAGTATTCAATTGCAATTTTCCATCTCGACAACACTCAGCCCAGTTTTTTCACCAGCACCTGGCTCTTGCGGTCCCAGTTGTACTTGCGCTTGCGGGCATCGGGCAGCCAGTCCGGGTCCATCTGCACAAAACCGCGCTTGATGAACCAGTGCATGGTGCGGGTG
>JAQGMZ010000218.1 GCA_028292045.1 Polaromonas sp. | reverse complement strand
CCAGGACATGATCAGCCCGCGCCCGATGGACCGGCTGGTCTGCGGCGACGTGGGTTTCGGCAAGACCGAAGTCGCCCTGCGCGCCGCCTTCATCGCCATCACCGGCGGCAAGCAGGTCGCGCTGCTGGCGCCGACCACGCTGCTGGCCGAGCAGCACTACCAGACGCTGGTGGACCGCTTCGCCAAGTGGCCGGTGAAGGTGGCCGAGATGAGCCGCTTTCGCTCGGCCAAGGAAATCAGCGCCGCCATCAAGGGCCTGGCGGACGGCAGCGTCGACATCGTTGTCGGCACCCACAAGCTGCTCAGCCAGGACGTGAAGTTCAAGCAACTGGGCCTGCTCATCATTGACGAGGAACACCGCTTCGGCGTGCGCCACAAGGAAGCGATGAAAGCCCTGCGCGCCGAAATCGACGTGCTGACGCTGACCGCCACGCCGATTCCGCGCACGCTGGGCATGGCGCTGGAAGGCCTGCGCGACCTGAGCGTGATCGCCACCGCGCCGCAGCGCCGGTTGGCCATCAAGACCTTTGTGCGCAGCGAAAGCAACGGCGTGATCCGCGAAGCCGTGCTGCGCGAACTGAAGCGCGGCGGGCAGGTTTACTTTTTGCACAACGAAGTCGACACCATCGAAAACCGCCGCCAGAAGCTCGAAGAGCTGCTGCCCGAAGCCCGCATCGCGGTGGCCCACGGCCAGATGCCCGAGCGCCAGCTGGAGCGGGTGATGAAGGACTTCGTGGCCCAGCGCTTCAATATCTTGCTGTGCTCGACCATCATCGAGACCGGCATCGACGTGCCCAGCGCCAACACCATTTTGATGAGCCGGGCCGACAAGTTCGGCCTGGCCCAGCTGCACCAGCTTCGCGGCCGCGTGGGCCGCAGCCACCACCAGGCCTATGCCTATCTGATGGTGCCCGACATCGAAGGGCTGACCAAGCAGGCCGGCCAGCGGCTGGAGGCCATCCAGCAGATGGAAGAACTCGGCTCGGGTTTTTACCTGGCGATGCACGACCTGGAAATTCGCGGCACCGGCGAGGTGCTGGGCGAGAACCAGAGCGGCAACATGCTGGAGATCGGCTTTCAGCTCTACAACGAAATGCTGGGCGAAGCGGTGGCGTCGCTCAAGGCCGGGCGCGAGCCTGATTTGCTGTCGCCGCTGGGCGCCACCACCGAAATCAACCTGCACGCCCCCGCCCTGCTGCCCAGCGACTACTGCGGCGACGTGCACCTGCGGCTGTCGTTCTACAAAAAACTGGCCACGGCAAAAAAGACCGAACAGATCGACGCGCTGCTCGAAGAAATTGTCGACCGCTTCGGCAAGCTGCCCGCCCAGGCGCAAACACTGGTGGACGTGCACCGCCTGCGGGTGATCGCCAAGCCCTACGGCGTGGTGAAAGTCGATGCCGCGCCCGGCGTCATCAGCATCACCTTCAAGAAAGACCCGCCGATCGATTCCATGGCCATCATTCACCTGATCCAGAAAAACAAGCACATCAAGTTGGCAGGCAACGACAAGCTGCGCATCGAGCGCGCGCTGCCGGAAGCGAAAGACCGGGCGCAGATGGTGCGCGATGTGCTCAAGAGCCTGGGGCAGCCGGTGCGGGAAATGGCCACTATCTAGCAGGACGCATGACTCGAAAGCATTGCAACAGTTTCATGCGTCTTCAAACAGCCAAAAGGCATGCCCAGGGAAAAGCAATTGCAAGAATGGAACCGGGCCTGGGAGCCCGCAAGTCATCTTCAGGCCCCGCCCGCCATTCCCGCGATACCCCACCCCATTGCGTCATTCCCGCCTTCGCGGGAATGACAAACGAAAAAGCGATTGCGTTTCATATCCACCGCATCAAATCAGCCTTCAGCGCATGCCCCAATTGCGCAAGCAGCTGTCTAATCTTTAGTAACTTCTTTTATGAATCCCATCGAACACCCTCCCGGCCTTGTCATCAACATCGCTACGCCCGACCTGAGACTCAGCGACTTCAAGCTGATTGCATTCGACATGGATTCGACGCTCATCAACATCGAATGCATCGACGAGATTGCCGATGCCGTGGGCCGCAAGGTGGAAGTTGCCGCCATTACCGAAGCGGCGATGCGCGGCGAGATCACGGACTTCAAGGACAGCCTGCGCCGCCGCGTGGCGCTGCTCAAGGGCGTTCGCGTCAAGGACATGGAAGCGGTCTGCCGCGAGCGGCTGCGGCTCAACCCCGGCGCGGCCGAACTGGTGCGGGCTTGCAAGGCGGCAGGATTGAAAATCTTGCTGGTCAGCGGCGGCTTCACCTTTTTCGCCGACCGGGTGAAAGAAATGCTCGACATTGACTACACGCGCGCCAACGTGCTGGAAATTGAAAACGGCACGCTGACCGGCCAACTGGTAGACCAGCCCTGGGGCGACATTTGCGACGGCGAGGAAAAGCGCCGCATGCTGGTCGAAACCTGCGCGCAACTGGGCATCAACCCGCTGCAGGCGATTGCCGTGGGCGATGGCGCCAACGACCTGCCCATGATGGGCGACGCTGGCCTGTCAGTGGCCTACCATGCCAAGCCCACCGTGCGGGCGCAGGCCATGGTGGCGATCAATGAAGGCGGGCTGGACCGGTTGCTGGAGATCATGACGCGCGAAAGTTGAGCGCGGCGCCCTACTTGCCAACCCAGTTCTCGCCTGCACAGGCGGCCAGACTTTCAACAGCCATTCAATCCCCGCCGTGCAGCTTGGCATGAATGCGGCGAATATTGCGCCACACCAGCCACAGCACCAGCGGAATCGCGGCGCCCACGATGATTTCCGGGTTGACCGGCGCGCCGGCCGCTTTCGCCGCTTTGCCGCCGTACAGCAACAGGCTGATCACGTAATACGAAATTGCGGCAATCGACAGCCCTTCAACGGTCGATTGCAGGCGTAATTGCATTTCCTGGCCACGGGTGAGCTTTTCCAGCAGCATGTGGTTCTGGGTTTCGGTGGCAATGTCCACCCGGGTGCGCAGCAAGGCGCTGGTGCGCGTCACCCGCTCGGACAGCGAAGTCAGCCGCTGCGCCGTGGCGGCCACCGTGGCAATGGCGGGTGACAGCCGGCGCTGCATGAATTCGCTCAGGGTCTGGGTGCCGGAAATCGGCTTTTCCCGCAACTCGGTCAGGCGCTGGCCGACCAGCGTGTTGTAGGCCCGGGTGGCTGAAAAGCGGTAGATGTGCTCGGCCGTGGCGCGCTCGACCCGCGCGGCCAGCGATACCAGCGTGTCGAGCAGGTCCTGGTCAGACGCCGACTTGCCCTCCAGCCGGGCGGTGATGTCGGCCAATGCGCTTTCGGCTTCAGACAGCATGGGCGCGAGTTTTTTGACCACCGGCAGGCCGCGCAAGGCCATCAGGCGGTAAATCTCGACTTCCAGCAGGCGCTGCGAGATGCGGCCGGCGCGGCTTTCGCTGGTGCCGGGCGCGGCAATCACCAGCATGCGCTCAAAACCGTCGGCGCCGATCTGCAGGTCGCTTACGGCCCACGAATGGCCGTGGCCCAGCTGCGAGGCAATCACCGACCGGCCGCCAAACCACGCCTGCGCCTGGTCCATGAGCGCTGGGGCATCGTGCAGCTCGCCTTCCACCATCACCAGCAAAATGGCCGACACCGTGCTCCCCGGAATGCTGCGCAGCCAGTCGGGCCCGACCGCCAGGCTGGAGAGCAGCTCGGGCTGCTGCGCTCCCAGCAAAGCGCGCTCCGGCAGCGCCTGCACGATGGAGTAGCGGGTAAATTCGGTGTGGCGCTCCCATTTCACGGTGTGGTTGCCGCAGGGCAAGCGAAGGAAATTGGCCTGCAGACGGTCCAGCGACAAGTCAGCCTGGCCGACCAGGCGCTGCAAATGCGCGCATTCCATGTCGCGGCTGATGCCTGCGTTCAGCACCGCCACCTGCACCACCATGGCCGGCAGCCGCACCCGGGCCGGCGGGCGGGCATGCACTTCGTTGTGCAGCACGGCGCGCTGCGGATCGTCAGGCGGCAAAAAGCTGTTCAGCAGCGGTACGGGCGGTGCGCTGGGCAGCGAAGCAGGCGTCAGGCAGGTGTTCATGGGTTTCTAGTTCTTCTTGTGTTGGTTGAAGTTGCACATCCGGCGCGGTTGAAGGCCGGCAGGCCGGGCCGTCACCTGGCGATTCACCCCGGCTTGCCATGGGGCGCCGGGGCTTGCCAGCGCTGCACCTGCCCCGGCAGGGTTGGTGAAGCAGGAACCACGCCGCTTGCATGGCGCTGGCCATTGCACACTTCATGGCTGATGGCCAGGTTGTCGGCATGGCTGTTGCCGCCTTCGCTGCGGGCCTGGATATGCTCCAGCGTAGCGGCTTCAAACGTCACATGCTGGCCGCACACCCAGCAGGGAACCGTCCCATGCAGCTGGCGGGCCACGGTTCGGTACATCTTGATGCGAAGAAGTTGCAAACTGCTCATGCAGGGATTTTCCTGCAAAATACGTGCTTTCCTGACTGCCGTTGCCGTCTAAGCGCCACAGGCGTGGCGCGCATGCAGACAATGACGATCACCCCACCTACAAAGGAATGCCATGAAAGGCGACGCGCAAGTCATTTTTTACCTGCAGGCCCAGCTCAAGAACGAGCTGACCGCCATCAACCAGTACTTCCTGCATTACCGCATGTACAAGCACTGGGGACTGGACAAGCTGGCCAAGAAGGAATATGAGGAATCGATTGGCGAGATGAAGCATGCCGACCGGCTGATGGACCGGCTGTTCATGCTCGACGCCCTGCCCAACCTGCAAGACCTGGGCAAGCTGATGATTGGCGAGGACGTGCTGGAAGTCCTGAACTGCGACCTGAAGCTGGAGTCGGCAGCGCAGATCACGGTGAAAGACGGCATGGCGCATTGCGAAAGCGTGCGCGACTATGTGTCGCGCGATTTGCTGCAGGAGATTTTGAACGACACCGAAGAGCACATCGACTTTCTCGAAACCCAGATTGACCTGGTGGGCAAGGTCGGCATTCAAAACTACCTGCAGAGCCAGATGGGCGAGCTCGGCTAGGAAACCGGGTTTCAGCCGCCGTTTTCAGGCGGCTTGCGTTCACGCATGGATCGGGGTTGCAAGACCCCGGTCCATTGTTGTTTTTAAGCAGCAAAACCTCTGCGCATGATTTATTTTTGCACTCCTATTACGAATAATTCTCATTAACTATAAAATCCAGGCTGCAATTCAAAGCCAGCCAACTCGCGTTTTCCAAAAACGACCTCGAGCCAGCCAAGCCACCACCTGAAACCCGGTCCGTCTCCGTTGAGGCGGACCCAGCTTGGAGCCCTCTTTTGGCACACCCTTCCGCACGCCCCGCGCGCACCCGACGCACCGCGCAAACCCGCGCCAACGACAACACCGCCAGTTCTTCGACTTCCGAACGGGCACTGCTGCCCCTGGGTGCGCTGATGCTCGCCGCTTCGGTGTCCAGCTGGGCGCAAAGCGCTGCGCCTGCTGTGGATGCAAACGCCGCCGCCGCCTCGCCATCGGCGCAGGTCGAAG
>JAQGMZ010000211.1 GCA_028292045.1 Polaromonas sp. | reverse complement strand
ATCGGTTGTAAGCCCCATAGTACTCGCGGCCGCCACGGTCATCGCGCCGGCCCTGGTAGTCGCTTGCGCCCTGGTAGTCGCCCCCTGCCGGCTCCCCCGGCGCCACCGAAACGCGCACCGGCATGGTGCGGCCCGGCTTCTCGCGGGTCACCGTGCTGTAGAGCTGGCCGCGGTACTCGTACTCGACCTGGTAGCCCGTAATGCGGCTCTGCACGTCATTGACGGTGCGGCAGCTCTGCACTTGGCGCTGCTGCGGTTGGGCTGCTTGCTGGTAGCCGCCCCAGCCGTTTTGGTTGGCAAAGTGCTCGCCCGTCAGCGCGCCGACCACGGCACCAACGGCGGTGGCGGCTTCGCGGCCGCGGCCCCCGCCGACCTGGTTGCCCAGCAACGCGCCGGCCACGCCGCCAATTGCCAGCCCACCGTAATTTCGCGAAGCCGGCACGGCTTGCTGCTCGGTGATCCACTGGCTGGTGCATTCGTTGCGCGGCACGGAAATGCTTACCTGCTGTGGGGTGACACTGCGCACGCGGGCCGTGTCGTTAAAGCTCTGGGCCTGAACGCCCGCTGCCAGCAGCGTGGTCAGGCAAACAATCACGGTACGTTTCATGGAAAGCTCCTTGGTTGATCTAAGACAGAGCTTACGAAGGCGTGGCTGAATGAAAGCTGAACGAAATCGATAAACATTGTCTTTTTCCTTGTATGACACTGCACGGGGTTTTAAAGTGCTCCCTGATTAGTTTGAGACTTGCTGTCTGTAGGCCAGCCAGCCGCCAAACGCAGTAATGTTTTCAGCCCCTAAGATACCTTGCTGCTCACAAATAAAACCTGCTACAAGACGCCCGTCTGCCAACACGGTGCGTCCAATTCCCAGCGGCGCAGGAATGCCGTCCACAAAACTGCCTAACTGACTGGCAGGCAACTCCCACACTTCCACTTCGATTGCCGCACCACCTTCGGCGACGCGGACCAGGCCAGGGCGGCGGCCGTCGGGCAAGGCGTAGAGGTGGTACTCGGGCGCAGTGGTGGTGCGCTGCACCAGTCGGGCCCCCCGGCTGGTGAGCTGTGCGTTGAGCGGCTGGCCTTCCAGGTGCGCGCCGCAGACCGCGACCTGAATTTGTCCGGAACGAACGGCAGTGGCTGCGGCAAACGACACGGCCGCATGACCGGTGGCGCCCAGCGTAGCTGCCCTGCCCTGCAGCGCGCGCTGCCAGCGCCGGGCCAGGTGCAGCAAAGGCTGGTCCTGGTGCGCCTGCGCCACGAAAGTCACACCGAACGGCAGGCCGTCGGTACGAAAGCCAGCGGGCGCGGCGATGGCGGCGTAGTCCAGCAAATTCACGAAGTTGGTATAGCAGCCGAAGTCGCTGTTGCGCGCAATGGGCTCGGCCAGCACGGTCGCAATGGGGTGAATGGTGGGCGACGTGGGCAGCAGCATGCAGTCGATGCCGGACCACACACCGGCGCAGCGCTGCGCCAGCGCCTTGAGCCGGTACTGGGCGGCAAAGGCGTCAGCCGCCAGCGGCTTGGCGCCGCCCAGCGTGATCTCGCGCGTCACCGGAAAGACGGACTCGGGCCGGGCGTCGATGAAGGCGCGGATGGCCTGGTAGCGCTCGGCCACCCAGGGGCCTTCGTACAGCAGGCGGGCGGTCTCCTGGAAAGGCGCGAAGTCGATCTCGACCAGCTCGGCCCCCAGCGCCTGGGCATGCTTGCAGGCATCGGCAAAGCACTGGGCATAATCGATGTCGCCTAGGAACTGCAGCTGGTCGGCGCGCGGCACGCCCAGGCGCGGCCGGGCCGCCAGGCCGAAGTCAAACCCATGCGGTAGTGCCGGGCGTGAATACGCGTCCAGCGGGTCATGGCCGTGCGCCACCGCAAAGACCTGCTGCGCATCGTCGGCCGTCAGCGCGAAGATGGACACCACGTCCAGCGAACGGCAGGCCGGCACCACGCCGGTCGTGGATAGCAAGCCCAGGCTGGGCTTGAGGCCGACCAGATGGTTGAAACCGGCCGGCACCCGGCCCGAACCGGCCGTGTCGGTGCCTAGCGAGAAGCTGACGTGGCCGAGCGCCACCGCCACCGCCGAGCCGGCGCTGGAGCCGCCGGACACGTAGTCGGGGTTAAAGGCATTGCGGCAGGCGCCATAGGGCGAACGAGTGCCGTTCAAGCCGGTGGCGAATTGGTCCAGGTTGGTCTTGCCGATGGCGATGGCGCCGGCGTCAAGCAGGCGCTGCACCACGGTGGCGCTGCGCTCGGGAGTATAGGCGTAATCGGGGCAGCCGGCGGTGGTGGGCACGCCGGCCAGGTCGATGTTGTCTTTGATGGCAAACGGAATACCCCACAGCGCCAGGCCTTCCGGGCCGCGTGCCATCAGGGCCTGCGCCTGGGCGCACAGCGTGGCGGCATCGACAACGTGGATCCAGGTCTTGTTCGGGTCGCCACCGATGGCAGCTAGCACTTGCTCGACCATGTCCAGGGGGGTGAATGCGCTGTCACGGTAAACCTGTTGCAGGCTGCCCATGCCGAGCGATATTTCTGGCTTGTTCATGCGGTTTCTCCTTGAATCACGACGACGTCCTGGCCGGCCGCCACGGCGCTGCCTTCGCGGCAGGCCATGCGCATGACCTGTCCGGGACAGGGGGCATACACGGTGAACTCCATCTTCATGGACTCGATGACCAGCAGGGCATCACCCTCGCCTACCGTGTCGCCCTCGGCCACCAGCAGCTTCCATACGCTGCCGGGCACGGCGCTGGCCACCCGGCGGGCGCCTGGGGGCAGGTCGTCGATGGTCAGGGCAGCATCCGGCACCTCGGCTTCGGCCACGTATTCGGCCAGGCCAGCCACGCGCCAGCGCTCGCGCTCATCCTCGAACGCCTGGCCTTGCAGGGCGCGAAAAGCGCCAATCTCGTCGGCGTTTGCATTGAGGAAGGCGTTGTAGTCGCGCAGGCTGAACGTGCCATCTTCCACGCGCAGCGGGTAGCGCCCGGCGGGAAAGTCGCGGCGGATCTGCAGCAGCTCGTCCTCGCTCACCGGGTAAAAGCGGATCTGGTCGAAAAAGCGCAGCAGCCAGGGCTTGCCGGGTTCGAAGGCCAGGGCGCCGCTGGACGCATCGCGCCAGCGGTTCCACATCTGCAGCGTGCGGCCGACGAACTGGTAGCCGCCGGGCCCTTCCATCCCATAGACGCACATGTAGGCGCCGCCAATGCCCACGGCGTTTTCGGGCGTCCAGGTGCGGGCCGGGTTGTACTTGGTGGTCACCAGGCGGTGGCGCGGGTCCAGCGGCGTGGCCACCGGCGCGCCCAGGTACACATCGCCCAGGCCCAGCACCAGGTAGCTGGCGTCGAACACGGTGCGCTGCACGTCCTCGATGCTGGCCAGGCCGTTGATGCGGCGGATGAACTCGATGTTGCTCGGGCACCAGGGCGCATCAAGCCGCACCGACTGCATGTATTTTTCAATCGCCAGCCGGGTCGCGCTGTCGTCCCACGACAGGGGCAGGTACACGGTGCGCGAGGGCACCACCAGCTCACCGGTATCGCCCAGCGCATCGTCTGCTCTAAAAATCGCAGCGATCAATGCCGGCACGGCAAGCGCCAGCGGCTCAAAATGAATCTGCAGCGAACGGATGCCGGGCGTCAGGTCGACAATGCCGGGCAAATTTTGCGCCTGCAGCGACTGCATCAGCCCGTGCACGCGCAGGCGCAGGGCAATGTCCAGCACGGCGTCGCCCAGCTCGACCAGCAGATAGCGGTCGCCCGCCTGGCGCAGCACCAGGGCCGGGCGCTCGCCCTGGCTTTCCCGCTGCGCCAGGATGGGCGAGCCCACGGCCCCGGTGCGCTGCGGGATGGCCGGCGGCATCCACACCAGATCGGCCATGCGGCTTTGCTGCGCCGCGTGCAGGGCCAGGGCTTCTTCGGCCGTCACGCAGCGAAAACGCACCGAGTCGCCGGGGCGCAGCTGGCCCATTTTCCAGCGCTCGCTGGCCAGCACCACGGCCGGGCAGACAAAGCCGCCCAGGCTGGGGCCGTCGGGGCCGAGGATGACCGGCATGTCGCCGGTGAAGTCGATCGCGCCAATCGCGTATGCGTTGTCGTGGATGTTCGACGGGTGCAGGCCCGCCTCGCCGCCGTCGCGCCGCGCCCATTCGGGCTTCGGGCCGATGAGGCGCACCCCGGTGCGGCTGGAGTTGTAGTGCACCCGCCAGTCGGTGCCGAAGAACATGCGCACATCGGCATCGGTGAAGAAATCGGGCGCGCCGTGCGGGCCGTAGAGCACGGCGATGTCCCAGTGGTCCTGGTACACCGGAACCACGTCCGGGGGCAAGGCGGCCAAGGGCTTGAAGGCGGCATCGTTGCCCAGGTGCAGCATGTCGCCTACCCGCAGCGTGCGGCCCGCATGGCCGCCGAACTGGCCCAGCGTGAAGGTCGAGCGGCTGCCCAGGTACAGCGGCACATCCAGCCCGCCGCGCAGCGCCAGGTAGGTGCGGGCGCCCATGCCCTGCACCCCGCCCAGCTTGAGCACGCTGCCCGCTTTGACCGTGTGCGACTGCCACAGCGCCAGCGCCACGCCGTCCACGCTGACGGCCATGGCCGCGCCGCAGACGGCGATGATCATGTCTGAATGCAGGCGCAGGCTGGGGCCGCTGAGCGTGCATTCCAGCGCCGCCGCATCGGGTGCATTGCCGACCAGGCGGTTGGCCAGGCGCATGGCCAGGTCGTCCATAGGCCCCGACGGCGGCACGCCCACCGCCCAGTAGCCGGTGCGACCGGGGTGGTCCTGCACGGTGGTCTGAACGCCCGCTTCCAGCACCTCCAGCGCCTGCGGCTGGTAGCGCAGGTCGGCCAGGCTGCGCGTGACCATGCGGCCCTGTACGAACACCGGGTCGGCCGCCACCGTGCGCAGGTAGCGCAGATTGGTTTCGATGCCGCCCAGGCGCGTGGCGGCCAGCGCGGCCTGCAGCTTGGCCACGGCGTCGGCACGGTCGATGCCGGTGACGATCAGCTTGGCGATCATCGGGTCGTAGTGCGGCGGTACTTCGCTGCCGGTGGTTACCC
>JAQGMZ010000199.1 GCA_028292045.1 Polaromonas sp. | reverse complement strand
TCTGCGCGATCGAGGTACCGTAGATCGAATCCTCGCTTTGGATCCAGACCTTGAGGTCCTTGATGTCCTTCTTGAGGGCTGGCGCCACCAGTTCACGAACCACCGAGGACGACGTGGTGGCGAAGGCGTTGCTGTCTGGACCGCTGCGGATGAAATTGGGCAGGCCCCGTTCCGTCAGGCTCTGCGCCACGGCGTTGGTTTCCCAGTAGAGCTTTCCATAGCGCAGCGCGGCGTCGCTGGCGGTCAGCGCGATGGCGCTGATGTAGGTGCCGACGAAGAGATCGACCTTGTCGCGCGATACCAGCTGCTCGACCGTGGCGATGCCCTGCTGCGGCGTGGTGACATCGCCGCGCACAAGTTCGATCTTCTTGCCAAGCACGCCGCCGGCGGCGTTGAGCTTGTCGACTGCGAGCTCGTAGCCGCGCGTGACCTCTGTGCCGTACAGCGCCAGCGGCCCGCTGTAGGGATTGAGCGCACCGATCTTGATCGTCTGCTGCGCCCAGGCGGCGGGCATGAGCATTGCGGTCACAGCCGCCGCGGCGGCCCATTTCTTGAATTGAATCATGGCTTGTCTCCTGTGTGTTTTCGGGGAACTACGCTTTGCTGCTGGATGCGGTTTCGGGTTGGCCAAGCGCGCCCACTCGGCGCCCCACAGACCAGTAGATGCCGCCGCCAGTCACGCCACCGTCGACCGCTAGGTCGGCACCGGTGATGTACGATGCCTGGGGACCGAGCAGAAACATCACGACGTCGGCGATCTGGCTGGGGTGAGCCATGTGCTGCATCGGGATCGTGTCCTGCAGTGCGGCCACCAGAGCCGGATTGGTCTGGATCATGTCGGTGTCAACCACGCCAGGGCACACGCAGTTCACGCGGATGCCCCTGGGCGCAAGTTCGAGGGCCGCACTGCGCGTCAACCCGCGAAGCGCCCATTTACTGGTCGTATAGGCGCAGCTGTAGTAACCGGTCATGCCAACGGTCGACGAGATGTTGACGATAGAGGCGCCGCGTCCCATCAGCGGCGCCATCGCACGGATGCCCAGCATCGCGCCGGTGAGGTTGGTGGCCATCACGCGCTCCCAATCGGGCAGCTGCGTCTGCGTCGCCGTGTTGCGCGGACCGGTGATGCCGGCGTTGTTGACCAGGCCCTGCAGCGCATGACCCATTTCGCGCAGCGCATCGGCCACACGCGACCAAGTGCCGGGCATGGCTACGTCGTGCGGCCACTCGAACAAGTTGCCATGCGCGGCATCGCGCAGCGGCTGCCAGGCGACGTGCTCGGGCGGCAGCACGTCGATCACGTGCACGGTGGCGCCGACCTGCAGCAGCTGCAGGGCCAGCGAGGCGCCCTGGCCCTGCGCGCCGCCGCTGACGACGACGGCCTTGCCATGCCAGCCGGCGCCGTGTAGGGGGGGGTGCGTGGCTTGCTGTGAACGCGCGGACTGGGTCATTGCGGCTTGATCCCCGCGACATCGGCGATGCGGCGAAATCGCTCGGTCTCGCTGAGCTGGAACTTGCGCATCTCGGTCGGGTCGGCCTGCATCAGTTCCGAGCCGATCTTGGTGGCGAATTCCTTCGCGGCCGGCGCGGCCAGGATGCGCCGCAACGCCTCGACCAGCTTGTTCGTAACGGCATCGGGCGTATCGGCTCGCACCACCATTGAGGTCCAGGTGTAGTTCACATAGTCGGGGTAGCCGCTTTCCTTGACAGTGGGCACGTCCGGCATGTCGGGGAAGCGTTTTTCTCCAGAGACCGCGATGGCCTTGAGCTTGCCGGCTTTGACCTGTGGCAGCGCCGAGATCACGTCGGTGACCGACCAGTCAAGCTGGTTGCCCATCAGCGCGGTGAACACTTCGGGCGTGCCCTTGTACGGGATGTACATCAGCTGCGTGTTCGTAAGGCTGGCGAACCATTCAGCTGAGAGCTGGAAGCCCGAGGTGTACGAGCCCACGTTCAACTTGGCTGGCGCGGCTTTCGAAGCGGCCACCAGTTCTTCGACGTTGTTGATCTTGGTGTTTGACGGGGCGACAAACGCCATCATGCCGCGTGCCAGGCCGCCGATAAATTTGAAGTCTTTGACTGCGTCATAGGGCAGCGCCTTGACGACGATGGGATTGACCGCCATATGGGTGTTGGTGCCCAGAAAGAGGGTGTAACCGTCGGCCGGCGCCTGTTTGACTGTCATCGCAGCGATTACGCCGTTGGCGCCCGGCTTGTTTTCAATCACGACCGGCTGCCCGAGCGCAGCGCCAAGCTGTTCGCCGAAGAATCGCGCGGTGGTGTCCGAGCCGCTGCCCGGCGACGTCGGCACGACGATGCGCAGCGGGCGGTTGGGGTAGGCATCCTGGGCCATGGCGCCGAAGGCGAGGGCCGAAAGAGTGGCAATGAGCAGGGGGCGCATAGGATTCCTCATACGGGGGTGAAGCGGGGCACGGAGATCTCGCCTTCGTTTTCGATCCGAAGGCGCAGGCGCTGGTCGATCTGCAGTGGCGCGGCCTCTGCGCCGACGATGTTGCTGATCATTCGGGGGCCCTCGTCGAGCTGCACGGCCGCCACGGTGTAAGGCAGGCGCTGCTTGAATGCAGGGTGGTAGGGCTGGTGGTAGACGACCCAGCTCACCAGCCGGGCGTTGCCGGTGGATGCTTCGCGCTGCCACGCATTGCCCAAGCAACTAGGGCATTCGCTGCGCGCCGGCAGCCAGGCGTGGCCGCATGCCCGGCAGCGTTGAAAGGTTAGCGTGCCTTGGCGCAGCGCGTCCCAGAACGGACGGCTCAGCTCGGTCATCTCGGGCACCGGAATAGGGGTAAGTGCTTCGCTCATATATGTGCCTTCGGCTTCTTACTGGCCCAGGATGAGGGTCGAATGGGTGTGCATGACGCCGCCCTGGTTGCTGACGATGCATTTGCGCGCGCCCTTGACCTGGTTGAACGACTCGCCGCGCATCTGCCGCACGCCTTCGATGACGAGTTGCAGGCCGGGCATGCCAGTTTCGGAAAGCAGGCCGCCCGAGGTGTTGATGGGCAGATCGCCGCCGAGCTCGATGCGGCCATCCTGCACCCAGTGGCCGCCCTGACCCTTGGCGCAAAAACCATAGTCCTCCAACGTCATCAGCGCGGCGATGGTAAAGCAATCGTAGATCTGCGCCACGTCGATATCGTCCGGCGTAAGCCCGGCCATTCGAAAGGCCGTCTCGGCAGACAGCTTGGCGGCGGTGGTCGTGAGGTCGGCGCGCTGCACGACATCCCAGGAGGTCTGGCCCTGGCCGAAGCCGAGAATGGGCACGGGCTTGGCGATCTTCATGGCCTTGGCGCGCTCGGCGCTCATGACCACCACCGCAGCCGCGCCATCGGAGACGAGGCAGCAATCGTCGCGCCGCAGTGGCTCGACGATCATGCGCGACTGGCGGTATTGGTCGAGCGTGAGCGGCTTGCGCAACTGCGCGTTCGGGTTGGCGGCGCCGTGCTTGCGGCAGGCCACGGCGATGGCGCCCAGGCCGTCGTTCGGTGTGCCGTACTGTTGCAGGTGACGCTGGGCGATCATTGCGTAACCGGCGGGTGTGCCGAACCAGCCGTAAGTGGCGCTGTCGTCGTCGCCGTATGATTTCTCGTAGGCCTGGCGCGAGCCGGTGGCCGGGTTGTCGGCTAGTGCGACGACGGCCATCTCGCACTGCCCGGCCTCGATGGCCATCGCTGCATAGCTGATCATGCTGATGTTGCTGGCACCGCCGTGGTCCCAGACGCCGCCGATGCGCGGCTGCAGCGCCATCGCCTCTGCGAGTTTTTGCGCATACATCATCTCGAAGCGCGAGGTCGGCGCTTTAACGAAAAGGCCGTCGATCTGGTTCTTTTCGACGCCCGCGTCGGCCAGCGCCTTGCGTATGGCTTCGACGTTAAGGGACACGGTGCTGCGCCCGT
>JAQGMZ010000193.1 GCA_028292045.1 Polaromonas sp. | reverse complement strand
ACCTCGGCGGCCATGACCGGCGTGGCCAGCTGCGCCTACAGGTCCAGCAGCTTGCGCAGGCGGTTGTTCTCCTGCGCCAGTTGCTCCACCTGGCCGGCGCGCAAGGACTGCAGCGCCAGCTTTTCCTGGGCCTGCGTGCTTGCGGACTGCGCCTGGCCCAGGTCGCTGAAATAGGCACTGCCGCCGCGCACCGCACGCACGGGCTGCAAGGCCAGCCACTGCACCGGGTACAGGGCCGTGGCAATGGCGGCGCGAACCGGCTGGGCCACGTTGAAGCGTGCGTCGGCCACCATCAGGAACAAGGACAGCGCGCCATAGAAAACGAGTTTGGAAAATACCGACGCCCCCTGGCTGGAGAAGGGAGGCAAGGTCCTGTCGAGGGTGCCTAAAGCCATGGCGCGCTTTCAGGCCGGCTCGGCTTGCTGCGGCAGACGCACGGCATGGGCTTGTTGGAAGGCGGGGGCGGGGCGTTTGACTTACTCGGTGGTGAAGATCGACCCCATGCGGTCCATGCGCTCAAGCGCAATACCGCAGCCGCGCACCACGCAGGTCAGCGGGTCTTCGGCGACCAGTACCGGCAGGCCGGTTTCCTCGGCCAGCAGGCGGTCCAGGTCGCGCAGCAGGGCGCCGCCGCCAGTGAGCATCATGCCGCGGTCGGAAATGTCGGCGCCCAGTTCGGGCGGGGTCTGCTCCAGCGCATTCTTGACCGCCGAGACGATCTGGTTCAGCGGGTCGGTCAGGGCTTCGAGGATTTCGTTGCTGGAAATGGTGAAGCTGCGCGGCACGCCTTCGGACAGGTTGCGGCCCTTGACTTCCATTTCCTTGACTTCCGAGCCCGGAAAGGCAGAGCCGATGTTCTTCTTGATGTTCTCGGCCGTCGGCTCGCCGATCAGCATGCCGTAGTTGCGCCGGATGTAGTTGATGATGGCCTCGTCAAAGCGGTCGCCGCCGACCCGCACACTGCCTTTGTAAACCATGCCGCCCAGCGAGATCACGCCCACTTCCGTGGTGCCGCCGCCGATGTCCACCACCATCGAGCCGCTGGCTTCCGATACCGGCAGGCCGGCGCCCAGCGCAGCGGCCATGGGCTCTTCGATCAGGTAGACGGCAGCGGCGCCGGCGGCTTCAGCCGCGTCCTTGATGGCGCGGCGTTCCACCTGGGTCGAGCCGCAGGGCACGCAGATGATGATGCGCGGGCTGGGGGTGAACAAACGGCGGGGATGCACCATCTTGATGAACTGCTTGATCATCTGCTCGGTGATGACAAAGTCGGCAATGACGCCGTCTTTCATCGGGCGGATCGCCTCGATGTTGCCGGGCACCTTGCCGAGCATGGCCTTGGCCTCGCGGCCCACGGCCTGGATCACTTTTTTGCCGTGCGGGCCGCCTTCGTGGCGAATGGCGACCACGGAGGGCTCGTCCAGCACAATACCCTTGTTGCGCGCGAAGATCAGGGTATTGGCCGTACCGAGATCAATCGCCAGGTCGGTAGAAAAGTACCGGCGGTATGCTTCAAACATATAAGGGAGTCCAGTTAGGGCATGGGCAAACTTCGTTGCCGCATCGCCTTTTATTATTAAGCAACAGGGTAGTCAGGAGGGGATCAGGCTGGAGGCGCGTAAAACGCGCCTAAATGAGCCATTCAGCCTTGATTTCACGCCAAAGGCGGGATAATAACGCATCCATGTGCCTGCGGCATGGCACAATGCCCGCTTTTTTATAGTTACGCCTTGTTTCAAGTGCGGCTTTTTGCCGATGAACTTGCATCTTTCTCCAACTTTTCGCGGCTTGAATTCATACATTTTCTTATGGCATTGACATTTAAAGACATTGAACGCGTGGCCAATCTGGCGCGGCTGGAACTGCGGCCCGACGAAACCGAGCACACCCTGAGCCAGCTCAACGGTTTTTTTGCGCTGGTCGAGCAGATGGAAGCCGTCGATACCGAAGGCGTGGAACCCCTGGCGCATCCGACCGCGCTGCTGGGCGAAGTGGCCCTGCGCCTGCGCGATGACATTGCCAGCGAACCCGACCAGCGCGAGGCCAGCCAGGTCAGTGCGCCGGCCGTCGAGCGCGGATTGTTCCTGGTGCCGAAAGTCATCGAATGAGCGCACTGCCCTTGAACCTTGACCTGCACGACCTCGGCGTGGCCCAGCTGGCCGCTCGCCTGGCCGCCGGCGAAGTGTCCAGCGTCGAAGCCACCCAGCACTTTCTGCAGCGCATCCGGCAGCATGAAAGCCTTGGTGCTTTCCTGTCCACCGATGCCGCTGTGTCGCTGGCGCAGGCCCGGGCCGCCGATGCGCGCCTGGCGGCGGGCGAGCGTACGCCGCTGCTGGGCGTGCCCCTGGCCCACAAGGACGTGTTTGTCACGCGCGACTTTCCGACCACGGCCGGCTCGAAAATGCTGGCCAACTACCGCAGCCCGTTCGATGCCACCGTGGTCAGCAGGCTGGGCCCTGGCCCTGGCGGCGCCGGCATGGTGACGCTGGGCAAGCTCAACTGCGATGAATTCGCCATGGGCTCGAGCAATGAAAACAGCGCCTACCAGGTGGTGAAAAACCCTTGGGACCTGAGCCGCGTGCCGGGCGGCTCGTCGGGCGGTTCGGCAGCGGCCGTGGCGGCCCGCCTGGTGCCGGCCGCCACCGGCACCGACACCGGCGGCTCGATTCGCCAGCCCGCGTCGCTGAGCGGCATCACCGGCATCAAGCCCACCTACGGCCGCTGCTCGCGCTATGGCATGGTGGCCTTTGCCTCCAGCCTGGACCAGGCCGGCCCCATGGCGCGCAGCGCGCTCGACTGCGCACTGCTGCTCTCCAGCATGGCCGGGCCCGACCTGGACCGGGACTCCACCTCGCTGGACATGCCCGCCGTTGACTACGCCGCCGGCCTGACCGCATCGCCAGCAGGCTCAGCCAGCGGAAAGCCGCTGAAAGGCTTGAGAATCGGCCTGCCAGGCCAGTTCTTCGGCGCTGGCTGCGCGCCGGACGTGCTGGCGGCAGTGCGCGCTGCCCTGGCCGAATTCGAGAAGCTGGGCGCCACGCTGGTCGATGTCAGCCTGCCGCTGACCGAACTGTCCATTCCGGTCTATTACGTGATTGCCCCGGCCGAGGCCAGCAGCAACCTGAGCCGCTTCGACGGCGTGCGCTACGGCCATCGGGCGGCGCAGTACACCGACCTGGCCGACATGTACCGCAATTCGCGCTCGGAAGGGTTCGGCGACGAAGCCACCCGCCGAATCATGATCGGCACCTATGTGCTGAGCCACGGCTACTACGACGCCTATTACCTGAAGGCGCAAAAAATCCGCCGCCTGATCGCGCAGGATTTCCAGACCGCTTTTGCGCAATGCGACCTGATCGCCGGACCGGTGTCGCCCACCGTGGCCTGGAGCCTCGGCGAAAAATCCAAGGATCCGGTGGCCAACTACCTGGCCGACATCTACACCCTGTCGTCCAGCCTGGCCGGCCTGCCCGGCATGAGCATTCCGGCCGGCTTCGGCGCGGGCGGCATGCCGGTCGGCCTGCAGCTGATCGGCAACTACTTCAAGGAAGCGCAACTGCTGGCCACAGCGCACCAGTTCCAGCTGGCGACCGACTGGCACCAGAAAGCACCCGGAACCGCAGCATGAGTAAAACCACACAATCACTGCTGGTGCAGGGCTACGAGGTCGTCATCGGCTTTGAAACCCACACCCAGCTGACCACCCAGTCAAAACTCTTCAGCCGCGCGCCCACCGGCTTCGGCGCCGAACCCAACACGCTCGCGTCCGCCGTGGACTTTGCCCTGCCCGGCGCGCTGCCGGTGATGAACCGGGGCGCGGTGCAGCGGGCCATCGAGTTCGGCCTGGCGGTGAATGCGCACATTGCCGAACACAGCGTGTTTGCCCGAAAAAACTATTTCTACCCCGACCTGCCCAAGGGCTACCAGATCAGCCAGTTCGAGATACCCGTGGTGCAGGGCGGCGTGGTTGAATTTTTCCTGGACGGCGAGAAAAAGTCGGTGCGCCTGGTGCGTGCCCACCTGGAAGAAGACGCGGGCAAGTCGCTGCATGAGGACTTCATCGGCCAGAGCGGCATTGATTTGAACCGCGCCGGCACGCCGCTGCTCGAAATCGTCACCGAGCCCGACATGCGCTCGACGGTAGAGGCCGTGGCCTATGCGAAAGAGTTGCACAAGATCGTCACCTGGATCGGCATTTGCGACGGCAACATGCAGGAAGGCAGCTTTCGCTGCGACGCCAACGTGTCGGTGCGCAAGCCCGGCGCGCCGCTGGGCACGCGCCGCGAGATCAAGAACCTGAACAGCTTCAAGTTCATGCAGCAGGCCATGGACTACGAGGTGCGCTGGCAGATCGGGCAGATTGAGGACGGCCACGCGATCCAGCAGGCCACGGTGCTGTTCGACCCCGCCACGGGCGAAACCCGCAGCATGCGCAGCAAGGAAGACGCGGCCGATTACCGTTATTTCCCCGACCCGGATTTGCCGCCGCTGGTGATCGGGCGCGACTGGGTGGAGCGCACCCGCGCCGAGATGAGCGAACTGCCGCGCGTGATGGCGGCGCGCTTTGTCGCCGACTACGGTTTGCCTGAGTACGATGCCGGGCAGTTGACGCAAAACAAGGCGACAGCGGCGTATTTCGAGGCTGTGGCCAGCGCCAGCCGGCAGGCCAAGCTGGCCAGCAACTGGGTGATGGGCGAGTTGTCGCGCCGGCTCAATACCGAAGAAAAATCGATAGAGGCTTCCAGCGTCAGCGCCAGCCAGTTGGCCGCCCTGATCGGCCGGATAGCCGACGGCACGATTTCCAACAATGCCGCACGACAGGTCTTCGATGCGCTGTGGAACGGGGAAAGCCAGGAGATTGACGCCCTGATCGCGTCCAAAGGCCTGAAGCAGCTGAACGACACCGGCGAACTTGAAAAAATCATTGATGCGGTGCTGGCGGCGAATGCGAAAAACGTCGGGGAAGTGCGCGCCGGCAACGCCAAAGCGTTCAACGCCCTGGTCGGTCAGGCCATGAAGGCGACGCAGGGCAAGGCCAATCCGGCGCAGGTTAATGAAATGTTGAAGAAAAAGCTGGCTTGAACTTTAAAAAGCCTTTGAGGGAAAAGCTGATGCCATGTAGAAATCAGTTTTTCCTAATCCTGGCAGCCGCAGTTCCCGGATCGGCGGGCGGACTGGCCAGCACCCACAGCGGCCTGAGCTTGGACAGTTCCTCGTCAAACCGTTGGTTCACCCGCTTTT
>JAQGMZ010000154.1 GCA_028292045.1 Polaromonas sp. | reverse complement strand
TCATGGGCGCAGCCGCAGCCGCTAACACTGATAATTTGGTTTCAGATGCGGGTGATGTGCATTCCAACCGGCCCAGTCTTCCGCTGCCCACGCTGCATCAGGAACTGATGAATATCCGGGACCTGCTTGAGCCGTCGCGCTGATATTTTTGCCGGTTATAATTAGAGGCTTGTCGGTGTGTGGCGCAGCCTGGTAGCGCACTTGCATGGGGTGCAAGGGGTCGAAGGTTCGAATCCTTTCACACCGACCATATGAATCAAGGACTTAGCTTAGAAATAAGCTAAGTCCTTTCTTTTTTCGGGCTCTGTTTTGTCAACCTGCCCGAGTGCGTCAAAAGCTGACGAGCGTCTATTCAAATGCCTTTAACCAAATCATTCGCGCATTGTTGGAGGTAACCTGCCCTGTGGGCGTACCAATTAAAGTGGGAAGCCCGGGGTTGAAGAGGATTGAGTTGCAGCGCCAGCGCACTGGCGATGCAACTCGGCGAAGCGAAGCGGCGGCATGCGCCCCGCTGGGATGCGCTGGCACTGCGGTATGTGCGGGCCTTTGCCGTGCTGCTGCGCAAGTTTGGGGTTTGAGGCCGTTGTTTGAACCTGGGCAATTTTGGGGCCTTGCCGACGCATTACCCGGCAGCGAAGGGCGTTAAAAAAAGCGCTCAGGCGAGTCAGGATTCCCAGCGGTTAGGCACATCCGGCCTGCACTGGGTCTTGACGATTTTTCCTGGATTGCCCAGCACAATGCACTCGGGGGGAACATCTTCATAGACATAGGCCCCGCCGGCGATCCGGCTGCCTTTGCCGATCGTGATGCCGACCACAATGGCGTTGGGGCCAATCCAGACATCGTCCCCAACCACGGGAAAGCGCATGGTTCGCGTGCCATCGCTGGCAATGGAGTCCCGTTGCCCCAGGGTGACCCCCTGGAACAAGGTGACGTTTGTGCCGATGCGGGTTTTCACATTGACCACGATGCCTCGCCCATGCGTCAGGGCAAATCCTGGTCCGATGGCTGTTCGCCAGGGCAGTTCGATGCCTGCGACCAGACAGGCCAGTTTGTGCATCACTTTTGCCGGCAGCAACAACACCGTGCGCAACGGCCCTGGCTGAAAATGGGCAAACTGGCAAAACCGCAGGGTGGCGACAACGCAAAACGCAGGGTTCGACACCATTCCCTTTGCCACCAGGCCCCAGCCAAAGCGCCCGTAAACCCGAAAAGTGTCTGCCTTCAACGCCTGCATGGCGCCGTGTCCCTGCCAGAAAGCAGCAGTCCGTTCTCCCGGGCTACCCAGGCGGACGAACTGTGCAATCCGTCTTCATATGGCGTCCAGGCCATTTTCAGGCGCTCGCTGGCCTGGGTTGCATCAAGGAAGATCTGCTGAGCCCAAAGGCCCAGCAAGCCAGGGGAAATGTAGTCTGGCAGCGGACCCATACGCGCCTTGAAAGGCCTGGACAATGCTTGGGCGATTTTGAGGGGTGGGCCAGCCAGCCACGCATCAAGCTGCAATTGGCGTTGCCGGATGCGCCGCACAGGCAAAAGCTGCAACGCCACCGCCAAGTCGATGAAATACGTGTTCCACCGGGGGCTGTCGGGTGCGGCCAGGTTGAAGATCGGTACTTCGCGCTGTTCAAGCGGCAATTGAAGCGCGGCCACGATTGCCTGGCACACATCGTCCACATGGACGAGGTTGGACCAACCGTCGCCGCCAGCGCCAAGGTCACCCAGCCTCTTTGACCGCAACCAGCGTGCCGTGCGGCCGACCCAGAGTTCGCTCCCGGGACCGTAAACGCAGCCCGGCCGCAACACCACGGCGCTACCTCCCTGCTCGGCATAGGCGCTGATGCATTGCTCGGCCTCGCACTTGGCACGGCCGTACCAGCCAAGCGCGGGGTTCAGCGGCATGTCCTCGCGCACGATGCCTTCGACCGGTCCGTACACCGACATGGTGCTCAGATGAATGATGCGCGGGCAGCCCGCCTGCAGGGCGGCCTGTGTCAACGCTTTGGCGCCTTCCGAGATGGACTGCGCATCGCCTGCCACGCAGTTGACAACCGCGTCAAAGCCTTCCAGGGCAGCCGTGAGCTGGGTGACGTCGCAGGTGTCCAGCCTTATCCAGGCGACGCCTGGCAATGCCGATCTGGACGTTCCCCGCGATGCGCCTGTTGCGGCGCCCCAGGAGGTGCGCGCCAGGGTTTCCAGCAGCCGCATGCCGATGTAGCCGGAGCCGCCCAGTACCAGTATGTTCATGCCGCCAACTTTTCTTCAATGGCCGTTGCGCCGGGCTGGCCCAGCCGCTTCGACAGTGAATGACCCAGCCTGAGGGCCAGGGCTACCAGGGTGAGCGTCGGGTTTGCCTGGCTGGATGTGGGAAACACGGCACTGCCGGCCACAAACAGGTTATTGACCGAATGAACCTGGCATTCGGCGTCGACCACGCTGCTGCGCGGGTCAGACCCCATGCGCGCCGTGCCGATATGGTGGCCGCCATACGCGCCAAAGCGCGTCAGGTCGCGTTCCAGGGTGGGCTCGTCGTACTCGAACCGGGCAACGCCGCTTTGTGCAAACTCTTGCGCCATCACATCCAGGGTGCGCCGGATGGAGTCGATGTCCGTCGGGCTGTAGCGCCAGTCGACCCGCAGTTGTGGCATGCCCAGCGCATCGACCTTGTCGCTGAGCGTGACCCGGCTTTCAGCCAGTGGAATTTGCTCGCCATGCATTTCCAGGCTGAAGCGGTTGGTGCGGTTACGCAGGATGACGGAGGGAAACTTGCGTTCGGCCAGAGTGCGGTGCCTCAGCCAGTGCCCTAAAAAGGCGGTGGTATCTACCGGGTCCGTCGCAATATTGAGCAGATGGCGGGCGTAATCTGCAGCGTTGGTCGACTTGTTGCCATCTTTCAGACGCTTGGCATATTCGTAGCTGATCAACCTACGCGCCAAGAACAGGCCCGACAGCACCCCGTTGCGGTGGGCCGGGTCGGTGATGCGCGGGAAATGCAGGCGCGCCACCGCATTGGAAAGCCCCAGGCGCCGCTGTTCTTCGGGCGCCACGGCCAGGCGGCGCCGGCAATAAATGCCTTCAGGCGTGACTTCATAGCCATGGCGTACCAGTTGCGTGGCGCCATCGACTGTCAGCCTGCCGACGTTGCCGGCGATGTGGCACATGTAGTACCGGCCCACGACATCATGAAAATTACCAATGCCTGCCGGAGCGACATCACGCGAGGCCAGCAGAAGCCGGGCGGTTTCCAGCCCGCCAACCGCCAGCACGGTGGTTCGGCAGGCGGCTGAAAAGCGCGTTCCCTTCAGCGTGGTGACTTCCACCGAGCGCACCGCATTACCTTGCGCTTCAAGCCGAATGCCTGTGCAATTGGCGCCCATCAGCACCCTGACGGTTGGCGCCAGGCGAAGCTGCCTGGCGTAACGGGTGCCAAAGTGGGTCGGGCAGGAAAAGCGTTCCAGGCCATTGGTCAAGATGCGCTGGCTGTCAAAGCCCCGGATCAGGGGAGGGGCGTCTGATCCCAGCGCATCTTCTGCCAGGTAACTGAACCGGCCCGCTTCCGAAAGCGCATTGGCCTCCGGGTAATAGGGCAGCAGGTCGTCATAGGAGATGGGCCAGCCGCTGTGGGGCACATGGTCCCGGGTTTCAAAATCGATCGGGTCGAAGGGCATGCAGCGTCCGCCCCAGATGGCTGACGATCCCCCGAAACGACGCTGCCGGTACTTGTCCGGCGGGCTGTGCATCAGCGCATCCGCAACCTCGCCCTCGTACAGTGCCTGGGTCTTGCGGTCTTCTTCCATGAAGCCCGATTCGAGCAGCAATACCGAAAACCCGCGCTTTGCGAGGTCTAGCGTCAGTGCAATGCCCGCAGGGCCGGCGCCAATGACGCAGACATCAGCCTCCAGGCAGGCGCCATGGGGCACGGTGTCGGCATTGGCAATCACAAGGGGTCCCTGGGCGCCAATGCGCCATTTTTTCGCAATTGGCCTGCCGTGCCGAAGTGGAATTGGTGAAGCTTGGCGACCGAGGTGAAAAACCGGGCGAAGGAAAATTTCTCTTCGTAGAGCCTGCGTCCGTTGTGTTCCAGCGTTTGCCTGAACACAGGCTCGTTCAGGACACGCTGCAAGGCGCTGGCAATGCCGCTGGCGTCACCGGGCTGGACAAAGCAAGCGTTTACCCCATCGCTGAGAATGGCCGGGATTTCGCCGACCGGCGTGCACACCACGGCCACGCTGTTCGCAAGCGCCTCCAGGATCACCAGGGGCAGGCCTTCGTCATAGGACGGCAGGATCAGCACATCGGCCTGCGCCATCAGCCGCGCCACCTGCTGCTGGTCCGTCCACCCGGTAAACCGCACGAAACTTTCAAGGCCAAGCTCCCTGGCTTTGGCTTGGTAGGCGGCAACGTCGCCACCGCCCGACACAGTCACCTCCAGCCGGGCCTTGTCGAAGCCGGGCAGGGACAGTGCTTGCAACAGGTCGGAAACGCCTTTGCGCTCTGACAGGTTACCCAGAAAGAAAACCCGCTGCACCGCGCTTTCAGCAGCGACCCGCCGCTGGTACGACGGTTCAGGTACGCCGTTGATGATGACTTCGATCCGGTGGCGCGGAACCTTCAGCTCTTCGGTGACAAAACGCTGCGCAGCTTCGCCCAGGACCACACAGACCTTGGGAAGCGAAAACACCCAGCGCGTGGCGCTTTGCAAAAAACCGGGCAGCTTGCGGTAGAAGTGGTGCAACTGCGCCGCGTGAACATGCAGCACCACCGGAATGCCAAGCGCCCGGCACATCACCACGATCGCACTTTTCCGAAACAGGCTCAGGCGTTCAGCCATGTTCACATGAACGCCCGACAACTTGCCGCTGAAGCGTCCTTGCGCCAGCTTTGCCAGCGCCGTCGCCAAAATCCAGAATGAGTAAAGCGCATTGCCGCCGCCGCGTGTGTCCAGCGGACGCAGGGCGGCTGCGCCACTGGCTTCAGGGTCTTGCGCCTGGATCAGGTAATCGGCCACCTTGAACATGCCGCCCCCCTTGGGCGTCCAGGGACAGGCGATATAGATGAAGTTGCCCGAACCTTCGCGAGCGACTGCGTGTGAAATGGATTCGGTTCGCATCAAGGTACAGCTGGTTTGAAAAAGCGGTGCATTTTTAAAATAATGTGTTCAGGGCAACCGAAACAGGCTTTACAGGCCCGGCGGACTTGTGTTCTGCGTGGCAGCGGCAGCGCTTGGCGCCAAGGCCGCCGTGGAGTGGTTGACGCTGCATGTCAGCTGCCGGCATCCGGAATGTCGGTATGGAACAGTTTGCGGCTGGTGCGCCACTTTTCCCACTGCGCGATCAAGACCTGGGGAAGAAAACAGGCCATTGCCGCAGTCATCCACCAGCGTTTTCCGCTGGCGGCGCGGTGGCCTCTTATCAGCCATTTCAAACCCTGCAGGCGCTTGCCTCCGGACAGTGACAGCCTGGCCAGCGTCAGCTTGTGCTGCGCAATGAACCACAAGGTTGAGTCGCGTTGCGCAGGAGTCAGGGCGCCCGACAGCGCGCGCGCCTGCATGCGCTCAAAAGAGGGCGGCACTTCTAGCGTGTTCGACAGCGTCGTGAGGCTGTCATCCACCGCCGTCCGGTAGGCAACCCGCGGTGCATGCGCCAGGGCGATCGGGGTCTGCTCGGCCAGGCGAAACCAGAAATCAAGGTCTTCTGCCTGCGCCTCGTCAACCGGGAAGCAGGGCTGCATTGTCTGCAGCCGCGTACTGCGGACCGCCACCGAACTGCTGCACAGGGAAGGGCCCGCCATCCAACGCCTGGGCAAATCCGTGATCAGTTCAATCTTCGGAATCTCGTTGAACGTCGGCCAGTACGGCGGCCACTCGCCTGCGGCATCGTCCATCATGAGGAAGTCGGTGCCCACCGCATCGGCCTCGGGCCAGGCGGCCTGGGCATCCACCAGGCAAGCCAGGTGCTCCGGGTGATGCCAATCGTCGGCATCCAGGAACGCGACCCATTCGCCGCGTGCCAGATCGATGCCCAGATTGCGGGCTGCCGATACCCCGGCGTTGGTCTGATGCACCACGCGAATCCGGGGGTCGTTCATGGCGTTGACCAGGTCAGCGCCTCCATCGCTGGAGCCATCGTCCACCACAATCACTTCTATATCTGAAAATGATTGGTCCAGCACCGACTGAACGGTGCAACAGATATAACGGGCTTTGTTGTAGAGCGGAATAACGACAGAAAACTTCATGCGCCTGACTTTGCAATGCCAATGGAATTGAATGCTGCCGATGATTTTGCAAAGGCAGCGGGATACTGGCGGCGATGGCGTGGCAAGGCATTTCGGCTGCGAACGTCATAGCTCGCCGCGGCAAGCGCCATCAGCAGCAGCAAATGGGTGACAAATTCAGGGCTGTAGCCCAAGAGCAGGAGCGGGACTTCACTGATAGAGCGGACGGCCAGCAGCGTAAAAAGTGCCAGCGTCAGGCCCTTGCTTTCGCGACCATAGCGCACGGACATGAACAGCAGGACCAGGGCATACGCCACCAGCGCCGCAGCGCCCACCGTGCCTGAGCGCGACAGGGTGTCCATGAACTGGTTGTGTCCGTGCGTCGCGTTGGGCATGGCAATGCTGATCCGGAAATCGGTCTCCCAGATCAGGGGGCCATACCCGAAGACCGGGTTGCGCCGCCATTCTTCAAAGGCAATGGCCCAAATTTTGTCCCGCCCCGTCAGGGTAGCCAGCTGGGCTCCTTCTGCGGTGTTGAAAAATACATCGATCCGGGTTCCAAGGTCGCCAAACATCAGCACCAGACCGGTCGCCAGCACTGCCAGCATGAGCAGGAGAATCGACGCAATGCCCACGCCGGGACGCATCGGGTCACCGAGGCGACGGGACAAGTTCGCACCCTTTTGTATGCCGGCGAAGCAAAGCCAGCACAGAAAAAAGGAAATCCAGGCGGTCTTGGACTGGGCCAGAAACAGCACCATCAGGCCGACAAACCATGCCAGCCGGTTCATCCATATCCGTTCATAAGGGAACGCCATCAGGCAAATCAAGCCAAGCTGGGCAAACACCGCCAGTGAAATGGCATGCGGCGCCAAGCCTGCCAGGCGGGGTATGCCCGGCAGCAGGCCTTGCGTGTAAGACCAGTCCAGCACAAGGCTTGGCCGGACCAGGACCAGCAGCAAACTCGCCAGCATGAAAAGAGCCAGGGCATTGCGGGCGGTCTTGAAGGCGATGTCGCGATCAGCTCCGCTGACCAGCAGCGCCGCGATGCCAAGTATCAGCGAGTAGGCATAGTCGTGCGATACAAAAGGATGCGCCCCAAAAAATGCCGGCGCGGCCACGGTGCACAGCCAGAACGTCATGAACCCGGCAAGCAGCGCACCAGGCGCGGATGAGGTTTTTTCGCGTCGCAGCGCATAGCTCAGAATCCGCTCTCCTGCCGCCGCCAGCATCATCAGCGAAATCAGCGGCTGCATCCAGTTAAGGATGGGGTGGCGGGGTCGCGCAGGAGCTTCCTCCAGGTTGAGGTTGACGATGGACAGGTCGCGGGTCGACAGGAGGGTGCCCACTGCCACCAAAAACACCATGGCATAAAAAATCAGGTGCAGGTAGCCATGGGTGCGGCGTGAGGTCAGCTGAACCGCGCCGGCCATGGCCACGGAAGTAGCCAACGCTGCCAAAACGGCGCCCACCACGAGAATGATCAGTGACATGCTGAATTGCATCGGTGACAGCCCTTAAAGACGTGGCTCGCTCACAGGATCGGCAAGCGGACCCCGTTGCAAGGGAAGGCTGTTTTTATGCAGCAGGGAAGCCAGTCCCGGGAAAAACCGGATCAGCATGGTTGTGCTTTGAGCGCCCAAAATTTGCGGACGGATCACCACCAGCAATGCCGGCAGGGATACAGCCATCAGGGTGCTGGCCATGAGGGAAAGCAGCGCAAACTGGTAGCCCTGCACCATGGCTTTTCCGGACTCGGCGCCCAGCGCGCACAAACCGCTCAGGAGCAGGCCCCGCGCCACGTCCGGCAGCAATTCAATCGCTTTCAGCCTGAGCACCCGAAACGCCGTGGTGCCGACCACCACGGCGCGCAGCAAAAGCACCAGCCCGGCTACACCGGCTGCCGCCTGGATGCCCTGCCCGGCAAACGCATAGAACGCCACCGCACCCGCGAGCAATATCGGCAGCTGCAGTGCAAATTCATAGTATTTTCGGCCCGTGTTCCACAGCACCGGCGTGGACAGGCCCCAGATCACATAGGCTGGCATGCTGATGAAGAGAATGCCCAGCACCGGCCCCGCATCGCTCCATTTGGAGCCATACAAAAGGTGGACCAGGTCGGTAGATACAAGCGCCAGGAAAACGAAAACCGGGAGTATCAGGACAAAAATTGTCGCCAGCATGCCCAAGTAGGCGCGGGCCAGGCGCTCACGCTCTGTTTGAAGGCGTGCGCCCGCGGCCAGAAACGCCGGTTGCAAGGCGCCCAGCAGCAGGTTGTTGGGCGTGGTGGCCAGGTTGTAGGCTACGTTGTACAGCCCCAGTGCCTGGACATTGAGCAAACGGCCAATCACTATCCGGTCCAGGTTGTTGAGCATCCAGTTGACGATGTTGGTCAAAAAAACCGCCCGGCCGGTGCCGACGGCTGAACGCGCGCCGACATACCAGAAAAGCGGCCGTACGGCATGCGGCTTCAGTGCGTAACTGGCCACCAGGACCGCCAGTGCTTGCACCAGCCAGGCTGCCACCAAAGAGGCGGCCCCCCAGCCCATAACGGCCATCGGTATGCCAACCATCACATAGCCGACCAGGTAGCTGCCAACCTGTATCAGGCCGGCCGCCCGAAAATTCAGGTCTCGCTGCAGCAGGTAGGTCGCGGGGGCGGCCGCTGCAGAAAGCAGGCAGGCCAGCGAAAGCCACTCGATGACCATCTGCGCCCGGGGTTCCCTGAAATAAGCCGCCAGCGCCGGGGCAAGCAAATAGACCGCAATCGTGGTGACCAGGCCGATGACCAGTTGCCAGGTCCAGGCAAAGCGGACGTCCTCGTCGCACAGCGTGGTGCGCTGAAGCAAGCTCCAGCTAAAGCCGAATCCTGAAAAAAAAGTGGCGAAAGTCAGCACGACCATGCCAATGGCAAACGTGCCAAACACCTCTGGCCCCAGTGTCCGGGCCAGGACGATCTGCGCGCCCAGCTGCAGCACGAAGCGACCCAGTGTCGAAACCACGCTCCACTTCACCGCGACGACGCCTGATCGGCTCAGTTCGCTCATGCCTGGGACTTTCCTGTCGGGTAGCGGCGAACGGCGATGGTACCAATGATGGCGAGCGTGCCCAGCAATGCAGTGACATAGCGCCAACCCGACGTGTTGCGGTCATTGAAACCTGCGGATGAGCCGCTTGCAGAAGGGGTGACCACGCGGTCCGTGCCCCGGTAGGTCGAAGTAATTTTCGGAGTGGAAGCTGCGGTGGGTGCGGGGATCAGTACGGTGTTGGACAAGGCGGGCTTGTCAGTCTTGAAACCCCCGCTGGCAACTGGCGCTTCAACGCTGGGTACTGGCGGGGAAGGCTGCGTGAATGGAACTTTGTGCGCAAGTGCTGGCAGTGGCGAGCTTAAAAAAGCTGCCAAAATTACGATCGTGGACGGTGCTCTGCACATGAATTTCCCATTACTTGAACAAGCTCAAGTTTGTAATCTGGAACTCATCACTGCAATAGTCCGAATGACCCACGGGTTATTTACGCTCGGCGGCGCGCCGAAAATGCAAAGCAAAAAGCTGCCTGGAGGCGGCTGCAGCCGGGCTTTTTTGCTAACCCCGGACCGGTAGTCAGCGTCTTGATTCGGCAATGTTAAAAGCGGGACCTGTTGTTTTCACCCGCCAACAACAACCCTATGGATTCAATGCAGTGTCACATGCCCGAATAGTTCGGCCCGCCGCCGCCCTCGGGCGTCACCCACACGATGTTCTGGGTGGGGTCCTTGATGTCGCAGGTCTTGCAGTGCACGCAATTTTGCGCATTGATCTGCAGCCGATCCGTGTTGTCGGCGTTCTTCACGTATTCGTATACCCCGGCCGGGCAGTAGCGGCTTTCCGGACCGGCATACACAGCCAAATTGACATTGACCGGCACGCTGGCGTCCCTGAGGGTCAGGTGCGCCGGCTGGTGTTCCTCGTGGTTGGTGTTCGATATGAACACCGAGGTCAGGCGGTCAAAGGTGAGCTTGTTGTCGGGCTTGGGATAAACAATAGGCTGGCACTCGGCAGCGGGTTTGAGCATCGCATGGTCCGGCTTGGTGCGGTGCAGCGTCCAGGGCGCACGCTTGATGCCGAGCCGGGGGAGCAGCCAGTGCTCTATGCCGGTCATCAGCGAACCGACATACAGCCCCTTTTTGAACCATGCCTTGAAATTGCGCGACTGGTCGAGTTCCCTGGCCAGCCAGCTGTTCCGGTAAGCCTCGGGGTAGGCGCTCAATTCGTCGTGCTGTCGACCGGCCGTAACGGCTTCATAGGCAGCTTCGGCCGCCAGCATGCCGGTCTTGATCGCCGCATGGCTGCCCTTGATGCGCGCGGCGTTCAGGTAGCCCGCCTCGCAACCTATCAGCGCGCCGCCCGGAAATACCGTTTTTGGCAGGCTCAGTGCGCCGCCAGCCACCAGCGCGCGCGCGCCGTAGCCGATGCGCTTGCCGCCCTCCAGGTATTTGCGAATCGCCGGGTGCGTTTTCCAGCGCTGCATTTCCTCAAACGGGCTCAGGTACGGGTTACTGTAGTCCAGCCCGGTGACAAAGCCCAGCGTCACCAGGTTCCCCTCCAGATGGTAGAGAAATCCGCCGCCATAGGTGCCGCTGTCCAGCGGCCAGCCCGCCGTGTGCACCACCAGGCCGCCCTGGTGCAGGGCAGGATCGATTTCCCACAGTTCCTTGATGCCCAATCCATAGGTCTGCGGATCGCGGCCTTCGTCCAGCTTGAACCGGCCGATCAGCTGTCGGCCCAGGTGGCCGCGCGCGCCTTCGGCAAATACGGTGTATTTGCCGTGCAGTTCCATGCCCAGCTGAAAATTGTCGGTCGGCTCGCCATCTTTGCCCACGCCGAGGTTGCCGGTGGCCACGCCCTTGACCGAGCCGTCCTCGTTGTAGAGCACTTCTGCGGCGGAAAAGCCGGGAAATATTTCCACGCCCAGGCTTTCTGCTTGCGTGCTTAGCCAGCGCGTGACATTGCCCAGGCTGATCACGTAGTTGCCTTCGTTGTGAAAGCAGTCGGGCACGAAAAAAGCCGGCGTTTTGGTGCTACCGGTTTCGCTGAGGAACAGCACCTCGTCGGCCGTGACCGGTTGGGTCAAGGGCGCGCCCAGGGCTTTCCAGTCCGGGATCAGTTCATTCAGGGCGATCGGGTCCATGACGGCACCCGACAAGACATGCGCGCCAGGCTCGGAGCCCTTTTCCAGCACGACCACCGACAACTCAGTGCCTTTTTCAGCCGCCAGCTGCTTCAGGCGGATTGCCGCGGACAACCCTCCCGGACCACCGCCCACCACGACCACGTCGTACTCCATCGCTTCTCGGGGTCCGTATTGAGACAGAATTTCTTGGGGTTGCATCAATGGCACTCGCTGATAATGATTTGGTAAAGAGGGGTGTTGCGTAGCTTAAGACAATTTTATGCCGCGAATCACGGGGCTGAACAGCCGTTGGCTGTTAAGTTGCCAGCCTGCACGGGGCCTCTGAAGCGCATCGGGCCGGCGCAGGAATTTTGCAGGCAATGTTGCATTGCCTGCTTTCCCCTCCGAGCTGCTTCAGCCAGTTTGTCTCCTTCGTGCTTGCGGCCCAGGCAGCGTCTATTTCAACCCATTGCAAATTATGAAAATTGAAATTCCGGAAAAGAAAAAAAAGGTTCATGAAATGCTTATAGCCATTCGCTGGGGCGACATGGATGCGATGGGACATGTGAACAACACGACCTATTTCCGCTATATGGAAACCGTCCGGATCGACTGGATGCGTTCGGTGGGTTGCCAGCCCGACCCGCAAGGTGAAGGCCCGGTCATCGTCAACGCCTTTTGCAATTTCTACAAGCAGCTTGAATACCCGGGCGAAGTACGCATCAAGATGTATGTCAGCGACCCAGGACGAACAACCTTTGAAAGCTGGGCCACCATGGAACGCAGCGACCAGCCCGGCGTACTGTGCGCAGCGGGTGGCGCAACCACGATCTGGGTGGATTTTCCGGCCCAGAAAGCCAAAACACTGCCGGCGTGGATGCGCCAGCATGTGGAATCCTGAACTGGTCTGATGTGTGCGCAGATCAGGCAGCCAGTACGCTGCTTGCTACCTGAATTTACCTGAGCGCAAAGGGGCACCGCACATTCGCCGTACGGCCCATCTGCACTGGCAGCGCATTCGTGGGGGCCGGTTGCTTTGTCGAGGATGGAGCGGGCGCTGTCTGATGGCCCATGGCCAGCCAACAACCAATCCCTTCGGACACCTAGGCCGTACCGGCGCGTACTGAATTACCAACCACGACTGGACACTGTCCTTGCGGGTCCCTGCGCTTTACAGAAGACGCAACTTCTTGTGCTGTATTCCTTTGCGTCGGCCATCAGTCTGCATATTCACTTTTGAAGTAAGAAATGTCCTACATAAAGTAGTTTTGATCCTACAAAAGTGATGAATTTGATTACATATTCTCACTGCGCATCGCAAACACGACATAAGTCATGTTTATTTGGTGCTCATGCAAGATATTAGTAAGTAATTGTTATTTTGTAACTTGAAAAGTTTTAAGTAACAAAGCAAGGTTACTATTTAATTCAAAAAATATCTTGCAATAGAGAAGAATTGAGTATGTGATAAATAATTGTAATTTATTACAATATTATTAGTATTTTCACATATACATAATATTGGCTCATTTTATTGATGAGCTTGATTTTCTACAGGCGACGAACTTGCCTTCAACCTTTTGCAGTTGACTTTCTTACTGTAAAAATCCCCTGATTTTTCAGAAATTGTGCATCGCACAATGATTGAATTTATTGGATATCAAAATAAAAGAGCAATATAAATTGAAAAATTTGTAGGTCAATGACTACATTTTTTGTAGGATCACGCTTTAAATTTATTCAAAATTTGTAATTTCAAGACTACTGGGTACCCATTACGATTCAAACCAATGTTGAGCTTGAGCTTGGGTTTCAAAAACCTGAAGCCTTGGACCGGCATTCATAGGTAGTTGATCAGGGTCGTATTGACTTACGGGAAATCACTTCAATAAGTGAAAAGACGGCTCAGTTGGTTTTTTGTTCAGTAGTTTTCTGACGATTTTTACAATTTGAATGGATTTTTATGCTTAAACGTAATTTCTCAAAAATCGCTGCTGTTGGAACAGCCGCGGTCCTGATGTGCTTGAGCCAAGCTGCCATCGCCCTGGAGGTTGCGCCTTACTTTCATGCCTGGAGTCCTGGAACCCTGACCGAGGCTAAAAGGGCTGCAGGACTGGAGAGCGCGACACTCGCTTTTGCCATCACCGATGGCAGCTGCGCCCTTCATTCTGATTTGCTGAACAAGCTTCCCGATGCGCGCACTTTTGTTGGTTCAGGCGGCCGCGTCATTATTTCTTTCGGTGGACAAAACGGCGTCTATGCCGAAATAGCATGCAAAGACGACAACCAGCTGTTCAATCTGCTGGACAAGGTCATTGTTGATTCGGGAAGCCGCCGAATCGACTGGGATGTCGAAGGCCACCAGCTCCTGGACGTCGATGGCACTGCCCGAAGGACGCGCGTATTGCTCCGGCTTCAGGCCAAGTACCCCGACCTGTATACCTCGTTCACCCTGCCTGGGTGGCTGCGCGGTCTCGACAGCAACTCCATGAACTTGTTGAGGACAACAGCCGCTGCAGGCGTGCAGATCAGCATGGTCAATGTCATGACCATGAGCTTTGGCTTAGAAAACCTCCGCACGATGGTGGTGCCTTCTACCGTGGCGCAGGCATCCATCATGACGTTTCAGGCCACTGCAAGCCAATTGGCCACCATTTACCCGAACAAGACCCAGGCGCAACTGCATGCCATGATGGGAATGACGCCCATGATCGGGAAGAACGACGACGGGTCGACTCTTTCGCTGGTTGACGCTAAAACGATTGCCGACTTTGCCAAGGCCAATGGCGTCGGCCTGCTTTCATACTGGTCCTTTCAACGCGATCAGGCCCAGGCCACCAATGCTTCCACCAACCTGAACGCGTACAGCGGCGTGGCGCAGTCGAACTACCAGTTCTTCAACATCTTCAAGGCCGCCGTGGGGTATGTGGCGCCAGCGCCGGTACCTGCCCCTGCACCTGCACCTGCACCTGCGCCTGTACCGGCGCCGGCGCCAACGCCCATTGCAGCCCCTTCGCCAACGCCGGTACCCGCATGCACCAGTCCAGCGTGGGTGCAAGGCAAGCAATATGCGGTCGGCAGCATCGTGACCTACCCAGGCGGCAAGCAGTACATCGCCAAGGTGGCCAACCCTGGTTACGACCCGACAGTCAGTACCTACTTCTGGTCCCAGTACTTCTGCGCTGTTTCGGTTGCCCCGGCACCTGCTCCGGCTCCAGTCGTTGCTCCTGCTCCGACGCCAACGCCTGTCGTCGCACCAAAGCCGAGCTGCAGCAGCACAGCCTGGACTCAAGGCAAACAGTACGCGGTCGGCAGCGTGGTGACCTACGCCAAGGGAGTGATGTACATCGCCAAGGTTGCCAACCCAGGCTACAACCCGACCATCAGCACCTATTTCTGGGCCCGGTATGCCTGCTGAACTGCTGAAGTGATCGTGAATTGAGTTGGTGCCAAGCCGGCGCAGATTCACCCACCTTTCGGGGCTCCAGGCAATCAGTGCCTGGAGCCCCGACTTTCGTGGGTCCTGTTTTCATTCGCATTGTCGGCGGCCAGCCGTGCAGCTAGCGGCCCTGTCCTACCGGCTGATGCACCCAATCAGGGGCACCAAAGTATTTTGAAAGGCCGTACGCTGGAAGCCTGTCTTTTAACCAGGCACGCTGATCCATGTATTTTCTCGGTCTTGGCACCGCAACGCCGCCCTGTCGCTACACAAAAGCCGAATGCCTGGAAGCGTTCCAGAACTCCAGCTGGTTTGAGCGGCTCGACACCCGCGCCCATCTGGTGGCGCGTACCGTGCTTCAGCGCGACAACGGCATAGACGCCCGCTGGCTGTCGGTCGATTCGCTCGCCGATGTTTTCTGCATAGATCCGGACACACTGGCCCAACGGTTTTTACGCCATGCGCCTGCCTTGGCCAGCCAGGCTGCGGCCCGTGCGCTCCACAGCGCGGGGTGCGCTGCGCAAGACATAGATGCCGTGGTGGTCAGCACCTGCACCGGCTACCTGTGCCCCGGCCTGTCTGGGCACGTAGCCGAGCGGCTGGGCCTGCGGCCCGACGTGCAGGCGTTTGACCTGGTCGGCCAGGGCTGCGCCGCTGCGCTGCCGAACATGCAGCTGGGTGCTGCCCTGCTGAAGTCCGGGAGCTGCGCCAAAGTACTGTCGGTCTGCGTTGAAGTGAGCAGCGCAGCGATGTACCTCGACAATGACCCGGGCGTGCTGATAAGCGCCTGCCTATTTGGCGATGGCGCCGGCGCTGCGCTGCTGTCGCTTGACCCTGGCGAGTCCGGCCGGCAGGTCGAATGGAAGGACAGCGCTTCCCTGATGGAGCCATCCCGGCGGGACGCCTTGAAGTTCGAGCAGCGTTCGGGCATGCTGCGCAACATACTAACGCGGGAAGTGCCGGCCCTGGCGGCAGACTATGCGCAGCAGGTGCTGGGCACGGTGCTGCAGCGGGCCGGTCTTGGCCGCCACGACATCAGCGCCTGGATCATGCATGCCGGCGGCCGGGATGTGCTGGCCGCCCTGGCGCACCGGCTGGAACTCTCACCCCACGACCTGCGCCACAGCGCGGCCATGTTGCGCGAATACGGCAACCTGTCCAGCGCCTTTGTCTATTTTGTGCTGCAGGCTGCATTGCGTGACGAAGCGCCTGGGGGCTGGTGGTGGCTGTCGTCGTTTGGCGCCGGGTTCAGCTGCCACGGTGCCTTGCTCCAGGTCCGGCCTGAACGATGATGCCGCGCATCGTTGCCGCCGAAACGCTCGACAGCCTGGACGAAAATGACCCGGCTGCGATTCGCTCACGGCGCGACCTGCAGCGTATCCATCGGTTCATGGGCACGCGCGGCATTCTGGTCAGGGCGCTTCAGGGTGCGGTGGCGGCTTCCCAAGGCCCGAAGCCGCTGAGGATTCTGGAACTTGGCGCAGGGGACGGCAGCCTGATGCTGGCGGTTGCGGGCATGCTTGCAAGCCATTGGCCGCCGGTCGACATCACGCTGCTGGACCGGCAGAACCTGGTCACCCGCCAGACGCTGGACGGCTATGCGCGCCTGGGCTGGACAGCCCGCCCCCAGGTCAACGACGTTTTCGACTGGGCAGGCGTCCAGCCGCGCCATGGCAGCGATGCGGTTCAGCCATGGGACGTCATCGTTGCCAGCCTGTTTCTTCATCATTTCGAAGCGCCTTTGCTGGGCGCGCTGCTGGCGGCGATCGAATCGCGAACCAGGTGTTTTTTTGCCTGCGAACCGCGCCGCGCGAGCCTGGCGCTGGCGGGCAGCCATCTGGTCGGCGCGATAGGCGCCAACGCGGTGACGCGCGAGGACGCCGTGCTCAGCGTCCATGCCGGATTCCGGGACCAGGAGCTTGGCGCCCTGTGGCCGGGGCTGCGGTCTGGCTGGACCACACGCGACTATGCTGCCGGGCTGTTCAGCCACTGTTTTCTCGCCCGGCGGCGCGTGCCGGCCAACGCGGGGTCTTTGCCGTGAAAACCCGTTTCGATGCGGTCGTGATCGGCGCCGGGCCGGCAGGCTCGACAGCCGCCATTTTGCTGGCGCGTGCAGGCTGGTCCGTGGCGCTGGTTGAAAAGCAGCGCTTTCCGCGCCGCAAGGTCTGCGGGGAATGCATGGCGGCCAGCAACCTGCCGCTGCTCGATGCGTTGGGCATCGGTAAACAATTTGCACTCAGCGCCGGCCCGGAACTGCGCCAGGTAGCGCTCATGCAGGGGCGGCGGACGCTGGTGGCCGACCTGCCCGCAGCCGCGCACCCCGACCATGCCTGGGGCAGGGCGCTTGGCCGGGAAACCCTGGACACGCTGCTGCTCGAACAAGCCAGGGCCAGCGGTGCGACCATCCTGCAGCCGTGGTCGGTGCAGGCGCTTGGCAAAAATGAGGCGGGCCACTGGTGTGAAATCCGCGCCATCGGGTCCGAGCACACTGAGATTTTGCAGACGCCGGTGCTGGTTGCCGCGCATGGCTCCTGGGAGCACCTGCGCCCGGGCCGCGCCGAAAGGCGGCTTGCGCGCCGGCCCAGCGACCTTTTTGCCTTCAAGGCCAATTTTCAGGCTGCCCGCCTTGCGCCGGGCCTGCTACCCATACTGTCGTTCACTGGCGGTTATGGCGGCATGGTGCTGGCCGACCAGGGCATGGCCACGCTGGCCTGCTGCCTGCGGGAAGACCGGCTAGAAGCGTGCCGGCGGCAGTTTCCCGGCCTGGGTGCAGGCGAAACCGTCGAGGCTTATCTAAAGCAGGCCTGCACTGGCGTGGCACAGGCGCTGGGCGGCGCGCATCGCCTGGGCCCCTGGCTGGCGACGGGGCCGATAGCTCCGGGCATTCGGCTGCAGCCTGACGACACGGTGTTTCGCATCGGCAATGCCGCCGGCGAGGCGCATCCGATCATCGGCGAAGGCATGAGCATGGCCCTGCAGTCTGCCTGGCTGCTGTGCGCCCAACTGCTGCAAGCCGCGCCAAAGGCCGGTGGCTTGAACGACGCAGCCTGGCAGTCCGGGGTTGGCCAGCGATATGCGGCTGACTGGCGCCGGCATTTCACGCCGCGGCTTCGCCTGGCCGCCGGGTTTGCGCACTTGGCCATGCGGCCCCGGCTGACCTCGCCATTTCTCGGTCTGCTGGCGCGCTGGCCTGCGCTCCTGACGCAGGGCGCACGCCACGGTGGAAAAATCAGCTGCGCCCCCAGCCCGGCCACGGTTGCCTGGCTCGCCTCGGGCGACGGTGCCAGCCGTGGCCGCCTGGCCGCTGCCCCGCCAACCCGGTTTGATGCCAATTAAGGAGCAAAAATGCCGCTGCCTTCGACTTTCGACCGCCTGTGCGCCATCTTGATGAAAGACTACAAGCTCGCCGCTGGCCAGCTCACCCAGGACGCGCCGCTTGAAGCCCTGGGGATAGATTCGCTGGGCGTAGCAGACCTGCTGTTCAATGTGGAAGACGAATTCAAGATCGTCCTGCCGCCCGAGCCGGTAGCGCTGCTGACCATCGGTGATGTGGCGCGCTACATAGACCAGCTGGCTGCGGCTCAGCATGTTCGGCCGCAGCCACCCATGCCGCCCGAGTCTGCCGCACCCGGTTCGCCGTGATGCGGGTTGCGGTTACCGGACTGGGCGTGGTGTCGCCCCTGGGCCACAGCGCCGCCGACGCTTTCGCAGCCGCTCGCGCCGGTCGCTCTGCCATTCGAAAGCTGAACCTTGCGTCGATGGGCCGTCTGGCCGCGCCTGTTGCCGCCACGGTCGAAGGCTTTGCCGAAATGCAACATATTGACCCGCCCAGGCTTCGCATGCTGGACCGCTGCAGCCAGTTTGCGCTAGCGGCGTCCAGCCAGGCGATGGCCGATGCCCAGCCCGGACTCACGGAGCCGGAACGCGGCCGCGCTGGTGTTTTCATCGGCACCGGCATGGGCGGCATCTCCAGCATCGACGAAGGCTACCGGACGCTTTACGGCGAGAAGTCAGACCGCATCAAGCCCTTCACGATCCTGATGGGCATGCACAATGCGCCGGCTGCCTGGATTGGCATCGAGCATGGCCTGAGCGGGCCGAACCTTACATTTTCAACCGCCTGTTCTTCATCGGCCGTGGCCATCGGGGAAGCCTGGCTGCGCTTGAGCCGCGGTGAACTCGACCTGGCCATTGCCGGCGGCACCGAAGCGCCGCTGGCCCTGGGTTCCATGAAGGCCTGGGAAGCGCTGCGGACCGTGGCCACGGTCGATGAGGGCGACCCGGCTTCGTCCTGCAAACCCTTTGCCAAAAACCGCAGCGGCATGGTGCTGGGCGAGGGCGCCGCCATGCTGGTGCTTGAACCCTGGGAGCGCGCGGCGGCGCGTGGTGCCCGGATTCACGGCGAGGTCATCGGCTACGGCCTTTTCACCGATACAGGGCATGTCACGCGGCCGGGCGTTGAAGGCCAGGCGGCGGCCATGCGGGCCGCGCTGCTTTCGGCGCGGATCGATGCGTCGCAAATCGATGCCATCAACGCCCACGGCACCGGCACACTGGCCAATGACAGCGTTGAAACTGCTGCCGTCAAGGCCGTGTTCGGAAGCCGCGCCAGCAGCATTCCCATCAGCGCGACCAAGGCGCTGCACGGTCATTTATTGGGCGCGACTTCCGCGCTTGAGGCCGTGCTGTCCATCCTGTCCATGCGGCATTCGGTTGCGCTGCCGACCATGCACCTACAGCAGGCCGACCCGCTGTGCGACCTGGACTATGTGGCCAATGCCGCACGCGAAGGGGTTTTGATCCGGACCTTGCTGTCCAGCTCCTTTGCATTTGGCGGAACCAATGCGGTTCTGGTCTTTCAGGCTGCAGGCTAAAAACCCGGTTGCCCGGTTGCCCGGCTGGCTGGATGCTTCATCAACTCACGCTTGCAGTCGGCCCCGGCCTGGGCACCCGCCCCATCAGGTAAAACTCCGGGTTGGGCTGCATGCCGCTGAAATTTGCCATGCGGTTGGACAGGCCGAAAAACGCAGTGATGGCGGCGATGTCCCAGGCGTCCTCATCGTCAAAACCGTGCGCATGCAGCGCTTCGACATCGGCATCGGCCACCTCGCCCGACCGAAGGCAGATTTTCATCGCAAAGTCGAGCATGGCGCGCTGGCGCGGCGAGATGTCGGCCTTGCGGTAGTTCACCGCCACCTGGTCGGCCAGCAGCGGTTTCTTTTCATGGATGCGGAGAATCGCGCCATGCGCCACCACGCAGTACAGGCAGTGGTTGGCTGCGCTGGTGGCGGTCACGATCATTTCGCGTTCGCCCTTGGTCAGCGAACCGTTCGGATTGCCGCTTGCCTCCTTGAGCATCAGCGCATCGTGGTAGGCAAAAAACGCGCGCCATTCGGCGGGCCGCCGGGCCAGCGCCAAAAATACATTGGGCACGAAGCCGGCTTTTTCCTGAACTTCAAGCACCTTGCTTTTGATGTCGTCGGGCAGTTCATTGAGGTCGGGGGCAGGGTAGCGAGGCGGCATGGGTGGTTTCCTTCGGGGTTGGGCAAAAATGGGCGCTGCGCGCAGGGCCGGTGGTTCACGGTGAATACCAGTCTGACGTTATGCTGATAAATTTTTCAGGAGTCAATGCCCCATGGATGCAAACTACGAAAAAGGCCTGGCCACCCGCACACAGGTCATGGGCGAGGAATTTGTCGCCACGGCCCTGGCGGGCATGACCGATTTCACCCGTCCGATCCAGGAGCACATCACCGCCAAGGCCTGGGGCGATGTGTGGCAGCGGCCCGGCCTGGATATCAAGACGCGCAGCCTGATCACCGTGGCCATGCTCACGGCGATGGGCAGGCAGCAGGAGCTCAAGGGCCATGTGCGCGGCGCGCTCAACAATGGCGCAACGCCGGCCGAACTGCAGGAAGTGCTGCTGCACGCGGCTGTCTATTGCGGCGTGCCGGCGGCGGCCGAGGCATTTCGCACGGCCGCTGCCGTGGTTGACGCCATGAAGGCAGCCTGAACATCGGTTTGCCAAGGCAGCCTGGCCGAACACCCCGGTGAAGAATGTGGACTACAGGCATTGCCAGCCCACAAGAACATAATGAATTTCCCCTCCGCCTTGATGGCGGTGTCCCCTGCAGCACAGCCATCCGGCCAGGTGCTGCGCTTCCCCGAAAAAGGAAACCAGCAGATGCAAATCCAAGTTAACTCCAACCACAGCATTGACACCGGCGAAACCTTCGAACGCTGGGCAAATGCCGAATTGAACGGGTCCTTCAGCCGCTACAAGGACGACATCACCCGCATCGAAGTGCACATGAGCGACGAGAATGGCGAAAAAGTCAGCGCCGACCACACGCGCTGCATGATGGAAGCCCGGCTGGCCAATCGCGAGCCGGTCGCGGTCAATCACCATGGTGCCAACCAGGACGAAGCCTTTCGCGGCGCCAGCGACAAGCTCAAGCGCCTGCTGGAACACACGCTGGGCAAGCTGCGCGACCACCGCGCGCGCGAGTCGATCCGCCACGAGCCCGACCTTGACAATGCCTAGGCCGGCGGCTGGGGCGCCTCGGCCCGAAGCGGGCCTTTGATTTTTTCGAACGCAGGCGCTCAGTCGCCTGCCATCAGCCTTTGCACCAGGTCTGCCGTGGTGGACGCCTTGAACTTGCGCATCAGGCGCGCCCGGTAGATTTCCACCGTCCGGTGGCTGATGATCAAGGCGCGTCCGATCTCTTTAGACGTGAGGCCGCGCATCAAATGGGCTGCCACTTCGCGTTCCCTGGCCGTCAGCTCTGCGGTCACGGGGCGGTTGGCGCTCAGGTCTTCAAATGTCCAGATACCCGACTCATGCGGCACGCTGCGGTTCAGCGCCCGGCCCGTGACATGGCACCAGAAGGTTTCATCCTTGGTGCGCCCATCCACCCGCTTCATGATGCGGTTGTCCGAGTACATGCCTGTGGCGTTGAGGATGGGCAGCATGCGGGCGCCGATGCGCTCGTACTCGTCCGCAGTCGGGTACAAGATGATGAACGACTGGCCTACCAGCCTTTCGCGGGTGGTGCCAAACATTTCACACACATGCTGGTTGCAATCAAGAATCGAGCGGTTGCGGGACAACACAAGCCCCACCGGCGCCAGATCGAAAGCCAGTTGGTAATCCGTTGACATCAGGGCAAACCTTTAAGAAGTACTACGTAATGCAATAGGTAGTATCGTAATGGCCTGGACGGGCGTCCGAGCGGCGTCTTAGGGGTGAATGAAACAAGGAGACATTTTGGTGAAAAAACTTTTTCCCTCTGCGCAAGCCGCCCTGAAGGGCGTTGTCAAGGACGGGCAGTTGCTGGCCGTCGGCGGCTTCGGCTTGTGCGGCATTCCCGAAGCCTTGATCGATGCGCTGCGCGACTCGGGCGTCAAGGATTTGACCGTGATCTCCAACAATGCCGGCGTTGACGGCTTTGGCCTGGGCAAGCTGCTGGAAACACGCCAAATCAGCAAAATGATCTCGTCGTATGTAGGCGAGAACAAGGAATTCGAGCGGCAGTACCTGGCCGGCGAGCTGGAGCTTGAATTCACGCCCCAGGGCACGCTGGCCGAAAAGCTGCGCGCCGGCGGTGCCGGCATTCCGGCGTTTTTCACCAAGACCGGCGTTGGCACCCTGGTGGCCGAGGGCAAGGAGTTGCGGGAATTCGACGGTGAAACCTACGTCATGGAACGCGCCCTGCTGCCTGACGTGGCGCTGGTCAAGGCGCACCGGGCCGACAAGTCGGGCAACCTGCAGTTTCGCCTGACGGCGCGCAACTTCAACCCCGCTGCCGCCATGGCCGGAAAAATCTGCATCGTCGAGGTGGAGGAGGTGGTCGAAACCGGTGACATGGAGCCCGACCAGGTCCACCTGCCCGGCATTTACGTGCACCGCATCGTGCATAACCCGAATCCTGAAAAGCGCATCGAAAAACGCACCGTCACTGAAGCGCCGGTGGATGCCGTCCTGGCGAAAGTCGAAGCCCAGGCCGCGATTGCGCAAGCGGCCATCATCACTGCCGATGAACCCGCCATTCCATCCACCGTCAAGGCCGCCAGCGGCCAGCAAGGAGCCTGAGCATGCCATGGACCCAAGACCAGATGGCCGCACGCGCCGCCCAGGAACTCGAAGACGGTTTTTACGTGAATCTGGGCATCGGCATTCCCACCCTGGTGGCCAATTTCGTACCCAGCGACAAGGAAGTCTGGCTGCAGTCGGAAAACGGCATGCTCGGCATCGGCCCGTTTCCGACCGAGAGCGAAGTGGACGCCGACCTGATCAACGCCGGCAAGCAGACTGTCACCACGCTGCCCGGCTCGTCGATTTTTGGCAGCCACGACAGCTTCGCGAT